>NZ_RFFI01000065.1 GCF_003696205.1 Cellulomonas triticagri
CTCACGTGTTACTCACCCGTTCGCCACTGATCCACCCAGCAAGCTGGGCTTCACCGTTCGACTTGCATGTGTTAAGCACGCCGCCAGCGTTCGTCCTGAGCCAGAATCAAACTCTCCGTAGATGTCTCCATGGCCTCCACCACCCGAAGGCAGTGGCAAACCGACACACGAAACGGCCACCCCCACGCTGACGAAGGAGCAACCAGTTGAATTCGGCTGTTAACGAGCCGGACCCCGACGGAAGTAGAGGCACCGACTCGATATCAACCAAGAATCCACCACCACGAACCAGCCAACCTCGAACGAGGCGACCAACCCGAGCGATGAACCATCTTGGCATCAACTACTAGGCACACTGTTGAGTTCTCAAAGAACAGACGCGCATCCCCCACCCACCCTCATCAGGCGAGCGGCCGGAGGCCTGTCGATCAATCTACCAGAAGTTCCTGGCCCCGTTTCCGCGCCTTCCGGCGTTTCTCCGTTGCCCTGAACCCTACCAGAGTCATTTCCCGCTCCGTACCGTTCCCGGTATTTCGCGATTCCTGCTCCAGTGCGTTCCTGGTGGCCTTTTCGGGATCATCTCCCGAGCGGGCCTCCGGAACACTACCAGGCTTTCTCCGCGGTTCGCGCCAGGACCTTCGTCCTGGGGAGCCGCTCGGGCCTGGTCCCGGCGCGACGACCGGACGCCGAGGCGTCTGAGGCCGAACCAGGGGGTGGCCGCCTGCGGGACCAGCCACCGGGATCATCCCTGGTGTCCGTTCCTCCCTGCCGGGCGACTCGGAGAACATTACGCGGAGGTTTCGCCCACCGTCAAACCGGCGACCCCGTGGGACCGCCGCACCGCCGAACGCCTCCGGTACCGCTCCTGACCTGCACCGACGGTGCGTCGACGCGGGCCCCTCCCCTGCTCGTCCTCGTCCGCCGCGGGTGCGACGCCGATCACGTCCGACCACGATGCCCTGGGGTCCGGTGCCTCGCAACCCGGGACCGAGCACCGCCGCGCCGCGGATGCGCCGAGGGCGGCCCGCGCACCTCGCGCGGACCGCCCTCGTCCGTCGTCCACGGGATCGACCCCCGCAGTCCCCACCAGGAGGACCGCCGGCGTCAGTCGCCGGTGCCCGGCTCCCCCACGAGCCGCGCCACGGCCAGCGTCCGCTTGCCGCGCCGCAGCACCGCGAACTCGCCGTGCAGCAGGTCGTCGGCGCCGATGACCGCGGCCTCGTCCGTGACCTTGCGGTTGTTCACCGACGCCCCGCCCTCCGCGATGGCCCGCCGGGCCGCGCCCTTGGACGCGACGAGCGTGGTCGCGGCGAGCACGTCCACCACCGCGTCGCCCACCCGCACGTCGGCGCTCGGCAGCTCGGCGACCGCCGCCCGCAGGGTCACCGCGTCGAGCTCGGCGAGGTCGCCGCCCCCGAACAGGGCGCGGCTGGCCGCGATGACCTTGTCCGTCGCGTCTGCGCCGTGCACCAGGGAGGTCACGTCGTAGGCCAGGGCCCGCTGCGCCTCACGGGCAGCAGGTCGCGTGGCGACGGACTCCTCGAGCTCGGCGATCTGCTCGCGGGTACGGAAGGTGAAGACCTTGAGGTAGCCGATCACCTCGGCGTCGTCCACGTTGAGCCAGAACTGGTAGAAGGCGTACGGGCTCATCATCTCGGGGTCGAGCCAGATGGCCCCGCCCTCGGACTTGCCGAACTTGGTGCCGTCCGCCTTGGTGATCAGCGGGGTGGTGAGGGCGTGCACGGACGCGCGCTCGGACTTGCGGATGAGCTCGACGCCGGACAGGAGGTTGCCCCACTGGTCGTTGCCGCCGGTCTGCAGGGTGCAGCCGTGCCGCCGGTGCAGCTCCAGGTAGTCCATGCCCTGCAGGATCTGGTAGCTGAACTCGGTGAACGAGATGCCCTCGTCGCTGGCGAGGCGCCGGGCGACGGTGTCCTTGGCGAGCATGGTGCCGAGGCGGTAGTGCTTGCCGACCTCGCGCAGGAAGTCGATGGCGGTGAGCTCGCCGGTCCAGTCGAGGTTGTTGACCATGCGCGCCGGGTTGTCCCCGTCGAAGTCGAGGAACCGGCTGATCTGCGTCTGCAGGCGCTGCACCCACTCGGCGACGGTGTCCTTGGTGTTGAGGACGCGCTCCCCGGACATGCGGGGGTCGCCGATGAGGCCGGTGGCGCCGCCGACGAGGGCCAGCGGGTGGTGGCCGGCGAGCTGCAGGTGCCGCATGAGCACGAGCTGGACCAGGTGGCCGTGGTGCAGGGACGGCGCGGTGGGGTCGAAGCCCGCGTAGAAGGTCACCGGGCCCTCGTCGAACGCGGCCTTCAGCGCGTCGAGGTCGGTGGTCTGGGAGACGAGCCCGCGCCAGGCGAGCTCGTCGATCAGGTGGGTCACGTCATGCTCCTTGCATCGCGCGGCCGGGCGGCCGCAGCGTCGGCGGGTGGGGTCATGCCGGCGTCGCCCCGCGTGGCGGGCTGCTCCTCGACGCCGGCCGGCGATACGCCGGGCGGAAGGCGGAGACCGTGGGCTCGCCGGTCAGCCAGAGCCGCCACGGGAACCGGCCGGGGTCGCCGCCGTCGCCGGACACGCCGACGCGGGGGCCGGTCGCGTGGGACGGGGTGAGCGCGTCGGGGTCCCGGTGCAGGACGACGCGGCCGTCGGCCTCGGTGACGTCGGTGCCGTTCTCCCGGGTGTCCAGGCCGAGCGCGACGGCGAGCCGGGCGGGGCCGCGGGCGATCTGCCGGTCGGAGTCGACGACGCCCGCGGCGGCCCGCCGGTCGCGCGCGAGGTCGACGCCGGTGACGACCTCCCCCGCGCGCACGAGCACGGCGGACGGCGTCCCGGCGGGGCCGGTCACGACGTTGACGCAGTGGTGCAGGCCGAGGTGCCGGTAGACGTACAGCCGCCCGGGCTCGCCGAACATGACGGCGTTGCGCGCGGTGCGGCCGCGGAAGGCGTGCGACCCGGGGTCGGCGCCGCCCTCGTACGCCTCGACCTCGGTGATCCGGATGGTCACGTCGCCCTCGTCCGACCGCGCGGTGAGGTGCGCGCCGAGCAGGTCGGCGGCCACGGCGAGGACGGGGCGGGCGTACCAGGTGCGGGCGGGCACCAGCCCGGGGCGGTGGTCGTGCCACGGTCCGGCGGGCGGCGGTCCGGCGGGGGTCGCGGTCGTGGCGACGCCTGCGGCGGGCACGTCGTGGGCCGGTGTCCCGGGCACGTCGGTGCCGGGCGCGTCGGGCGCCTCGTCCCCCGGTCCGGCCTGGCTCACCGGGCCATCCTGCCCCATGCGTCCACCCGGAGGTCGGCGCGTCCGCGCGTGCCCTCGCGGGCGTAGTGCGCGGCCTCGTCGCGCATCCAGCGCTCCCAGTGCGGCCGGGCGGCGGCACCGTCGCGTGCGAGCCCGCGCTGCAGCCGGGTGGTGTCGTCGGCCTCGACCCACACGAGCACCCCGACGTCGCCCGCACCGTCGCGGCGGCCGGAGCCGCAGCCCTCCAGCACCAGGACGTCCGGCACGGGGACGTCGACCCAGTCGCCGAACGCCCCGGCGTACCAGTCGTAGCGCTGGAACCGCCCGGGACGACCGCGGCGCAGCGGCTCGAGCACCTGCGAGGCGAGCCGGGGCCACAGGTCGCCGTCGAGGCCGGTCCAGCCGTCGTAGAGGTCGTCCATGTGCAGGACGTGGGCGCGCACCCCGGCGGACACGCAGGCGAGCGCGACGGCTCCGGCGAGCGTGGTCTTCCCGGAGCCCGCGGGACCGTCGACCGCGACGACGCGCACCCGCCCGAGCCGGGGGGCGCGGGACAGCAGCAGGGGCACGACGACGCCGGCGGCGTCCTCGTGCCCCTGCTGGTCCTGCTGCTGCGTGCCGGTCACGCGGCGATCGTGCCAGACCCGCCGGGCGTCACGCGTGGGCGGCGCGCAGCTGCGCGGAACGGGCCGCGGCGCGCTCCAGCTGCTCGGCGACCCGCTCGGGCGCGGTGCCGCCGTGGGCGGACCGCGAGGCGACGGAGCCCTCGACGGAGAGCACCGAGCGCACCTCGGGCGTCAGGTGCGGGGAGATCGCCGCGAGCTCGTCGTCGGTGAGGTCACCCAGCTCGACGGGGGGCTGGTGCTCCTCGCAGGCGCGGACGCAGGCGCCCGCGACCTCGTGGGCGACCCGGAACGGCACGCCCTCGCGCACCAGCCACTCGGCGACGTCGGTCGCGAGCGAGAACCCGCGCGGGGCGAGGGACGCCATCCGCTCGGTGTCGAAGGTCAGCGTCGCCACCATCCCCGCGAACGCGGGCAGCAGGACGGTGAGGGTGTCGACCTGGTCGAACACCGGCTCCTTGTCCTCCTGCAGGTCGCGGTTGTACGCGAGCGGCAGGCCCTTGAGCGTGGCGAGCAGGCCGGTGAGGTCGCCGATCAGCCGCCCGGCCTTGCCGCGCGCGAGCTCCGCGACGTCCGGGTTCTTCTTCTGCGGCATGATGCTCGACCCGGTGGAGTAGGCGTCGTCCAGGCGCACGAAGCCGAACTCGACCGTCGACCAGAGGATGACCTCCTCGGCGAGCCGGGACAGGTCGACACCGAGCATGGCGGACACCCAGGCGAACTCGGCGACGACGTCGCGCGCGGCGGTGCCGTCGATGGAGTTCTCGACGGGTCCGTCGAAGCCGAGCTCGGCGGCGACGGCCGCCGGGTCCAGCCCGAGCGAGGACCCGGCCAGCGCACCGGAGCCGTAGGGCGACACCGCGGCGCGGGCGTCCCAGTCGGCGTAGCGCTCGACGTCGCGCAGCAGCGGCCACGCGTGGGCGAGCAGGTGGTGCGCGAGCAGCACCGGCTGGGCGTGCTGCAGGTGGGTGCGGCCGGGCATGATCGCGTCGCCCGCGGCGCGGGCCTGCGCGACGAGCGCGTCGACGACGTCGAGGGTCAGCCCGACGATCGCCCGGGTCTCGTCCCTCAGATACATCCGCACCAGGGTCGCGATCTGGTCGTTGCGCGACCGCCCGGCGCGCAGCCGCCCGCCGAGGTCCGCGCCCGCGCGCTCGATCAGGCCGCGCTCCAGGGCGCCGTGCACGTCCTCGTCGGACTCGGCGGCCACGAACGCCCCCGAGGTGACGTCGACCCGCAGGCGCTCCAGGGCGTCGAGCATGCCCGCGAGCCCGGCGTCGTCCAGCAGACCCGCGGCGTGCAGGACGCGCGCGTGGGCCTTCGACCCGGCGATGTCCTGCGGCGCGAGCCGCCAGTCGAAGTGCGTGGACTTGGAGAGCACGGCCAGGGCGTCCGACGGGCCGCCGGCGAACCGGCCGCCCCACAGGGTGCCGGCCTGCTCAGGCACCGTCGATCCCGCCCTGCGAGCCGAGGTCCTCGGCGTTGCCGAACTTCACGTCGCGCGCGGCGGCGAGCTTGGACGACAGGCCGTAGATCTCGATGAACCCGCGCGCCGCCGACTGGTCGAACGTGTCGCCCGAGTCGTAGGTGGCGAGGTTGAAGTCGTACAGCGAGGACTCCGAGCGGCGGCCGGTGACCGTCGCGCGGCCGCCGTGCAGGACCATGCGGACGTCGCCGGAGACGTAGCGCTGGGTGTCGTCGATGAAGGTGTCGAGCGACTTCTTCAGCGGGGAGAACCACTGGCCGTCGTAGACGAGCTCGGTCCAGCGCTGCTCGACCTGGCGCTTGAACCGGGCCTGCTCGCGCTCGACGGTGACGTTCTCGAGCTCCTGGTGCGCGGCGATGAGGGCCATCGCGCCGGGGGCCTCGTAGACCTCGCGGGACTTGATGCCCACGAGGCGGTCCTCGACGATGTCGATCCGGCCGACGCCCTGGGCGCCCGCCCGGCGGTTCATCTCCTGGATGGCCTGCAGCGGGGTGACCGGCACGCCGTCGAGGGCGACGGGGACGCCCTGCTGGAACGTGATGACGACCTCGTCGGCGACCGGCGGGAACGTCGGGTCGTCGGTGTAGGTGTAGACGTCCTTGGTCGGCTCGTTCCAGATGTCCTCGAGGAAGCCGGTCTCGACGGCGCGGCCCCACACGTTCTGGTCGATCGAGAACGGGTTGTGCTTGGTGGTCGCGATCGGGAGCTTCTTGCGCTCGGCGAACTCGATGGCCTTGTCGCGGGTGAGCGCGAGGTCGCGCACCGGGGCGAGGCACTTGAGGTCGGGCGCGAGCGAGGTGATGCCGACCTCGAACCGGACCTGGTCGTTGCCCTTGCCGGTGCAGCCGTGCGCGACGGTGGTGGCGCCGAACTGGCGGGCGGCGCGCACCAGGTGCTTGACGATGACCGGGCGGGACAGCGCCGAGACCAGCGGGTACTTGTCCAGGTACAGGCCGTTGGCCCGCAGCGCCGGCATGCAGTACTCCGCGGCGAACTCGTCGCGGGCGTCGGCGACGTACGCCTCGACGGCACCGCAGTCGAGGGCGCGGCGGCGGATGACCTCGAGGTCCTCGCCACCCTGGCCGACGTCGACCGCCACGGCGATCACCTCGGCGCCGGTGGCCTCGGCGATCCAGCCGATGCCCACGGAGGTGTCCAGGCCGCCCGAGTAGGCGAGGACGACGCGCTCAGTCATGTGTCTTCTCTTTCGTGTCTCGTGAGGAGGGTCGGGGTGCGCGGTGCGGCGTCAGCCGGACGCGAGCTCGAGGAACCGGGCGGCGAGCGCCGTGCCCTCGGGGCCGTCGGTGCCCTCGCGGGCGATGACGAGGACGGTGTCGTCCCCGGCGATGGTGCCGAGGACGGACGGCAGGACGGAGTGGTCGATCGCCGAGGCGAGGAACTGCGCGGCGCCGGGCGGCGTGCGCAGCACGACGAGGCTGCCGGACGCCTCGGCGGTGACCAGGAGCTCGGAGCACAGCCGCGCGAGCCGGGCGGCCAGCGCCTCGGCGTCGGCGACCGGGGCGGGCGAGCGGTCACCGCCCTCCCCCGGCACCGCGTAGACCAGCGAGCCCGCGGGCGTGCGGATCTTCACGGCGCCGAGCTCGACCAGGTCCCGGGACAGCGTCGCCTGCGTGACCGTGACGCCCTGGTGGGCGAGCAGGTCGGCGAGCTCGGACTGGGAGTGCACCGCCTGCCGGGACAGCAGGTCGCGGATCAGCGCGTGCCGGGCGGCCTTGGTCGCGGGGACGCGGCCGGTGGTCGTCGCGGGCTCGGCGGCCGGGACCCCGGTGGCGGGAGTGGCCGGCGTGACAGGGGTGGCGGGGGTGCGGGTCACGGTCGCTCCAGCAGCCAGGTGAGCAGCGCCTTCTGGGCGTGCAGCCGGTTCTCGGCCTCGTCCCAGACGACCGACTGCGGGCCGTCGAGGACGTCGGCGGTGATCTCCTTGCCCCGGTAGGCGGGCAGGCAGTGCAGCACGAGCGCGTCGGGCGCGGCGTGCGCGAGGGCGGCGGCGTCGAGCCGGTAGGGCACGAACGGCTGCTCGCGCTCGGCGGCCTCGTCCTCCTGGCCCATCGAGACCCAGGTGTCGGTGGCGACGGCGTCGGCACGGGTGAGCGCGGCGGCGAGGTCGTCGGTCACCTCGACCGAGCCGCCGGTGGTCGCCGCGATGTCCGCCGCCGCCGCGACGACCTCCGCGTCGGGCAGGTACGCCGCCGGGGTGGCGATGCGGACGTGCATCCCGGCGGTCGCCCCGCCGAGCAGGTAGGACTGCGCCATGTTGTTGGAGCCGTCGCCGGTGTACGCCAGCGTCCGGCCGCGCAGGGCCGCGACGCCGCCGCGGTGCTGGGCGATCGTCAGCAGGTCGGCGAGGATCTGGCACGGGTGGAAGTCGTCGGTCAGCGCGTTGACCACCGGGACGCCCGCGTAGGCGGCCATCTCGTCCAGCCGGGCCTGCGCGTGCGTCCGCCACACCACGGCGGCGACCTGCGGGCCGAGGACGCGCGCGGTGTCCGCGATGGACTCCCGCACGCCGATCCTCGCGAGGTTGCCGTCGACCAGCAGCGGGTAGCCACCGAGCTCGGCGACGCCCGTGGTGAAGGACACCTGGGTGCGCAGCGTCGGCTTGTCGAAGATGATCGCGACCGCGCGCGGCCCGGCCAGCGGGCTGCGCAGGTGCCGGTCGGCGCGCAGCGCCAGGCCGAGCTCCAGCACCTCGGCCTGCTCGGCCGGGGTCAGGTCGTCGTCGCGCAGGAAGTGCCGCACGGTGGTGGTGGTCACGGGGTGGCCTCCCCCAGGTCGTGCGGGAGCGCCGCGAGGAAGTCGGTGAACGTCGCGGCCTGCTCGCGGGTCAGCACGTAGGGCGGCGCCATCCGGAGCGTCGTCGGGGTGCACGGGTTGACGACGAACCCGGCGGCGAGCGCGCGGGCGGCGACGTCGGCCGCGACCGGCGCGGTGAGCTCGACGGCGATGAGCAGCCCCTCGCCGCGCACCTCCGCGACCAGCGGGTGGCCGAGCGCCGCGACCTGCTGCCGCCACCACGCGCCGAGGTCGGTCACGTGGGCGAGCAGCCCGTCGCGGTCGATGACGCCGATGGTGGCGAGCGCCGCGGCCGAGGCCACGGGGTTGCCGCCGAAGGTCGTGCCGTGCTGGCCGCGCCCGAGCAGGGTCGCGGCCCGCTCGCCGTACGCGACGACGGCGCCGACGGGGAAGCCGCCGCCGAGGCCCTTGGCGAGGGTGACGACGTCGGGGACGATGCCGCCGCCCAGGTGCGGGTGCTGGTGCGCCAGCCAGGTGCCGGTGCGGCCCATGCCGGTCTGCACCTCGTCGAGCACGAGCAGCGCGCCGTGCGCGGCGGTGAGCTCGCGGGCGAGCGCGAGGTAGCCGGGCGGCAGCGGCCGGACCCCGGCCTCGCCCTGGATGGGCTCGAGCACCACGGCGGCGACGGTCGCGCCGCCGCCGTCGGCGAACGCGGCGCGCAGGGCGTCGGCGTCGCCGAACGGCAGGAACTCGACGCCGCCGGGCAGCGGCTCGAACGGCTCGCGGTAGGCGGCCTTCGAGGTCAGCGCGAGGGCGCCCATGGAGCGGCCGTGGAACCCGCCCTCCAGGGCGAGCACCCGGGTGCGCCGCACGCCGTTCCCCGACTCGTCCAGGCCGGTGTTGCGCCGCGCCATCTTGAACGCGGCCTCGTTGGCCTCGGTGCCGGAGTTGGTGAGGAACACCCGCGAGCCCTCCGGGGCACCCGCGAGGTCGAGCAGCCGCTCGGCCAGGGCGATCTGGGTCGGGCTCGCGAAGAAGTTCGAGATGTGGCCGAGCGTGCCGAGCTGCGCGGAGATCGCGGCGGTCAGCGTCGGGTGCGCGTGGCCGAGGGAGTTCACGGCGATGCCGCCGAGCAGGTCCAGGTACCGGGTGCCGTCGGCGTCCCACACGTACGGGCCCTCGCCGCGGACCAGCACGCGCTGCGGGGCGCCGAACGTGTCCATCAGGGCGTGGCCGTACCGCTGCGTCCAGTGCGCGACGGAGTCGGCGCCGGTCAGGCCCGCCAAGGCGCTGCCCGCGTCGGGGGTCAGGTGCTGCTCGGTCACTCAGCTCACCTCGGGGACGTGGTGGTGCACCGGGATCGCCGGGGCGGCGGGGTGGACGGGTGCCGCCACCTGCGGGATCGGCGCCGTGAACGGCGACGGCGTGGGCTCGTCGTCCGGGAGGACCATCGTGCCGATGCCGTCCGAGGTGAACACCTCGACCAGGATCGAGTGCGCCTGGCGGCCGTCGATGACGTGGGCCCGGCCGACGCCGCCGGTGACGGCACGCCAGCACGCCTCCATCTTCGGGCGCATGCCGGAGTCCAGGGACGGCAGCAGGTCGGCCAGCGCACCGGCGCGGATCCGCCGGGCCAGCGAGGACCGGTCCGGCCACGAGGTGTAGAGGCCCTCGACGTCGGTGAGCACGATGAGCTTGCGGGCCCCGAGCGCGACCGCGAGGGCCGCGGCGGCGGTGTCCGCGTTGACGTTCAGGACCTGGGTGGGGTCGTCGATGTCCGGGGCGACCGTCGACACGACCGGGATGCGGCCCGCGTCGAGCAGGTCGAGCACCGCGCCCGGGTTGACCTCGACGACGTCGCCGACCTGGCCGACGTCGACCTGCTGGCCGTCCACGGTCGCCGTGCGGCGGCGGGCCTGGAGCAGGCCGCCGTCCTCGCCCGACAGGCCGACCGCGTACGGGCCGTGCGCGTTGAGCAGGCCGACGAGCTCGCGGGAGACCTGGCCGGTCAGCACCATGCGGACGACGTCCATCGCCTCGGGGGTGGTGACGCGCAGCCCGCCGCGGAACTCGGACTCGATCCCGAGCCGGTCCAGCATGGCGTTGATCTGCGGGCCTCCGCCGTGCACGACGACGGGGCGCAGGCCGACCTGGCGCAGGAAGACCATGTCCTCGGCGAACGCGCGCTTGAGGTCCTCGTCCACCATGGCGTTGCCGCCGTACTTCACGACGACCAGCGCACCGGCGAACCGCTGCAGCCAGGGCAGCGCCTCGATCAGCACCTCGGCCTTCTGGCCGGGGAACAGGTCGGTCCGGGTGTCGAACGCCGGGTCGTGCGGGGCGGGGGCTTCGTGGCTCATGTGGAGTACGCGCTGTTCTCGTGGACGTAGTCGTGCGTGAGGTCGTTGGTCCAGACGGTCGCGGTGGCCTCGCCCGCGTGCAGGTGGACGTCCACGCGCACCTCGCGGGCGGCGGCCAGGTCGACCAGGTCGCGGGACTCCCCCACGCCGCCGGCCCGGCACACCTGGACGCCGTTGATCGCGACGTCGAGCAGCGCGGCGTCGAACGGGGCGACGTCCTCCGGCACGGTGCCGACCGCGGCGAGCACCCGGCCCCAGTTGGGGTCGTTGCCGAACACGGCGGCCTTGAACAGGTTGGACCGGGTGACCGCGCGGGCCACCGCGACGGCGGCCTCCTCGGTGGTGGCGCCGGTGACCGTGACCGCGATGTCGTGCGAGGCGCCCTCGGCGTCCGCGACGAGCTGCCGGGCGAGGTCGCCGGAGACCTGGGTGACGGCCGCGGCGAGCGCGTCCCGGTCGGGGGTGACGCCGCTGGCGCCGGAGGCCAGCAGCAGCACGGTGTCGTTGGTGGACATGCAGCCGTCGGAGTCCACGCGGTCGAACGTGCTGCGGGTCGCGCCGCGCAGCACCGCCTCGGCGACCTCCGCCGTCACGACGGCGTCGGTGGTGAGCACGACGAGCATCGTCGCCAGGCCGGGAGCGAGCATGCCCGCGCCCTTGGCGATGCCGCCGACCGACCAGCCGTCGCCCGCCGCGGTGGCGGACTTCGGGACGGTGTCGGTGGTCATGATCGCGGTCGCGGCGTCGGCGCCCCCGTCCGGGGACAACGCGGCAGCCGCGCCGTCGATCCCCGCGAGCAGCAGGTCCATCGGCAGCCGCTCCCCGATCAGGCCGGTGGAGCAGACCAGGACGTCGCCCGCGGAGGTGCCCAGGACGTCGGCGACGTGCTCGGCGGTGCGGTGCGTGTCCCCGAAGCCCTCGGGGCCGGTGCACGCGTTGGCGCCGCCCGAGTTCAGGACCACGGCGGTCGCGACGCCGTCGGACACGGCCTGCCGGGACCAGACGACCGGCGCGGCGACGACGCGGTTGGACGTGAACACGCCGGCGGCGACGTGCAGCGGCCCGTCGTTGACGACGAGGGCGACATCGGGCCTGCCCGACGCCTTCAGGCCGGCGGTCACGCCGGCGGCGCGGAACCCGGCGGGGGTCGTGATGGTCACGGGGCGACTCCCTCGGTGGACAGGCCGGTGCGCTCGGGCAGCCCGAGCGCGAGGTTCAGGGACTGCACCGCGGCGCCTGCGGTGCCCTTGACCAGGTTGTCGATGGCGCACACGGCGACGACGCGCCCGGCGGCCTCGTCCACGGCGACCTGGACCAGCGCGGAGTTCACGCCGGTGGTGGCGCCGGACGCGGGCCAGTCGCCCTCCGGCAGCAGCTCCACGAACGGCTCGCCCGCGTAGGCGGTCCGCCAGGCGTCGCGCACCGAGGCCGCGTCGACGCCGGGGGCCAGCGGCGCGGTGACCGTGGCGAGGATGCCCCGGGACATCGGCACCAGCACCGGCGTGAACGACAGCCGGACCGTCGCGGCCCCGGCGACGCCGAGGTTCTGCTGGATCTCCGGGATGTGCCGGTGCGTGCCGCCGACCGCGTACGGCTGCGCAGAGCCCAGCGCCTCGGAGGCGAGCAGGTGCGTCTTGAGCGAGCGGCCCGCGCCGGAGTACCCGTTGGCGAGCACGGCGACGACGTCGCCGGCGTCCACGACGCCCGCGGCGACACCGGGCTGCAGCGCCAGGGTCACGGCGGTGACGTTGCAGCCGGGGACGGCGATCCGCCGGGCGCCCGCGAGCGCCGCGCGCTGCGCCGCCGGGGTGGCCTCGCCCGCGTGCAGCAGCTCGGGCATGCCGTAGGGCCAGGTGCCCGCGTGCTCGGTGCCGTAGAACGCGCGCCACGCGGCGGGGTCGGTGAGCCGGTGGTCCGCGCCGAGGTCGACCACGAGCGCGCCGTCGCCGCGGTCCGCGAGCGCCGCGGCGATCTCGCCGCTGGCGCCGTGCGGCAGGGCGAGGACGACGACGTCGTGCCCGGCGAGCTCGTCGACCGAGGTCGGGGTGAGCACGCGGTCGGCGAGCGAGCGCAGGTGGGGCTGGTGAGCGCCGAGGCGCGTGCCCGCGTTGGCGTGGGCGGTGAGCGCGCCGATCTCGGCGTCGGGGTGGCCCAGCAGGAGCCGCAGGGTCTCGCCGCCGGCGTACCCGGAGGCGCCGGCGATCACGACGGAGAAGGACATGTGCATGACCATACACCCGAGTGCACAGTGATTCATCCGGCGGTCCAGGGCGTGTCGGGCCCGAGCGGAATGCCGGTGGGACGCCCGTCGTTGCTGGTGACATGCTCGCAGTCCTCGCCACCGAGCCCGGTGGCCCCGACGTCCTGGTCCCCGACGAGATCGCCGACCCCCTCCCCGGACCCCGCGACCTGGTCGTGCGGACCGTGGCCGCGGGCGTGAACTTCATCGACACGTACCGGCGCACCGGCGCCTACCCCATGCCGTTCCCGCACGTCCCCGGCACCGAGGGCGCGGGCGTCGTCGAGGCCGTGGGGCGCGAGGTCACCGCGTTCTCGGTCGGCGACCTGGTGGCGTGGGCCTCTGCGCCCTCCTCGTACGCGGAGCTGGTCGTGGTCCCCGAGTCCGTGGCGCTCCCCGTGCCCGACGGCGTGGACCCGCTGGTCGCCGCCGCGCTGCCCCTGCAGGGCATGACCGCGCACTACCTCGTGACGTCGACCTTCCCCGTGCTCGAGGGCCAGGACGTGCTGGTGCACGCCGGGGCGGGCGGCGTGGGCCTGCTGCTCACCCAGCTCGCCGCCGCGCGCGGCGCCCGCGTCATCAGCACGGTCGGCACCCCGGAGAAGGAGGAGCTCGCGCGCGCCGCGGGCGCCGCCGACGTCATCCGGTACACCGAGCTCTCCGACCTCACCGAGGACCTGCCGCCCATCGTGCGCGGGCTCACCCGCGGGCAGGGCGTGCACACCGTCTTCGACGGCGTCGGCAAGGACACCTTCGACGCCTCGCTCGCGTCGCTGCGCCCCCGGGGCGGCCTCGCCCTGTTCGGCGCCGCGTCCGGGCCCGTCCCGCCCGTCGACCCGCAGCGGCTCAACGCCGCCGGGTCCGTGTTCCTCACCCGGCCCACCCTGGGCCACCACACCGCCAGCCACGACGAGCTGACCTGGCGGTCCGGCGAGCTGTTCGCCGCCGTCGCCGCCGGGACGCTCGACGTCCGGATCGGCGCGACCTTCGACCTGCCCGAGGCCGCGGAGGCGCACCGCGCCCTCGAGGGCCGGGCCACCACCGGAAAGGTGCTCCTCACCGCATGAGAGATCTGCAGATCGAGATCTGGTCCGACATCGCCTGCCCCTGGTGCTACATCGGCAAGCGCCGGTTCGCCGCGGCCCTGGCGGGCTTCGAGCACCGCGACCACGTCCGCGTGACGTGGCGCTCGTTCGAGCTGCAGCCCGACGCCGAGCCGTCGAGCGCGCACCCCGGGCTCACCGAGGCGCAGATGCTCTCCGAGCGCAAGGGCCTGCCGCTGGACCAGGTGCAGCAGATGTTCGCGCAGGTGACCTCGGTCGCCGCGTCGGTCGGGCTCGCGTACGACTTCGACCGGGTCGTGCCCGCCAACACCTTCGACGCGCACCGCCTGGTGCACGTCGCCGCCGACCTCGGCGGTGCGGACGCGGCGGCGGACGTCGTGGAGCGGCTGATGAGCGCGCACTTCGAGCACGGCGCGGTCGTGGACGACGTGGACGTCCTGGTCGGCATCGCCGTCGAGGCCGGGCTGGACGGCGACGCCGTGCGCGCGGCGCTGGCGTCCGACGCCGGTGCGGGCGCCGTGCGGGCCGACGAGGCCGAGGCGGCCGCGCTCGGCATCTCCGGGGTGCCGTTCTTCGTCGCCGACCGGAAGATCGGCGTCTCCGGCGCGCAGCCCGTCGAGGTGTTCGCGCAGCTGCTCGACCAGGCGTGGACGACGGCGAACCCGCCGCTGGCGATCCCGACGATCGCGGGCGCCGCGGACGCGGAGGCGTGCGGGCCCGACGGCTGCTGAGCCCCGCCCGCACGCACGACGAAGGGCCCTCCCCCGGATCGCTCCGGGAGAGGGCCCGTCGTCATCCGGTCAGCGCCGGACGGTCACCGTGACCGGGGCGCTCGTGCTGCCCGCGATCGTGTCCGGCTTCGACGGCACGAACGTCGCCGTGTACTCGTGCGCGCCCACCGGGGCGGTGCGCGGCACGGACCCGAGGGCCAGGCCGAGCACCACCGGCGAGCGGCCGATCACCCGGTCGCCCTCGCGGAACTCGACCGTGCCCGACGCGAACCACTGGCCCTCGACCTGCACGCGGGCGAGCAGGACCGTCGGCAGCCAGGTCCCGTAGGACTGCGTGGAGCGCGTCGCCACCAGGTTCGTGCTGGACGGCGTGAGCTCGGGCTCGGGCTCCGCGGCGGCCTCGACCGTCAGCGGCAGCGTCACCGTGGTGCCGCTGGGCGCCGCCAGGAGGGTGAGCACGTGCTCCCCCGCCGCGGTGCCCGCCGGGACGGTGACGGCCACCTGCGCCGCGCCGTCCGTGACCGTCGCCGAGCCGATCGACGCGCCGTCGAGCTGCACGTCGAGCGTGGTGTTCAGCGGCGCGCCCAGGCTGGTGAGGTTCAGCCCGGTGACGGGGAGCGCGAGCTCCTCGCCCGCCACGACGGTCTCCGGCAGGGCCGGGACGCCGACGGCGCGCTCGTCGAACTCCGGCGCCAGGCCCGGGTTGGCCTCCAGGTAGGCGATCCACGCGTCCCGGTCGATGAGACCCGAGTCGGTGGTGCCGGTGCCCTCGGCGAAGACGCGGAAGTTGTCGCCGCCCTGCGCCAGGAAGGAGAACGTGCCGATGCGGTACTCCGCGGCCGGGTCGAGCGGCTCGCCGTCGACCGTGACCGAGGTGATGCGGCTGCCGAGCGGCTGCGCCTCGTCGTACGTGTAGGTCACGTTGTCCGACAGGCCGAGCTGCAGGTACGGGCGGCTCGGGATGGTGCCGTCCGCGTTGGTCTGCCACTGCTGCTCGAGCATCGTGGTGACCTGCTCGCCGGTCAGCGTCGTCGTCCAGAGGTTGTTCACGAACGGCAGGACCGCGTTGGCCTCGGCGTAGGTGATCGTGCCGTCGGGCGCGTAGAGGAGCTCCGCCCGCAGGCCACCGGGGTTGACGACGCCGATCTGCGCGCCGCCGCGGTCGGCGGACGACAGGGTGTCGAGCAGCGAGTCGGCCACCAGGTTGCCGAGCGTGGACTCCTTGGACCGGTCGTCACGGGTGCCGCCGGTGTAGACGCCACCCGTGTAGGCACCGCCCGCGTACGCGGTGGTGATGTCCGCGGTGACCGAGCCCTTGGGCTGGTTGCCGATGACGGCCGCCTCCGCCAGCGCGGCGTCGACGATCGTCTTGACCTCGGCCACCCGCGGGTACTGCGCGACCAGCGCGGCGTCGAGCTCCGCGGCGGTCTGGCCCGCGGCCGGGGCGAGGCGAGCGACGTTCTCGCCCGTCAGGTCCGTGACGGTCTCGGTGGCCGGGTCGTAGGTCAGCGTGACCTTGCCGATGTTCTCGCCGTAGGAGCCGGTCTGGACGATGGGACGGGTCCACTCGCCCTCGGTGTCCGGGGCGGCCGGGCCGTACCAGGCGTACTGCTTGTGGGTGTGGCCGGTGAAGACCACGTCCACGTCGCCCGAGGTGAGCGTCGCGATGTCGGCGAAGGCACCGCCCGCGGCGATCTCCTCCTCCAGCGTGGCGCCGTCCGGGGTCCCGGCGCCCGCGCCCTCGTGGTACTCGGCCACGATGACGTCGGCCTCGCCGTTGGACTCGTCGCCGTCGGACAGCTGCGCCGCGACGCGGTTGACCGCCTCGACCGGGTCGCCGAAGTCCAGGTCGGTGATGCCGCCCGGGCTGACCAGCGTCGGGGTCTCCTGGGTGACCGTGCCGATCACGGCGACGGTGACGCCGTCGACGTCCAGCAGCGCGAACTCGTCGAGCGCCGGGGTCTGCGTGCCCTTGGCGTAGACGTTGGCGCCCAGGATCGGGAACTCGGCGTTGCCGCCGTCGGCGATGACGCGGTCGATCAGGTCCGCGTAGCCGCGGTCGAACTCGTGGTTGCCCACCGCCGACGCGTCGAGGTCGAGGGCGTTCAGCACGTCGATGGTCGGCTGGTCCTCGGCCACCGCCGAGGCGAACAGCGAGGCGCCGATGTTGTCGCCCGCCGACAGGAACAGCGCCGCGCCGCCGGCCTCCTCGGCCGCCGCCCGCTGCTGCTCGACGGTCCCGGCGAACGCGACGGTGTTGGCGTCGATCCGGCCGTGGAAGTCGTTGATGTTCAGCAGGGTGAGGTCGAGCGGGCCGTCCGGCGTCGTGCCGCCGTCGCCGGCCGAGAAGCCGACGAGCACCGGGTCGTGGTCCGAGGACCGGTAGGCGTCGGGCGCGTAGAACAGCGTGCCGTGCGAGTTGTAGCGGCTGTACTCCAGCGCGACCGACTCACCGGCGTTGATGTTCCAGATGTCCGCGCCCGTGGCCCGGTCCAGCGCCGCCTCGTTCAGCAGCACGTGGTCGAGCGAGCCCGACAGGCCCTGGTAGGAGTACGAGTACTCCCCCGCGTCCAGCGCGGTCGCGGCGTCGGTGTAGCCCGCGCCGTACAGCACCTGCAGCGGGTCCTCCTGGGTGTAGGAGTTGAAGTCGCCCAGCAGCGCGACCGCCTCGACGTCGCCCTGGACCGTCGGCACCCAGTCGCGCAGCGCCTCGGCCTGGCGGACCCGGGACTCGTTGGACGCGCCCTGGCCGTCACCGGTGTCGGCGTCGCCCGGCCACGGACCGGCCGAGCCCTTCGACTTGAAGTGGTTGACGACGACGAACAGCTCCTCGCCGCCCTCGACCGGGGCGAACGCCTGGCCGATCGGCTCGCGGGCGTTGCCGAACGCCTGGTCGTCGCCCGACTGCGTGCCGAGCGCGCGGGCGTCGCCCACGGTCTCGACGGCGGCGGTGCGGTAGATCAGCGCGTTGGTGATGCTGTCCTGCCCGGACGCGTCCGGCAGGTCGGCGGACGACGGGACGTAGGCCCAGGTGCCCGCGCCCGCCGCCGCGTTCAGCGCGTCGGTCAGGGTGGCGAGGGCCTCGTCGGCGACGCCGTCCACGGACGCGGAGTTCTCGATCTCCATGAGGCCGACGACGTCCGCGTCGAGGGCGTTGACCGCCGCGACGATCTTGTCCTGCTGGCGGTCCAGGTCCTCGGGGTCCCAGGCGCCGCGCTGCGCGCAGCCCTCGCGGACCGTGACCGGGTCACCCGCGCGGTCGCTGTACGCGACGCAGGACGCGGTGTCGGCACCGAGCGTCGTGAAGTAGTTGAGCACGTTGAACGACGCGACCGTCACGGCCGCGTCGCCCACGCCCTCGGGGGCCGCGGTGCGGTCGTTCTCGAACGTCGCGGGGTAGCCGCCGGGGTTCGCCGCGTCGAGCGGCAGCGTCGGGCTGAGCTTCCACGCGTTGTTCCGGTAGTCCACGACCACCGGGGCGGTGAACTCGGCCGCCGCACCGACGCGCACCGGGTTGTCCAGCGACACGTACGGGGGCGTCAGGCCGGAGTTCGCGGCCGACAGGAAGTTGGTGGAGGCGCCGTCGTCGAGCACGACCGCGCGCGCGGCGTTGTCCGCCACGGCCGCGTCGTACTCCGGGGTGCCGGGTGCGGCGACCTCGGTCGGCTGGACCAGGGGCGTCGTGCCCGACGCGAGGCCGACCTCGCCGTACTGGTTGGTGCTGTACGTGTTGCTCACCGTCAGGTCGCCCGACGGCAGGTAGAGCATGGACTCCAGCGCCTCGCGGCCCGCGGCGTCCGCCGGCCAGGTCCCGGTCACCGGCTCGACGGCGCCCTCGCCGTCGACCGGGACCAGGCCCGCGGCGGAGCCCAGCGTGATCTCGGTGAGGCCCTGGTACTCCGAGACGGCCCCGGTCACCTGGACCAGGTCGCCCGCCGTGACGGTGACCGGCACCGACGGGGAGTACACGAAGACCGCGTCCGACGCGGTGCGCCCGGCGGTGTCGCCGCCGCCCGAGCCCGCCGTCTGGATCACGAACCCGCGGTAGCCGCCGGTCGCGTAGACCGCGGTCACGACACCCGTCGTCGTGACGGTCTGGCCCGCCAGCGGCGACGCGTCGCCCGTGCCCTGGATCTGCGCGATGGAGTGGGTGTCGTCCGCGGCCACCGCGGGGACGGCGGAGATCAGGGATCCCCCGACCATCGCCCCCACCGCGGCGAGGCTCGCGGCCCACCTGGTGCGTGTGCGTACAGCGCTCACCGATCTTCTCCGATCCCCCGGGGCGTCGTGCGCCCGTCAGCCGGCCGCATCACAGTCGTCACACAGCCGTCTGACAACGTATGGGCGGAATGTCCGCTTAGACAAGCACTCCTGGGGGACCCGGAGGTTGCGATCGGGTGAACGCCGCGTCACCCGCTCGGCCGCGCACCCGCCGAGGTCGGGGGAACGCGACGAGGTCGGGACCACCGTTGCCCCGACCTCGTCGCGATGTGCCGACCTCGCGGGTGCCGGCCTCGCGGGTGCCGGCCTGCGCAGCGCGACGGCCCCGCCCGGCCGCCGCGCGAGGCGGGGCCGGACGGGGCCGTCGACGGGTGGTGCTACGCGCGGAGGGTGGCGCCGAAGCGGCGCTCGGCCTCCGCGACGACCGACGCACGGACGGCTGCCGTCTCCTCCGCCGTCAGGGTGCGGTCGGGGGCGCGCAGGCGCAGCGCGAACGCCAGCGACTGCCGCCCCTCGCCGACCTGCTCGCCGGTGTAGACGTCGAACAGCCGCGCGCTCTCCAGCACGTCACCGGCCGGGCTCCCCGCCGCACCGGTGCGGACCGCGTCGAGCACGTCCGCCGCCGCGACGTCGGACGGCACGACCAGCGCGACGTCCTCCTTCGCGACCGGGAACGTCGACACCTCGCGCGCCACGACCTCGCCCCGGGGGGCGGCGGTGAGCAGCACGTCCAGGTCGACCTCGAACGCGCACGCCCGGGCGGGCAGCCCGAGGGCCGTCACGACCTTCGGGTGCAGCTCGCCCGCGTACCCGACCAGCGCGCCGTCCGCGGTGGTGAACCGCGCGCACCGGCCCGGGTGCCACGGCATCCGCTCGGAGTCCGCCTCGACCCGCAGGTCGACCCCGAGGATCTCGCCGAGCAGGCGCACGGCGTCCACCGCGTCGGCGTGGTCGGCGACCCGACCGGAGCCCCACCAGCCGGCGGGCTCGCGCAGACCGGTGAGCACGCCCGCGACCTGGCGCGGCTGGTGCGGGACCGCCGCGCGGATCGCGTCCAGCACGTCCTCCGACGGCCGCGCCGCGACCGGCGGGACCGGGGCGGGCGCGAGGGCGGGACCGGGCTGCGTCACCGCGCTCACCTCGAACAGCGCGAGGTCGCCGACGCCGCGCCCGATGTTGCGGCGCGCCGTGTCCAGCACGGTCACCAGCAGCGACGACCGCAGGTACGGCTGCTCCTCGGACAGCGGGTTCGCCAGGCGCAGCATCCTGCGCCGGGCGTCGTCCGCCGGCAGGGCCAGGGCGTCGAGCTGCGCGGTGCTGACGAACGGGTACGACCACGTCTCGACCCAGCCCGCACCGACCAGCGCGTCCGCGACCCGGCGGCGGCGCCGCTGGGACGGGGTCAGGCCGAGGCCGACGGGCGAGGCGGGCACCACGGACGGGATGGCGTCGTACCCGTGCAGGCGCGCGACCTCCTCGACCAGCGTGACCGGCTCCGTGAGGTCGGGGCGCCAGGTCGGCACGGTGACCGCCACGACCGCGTCCGCCCCGGAGCCCGCGACCTCGCCGACCGTGCAGCCGATCTGCCGCAGGTAGCCGGAGATGGTCGCGACGTCCAGGTCCAGCCCGATCAGCCGCGACGGCAGGGCGACCGGCAGCCGGAGCACCGGCGGCGGGGTGGTCGCGTCGACGTCGGTCAGCACCGGGTCGGGCGTGCCGCCGCCGTGCTCCACCAGCAGCTCGACGACGCGAGCCGCCGCCACGCGGGGCAGCTGCGGGTCCACGCCACGCTCGAACCGCTTCGCGGCCTCGCTCGGGAGCTTGTGCCGACGGGCGGTGCGCGCCACGGTCACGGGGTCGAAGTGCGCGGCCTCGACCAGCACGTCGGTGGTGGTCGCGGACACCTCGGTCTCGGCCCCGCCCATGACGCCGGCCAGGCCGAGGACGCGCCCGGCGTCCGGCCCGTCGGTGATGAGCAGGTCCTCGGCGTCGAGCGCCCGGTCCACCCCGTCCAGGGTGGTGAGCCGCTCCCCCGCCCGGGCACGCCGGACGACGACCGGGCCCTGCAGGGTCGCCAGGTCGTAGGCGTGCAGCGGCTGGCCGAGGTCGAGCATCACGTAGTTCGTGACGTCCACGGCGAGCGAGATCGGGCGCATGCCCGCCTGCGTGAGGCGCTGCTGCATCCAGGACGGCGACGGCGCGGACGCGTCGATGCCGCGCACCACGCGCGCCACGAACCGGTCCGCACCGGGGACGCCGTGGATCGGGGCGTCGTCGCGCAGCTCCACCGGGAAGCCACCCGACGTCGCCAGGCCCTCGTCCGCACCGGCGCGCGGCAGGCCGCGGTCGGTGAACACGGCACCCGTGGCGTGCGCGTACTCGCGGGCCACCCCGCGCATCGCGAAGCAGTAGCCGCGGTCCGGCGTCACGTTGATCTCGAGGACCTCCTCGCCCAGCCCCAGCAGGGCGCGGGCGTCGGTCCCCGGCGCGGCGTCGATCCCGATCTGCGCCAGCACGATGATGCCGTCGTGGTCGTCGCCCAGGCCGAGCTCGCGCGACGAGCAGATCATGCCGTCGGACACGTGGCCGTACGTCTTGCGCGACGCGATGGCGAACGGCCCGGGCAGCACCGTGCCGGGCAGCGCGACGACGACGTGGTCACCGACCTCGAAGTTCTGCGCCCCGCAGACGATGCCGCGCGGCGTGCGCGTGCCGTCCTCGGCCGTGCCGTTGTGGTCGCCCACGTCGACCTGGCACCAGTTGATCGTCTTGCCGTTCTTCTGCGGCTCGGGCACGCGCTCGACGACGCGACCGACCACCAGGGGCCCGGTCACGGCGGCCGGGTGCACGGCCTCCTCCTCGAGCCCGACGCGGACCAGGGCCTCGGCCAGGGTCTCCGCCGTCAGGTCGGCAGGGGTCTCGACGTGCTCGGCGAGCCACGTCAGGGGGATGCGAGGCATCAGATCACCGCCCGGAACTGGGTGGAGAAGCGCACGTCGCCCTCCACCATGTCGTGCATGTCCGCGATCTCGTTGCGGAGCATCAGGGTGCGGTCGATGCCCATGCCGAACGCGAAGCCGGAGTACTCGTCGGGGTCGATCCCCGCCGCCCGCAGGACGTTCGGGTTGACCATGCCGCAGCCGCCCCACTCGATCCAGCCCGGGCCGCCCTTCTTCTGCGGGAACCACAGGTCCATCTCGGCGCTCGGCTCCGTGAACGGGAAGAACGACGGACGCAGGCGGGTGCGGGCGTCCGGGCCGAACATCGCCTTCGCGAAGTGGTCCAGCGTGCCCTTGAGGTGCGCCATCGTCAGGCCCTTGTCGACGGCGAGGCCCTCGACCTGGTGGAAGACGGGCGTGTGCGTCGCGTCGAGCTCGTCGGTGCGGAACACCCGGCCCGGGCACGCGATGTACACCGGCAGGTCGCGCTCCAGCAGGGTGCGGGCCTGCACCGGCGACGTGTGGGTGCGCAGCACCAGGTGCGGGTCCGGCTGACCGTCCGCAGGCGCGACGTAGAAGGTGTCCTGCATCTGCCGCGCGGGGTGGTCCGGCCCGAAGTTCAGGGCGTCGAAGTTGAACCACTCCGCCTCGACCTCGGGACCCTCCGCGATCTCCCAGCCCATCGCCACGAACACGTCGGCGACGCGCTCCTGCAGCACGGTCAGCGGGTGCCGGGCACCCCGGGCGGCGCGGTCGGACGGCAGCGTCACGTCGACGCGCTCCTCGACCAGCACGCGCGCGTCGCGCTCGGCGGCGAGCACCTCCTCGCGCGCGGCGACGGCCGCGTTCAGCCGGCCGCGGGCCTGGCCGACGGTCTTGCCCGCGAGGCCCTTCTCGGCCGGGGCGAGGCCGCCGATGGCACGGTTCGCCAGCGCGAGCGGGCTGCGCTCGCCGGTGTGCGCGAGCCGCGCGGCCTTCAGCGCGTCGAGGTCGCCGGCGGCGGCGACGGCGGCCAGCGCGTCGGCCAGGGCGCGCTCGACGCCCTCGGCGTCGAGGGGGGACAGGGGCGTGTCGGGCGTGGGCATCCGGACCTTCTCTGCAGGCTGCGGGGGTGGCGACCGGGCACCGTCCACGCGGGGCGCGGCGGCACGGTCGACCGACGGACGAGTCTAGTGGCGCCCGCCCCGGGACCTGGGGACCGTCCGCGCGGGCGGACGGGCTGCGCGCCGCGCGTCAGGCGCGGCCGACGAGGGACCCGGGGACGGGCCCGGGAAATCGGCGGCGCGGCGAGGGGGTCACGCCCGCCATGCTGCCACAGGCCGCGGCCGCGCCGCACGGGCGATCTCCGGGGTCAGGCGCCGGGACCCGCGGAGCCGTCGACCCCGAGCGGCCAGGTGCCCAGCGGCCGGTACAGCGGTCCGCCCGCGCGACCCTCGCCCGGCGACGACTCCGCGAGCACCAGGTCCGTCACCGGCCACGCCGGACCCCGGTACACCGCGAGGGCGTGCACCAGCACGTCGCCGACGTCCGGACCCGCGGCGGCGCGGTCCCGGCGCCGGGTGCCGCCGCGCGCAGGCGCGACCCGGCCGAGCGTCACGTGCGGGCGCGAGCGCACCCGGTCGTCCGTGCGGGCGCCGACCTCCTCCCCCGCCTCGCGCGCCGCGGCGACCAGCGCATGCACGGCGTCGAGGTCGCCGGACACCCCCGCCCACAGGGTGCGGTGCGCGAACACCCCCGCGCCGGCGAGCGCGAGGGTGAACGGGGACGACGCCGCCGCGACCTGCGCCAGGTGCTCGGCCAGCGCCTCCGCGCGGCCCTCGCCGACCTCGCCGTAGAACGCCAGGGTGACGTGCCAGTTCTCCGCGGCCGTCCACCGCACGCCCTGCGGGCCGCGCCCGGGCGCGGACTCCGGATCGACGCCCACCGCCGTGGTCAGCGCACCCGCGAGGTGCGCCCGGACGTCCGGGGAGGGCCACAGACCCGCGAAGAGACGCATCACCCCAGCATGCCCGAGGGTGCGAGACCCAGCGCGGCCCTCAGCGGTGCGCGCGAGAGGACGCGTACAGGCACACCGCGGCGGCGGTGCCGAGGTTCAGCGACTCCGCCCGGCCTCGCAACGGCACCCGGACGACGGCGTCGGCGCGGTCACGGTCCTCGGGCGGCAGACCCCAGGCCTCGTTGCCGAACAGCCACGCCGTCGGGGCGCGCAGGTCCGCGGGGCCCTCGGCGGGGGCACCGGTCGCCGCGTCCTGGAGGTCGTCGAGGTCGACGTCGCCCGTGCCGTCCGCCGCGAGGACGGTGATGCCCGCGGCCCGCAGCGCGTCCACGGCGTCGGCGACGGACACGCCCGAGACCACCGGCAGGTGGTAGAGCGAACCCGCGGTGGACCGGACGACCTTCGGGTTCGCGGTCTCCACGCTGTCCCCCGCCACCACGACGGCGTCCGCGCCCGCGGCGTCCGCCACCCGGATCACCGTGCCCGCGTTGCCCGGGTCCCGGACCTGCGCCAGCAGCGCCACCAGGCGGGGGCGGGCGGCGAGCACGGCGTCGAGCGCGTCAGGGCCCAGCGGGCCGAGCGGCGCCTCGTCGCCAGCGCCGCGCCCGGGTGCGCCCGGCAGGTCCGCGACCGCGAGCACGCCCTGGGCGTCGGGCGACATCGCCTCCAGCACCGCGCGCTCCCCGAGGTGCACGTGGAGCCCCGCGGCGGCGGCGTCGGCGACGATCTCGGCGTACCGGTCGGCGGTCTCCGGGGTCAGGTACACGTCCCGGACGACGTCCGGCGTCCACCGCACGGCCTCGCGCACCGCCTGCGGCCCCTCGACCAGGTACCGCCCGGCGCGACGCCGCCCGGACCGGGTGCTCAGCGCACGCACGGCCCGCACGCGGTCGGCCTGCGGGTTGGTCAGCACGGCGCGGGGGTGGGCGGGAGGACCGTCGGGAGTGCGGGACACGGGCCCCATCCTCCCAGGAGCACGGTGCGGCGCCGGACACCGCGCCGGACGCGACGGACCCCCGGGAGCCAGGGGCTCCCGGGGGTCCGGGGTGCGGGCGTGCGCGGCGGGGCCGCGCAGGCGTCACGCGGGGTGCGTCAGGCGGCGGCCTTCGGCGCGTTCACGTCGGCCGGCAGCGCGTCCTTCGCGACCTGCACGAGGGTGTTGAACGCCGCGACGTCGGTGACGGCCAGGTCGGCCAGCACGCGACGGTCCACCTCGACACCCGCGGCCTTGAGGCCCTGGATGAGGCGGTTGTAGGTCAGGCCCTGCTCGCGCGCAGCCGCGTTGATCCGCTGGATCCACAGCTTGCGGAAGTCGCCCTTGCGCGCCTTGCGGTCGCGGTAGGCGTAGACGAGGGAGTGGGTGACCTGCTCCTTGGCCTTGCGGTACAGGCGCGAGCGCTGCCCGCGGTAGCCGCTGGCGCGCTCGAGGGTCGCCCGGCGCTTCTTCTGGGCGTTGACCGCCCGCTTCACGCGTGCCACGTGATGCTCCTTGCTTCGTTATCGGGTCGGCTCAGGTGACCGGGGCGCTCACGCGCCGCGGGGTCACTTGCCGAGCAGCTTCTTGATCTTGGGGGCGTCGGCCGCGGAGACGACCTGGTCCGAGGCGAGACGGCGCGTGCGGCGGCTCGACTTGTGCTCGAGCAGGTGACGACCGTTCGCCTGCTCACGCATGACCTTGCCGCTCCCGGTGATCCGGAAGCGCTTCTTCGCACCGGAGTGCGTCTTGTTCTTCGGCATGGCTGCCGTCTCTCCTTGTCGTCGCATCGCGCCGGGGCGCGACTCGTCCGTCCGGTCCCGGTGGGGTCCGGGCGTGGTGCTGCGGGTCAGGCGTCGGACGCCCCGGTGGACGACTGACCCCGGGGGGCCGGTCGCGCCGCGGGACGCGGGCTCGGTGCCGGACGCGGCGCGGGCCGCGGGGTCGGCGTCGCCGACGGCTTGGGGGCCGCGGCGGGCTTGGGGGTCGCGG
>NZ_RFFI01000066.1 GCF_003696205.1 Cellulomonas triticagri
GCCAGCCCGGCGGGCGCGGCGGTGCACCCCGCGGCGGACGCGGCAGCGGTGGCGGGCGCGGTGGCCGCCGGGGCGGTCGCTGACCGTGCACATGCCCGCCCCCGGTCTCCGGGTCACGGTCCTCACCGGAGCCGGCATCTCCACCGGCTCCGGCATCCCCGACTTCCGCGGTCCGGACGGGACCTGGACCCGGCACCCGGACCAGGCCGAGCTGCTGGAGATCGGCCGCTACGTCGCCGACCCGGACGTCCGGCGGCGGGGCTGGGCCGCGTGGCGGGACCACCCGGTGTGGTCGGCGCGCCCGTCGGCGGCGCACCGCGCGCTGGTCGACCTCGCCCGGGCCGACCGGCTCCAGGCCCTGCTCACCCAGAACTTCGACGGTCTGCACCAGGCGGCGGGCTCCGACCCGGCCGACGTGGTCGAGCTGCACGGCGACCTGCGCACGACCTCCTGCCTGGCGTGCGGCGACCGGCAGCCGACCCCGGACGTGCTCGCGCGGCTGGACGCCGAGCCCGACCCGCGCTGCGCGGTGTGCGGCGGGATCCTCAAGGTCGACGTCGTCTACTTCGGCGAGCGGCTGCCGGACCGTCCCCTGGAGCGCGCCATCGCGGCCGCGCAGGACGGCGACGTGCTGCTCGCCATCGGCACCACGCTCACGGTGCAGCCGGTCGCGAGCCTCGCCGGCCTGGCCGCCGAGGTCGGCGCGGAGGTCGTGATCGTCAACGCCGAGCCGACCCCGTACGACCACGTGGCCGACCGCGTGGTCCGCGAGCCCATCGAGACGGCCGTCCCGGCGCTGGTCGCGGAGCTGCTCGCCCGGCCCTGACGCGCACGACGGCACGGTCGCGTGCCGATGAGCGCAGCATGTCCCGGACCCGCCCGGCGGTGCTGATCGCCGTCCCGCTGAGCCTCGCCGCGGTGGCGTTCACGCTGTGGATGGGACCGTACTGGGTCGACGCGGCGCGTCAGGTGGTCGCCGAGCAGCGCTGGCCCGCGCAGCGCGCCGCGATCGAGGAGGCCGCCGCGGCCGTCCGGCTCCCGGACGTGTACGAGCCGGTCCCCTGCCCGACGCCGGACCTCGGCGGCATCCAGCGGTGCTGGCGCGTGGCGACGACCGCCACCGAGGCGCTGCCCGACCTGGAGGCAGCCCTCGAGGCCGTCGGGGTGGCGGACCTGCTGTCGTCGGTGCAGCGCCTGGACGGCGTCGGTGCGGTCGGGGCGCACGCCTTCGGCGTGGTCGAGGGCCGGGCGGTCCAGCTGATGGCGGACCGCGGGCTGCGCGACCCGGCCGAGCGGCCGGACGGGACGGACCGGTCGCAGTGGTTCTCCGAGGGGCTGCTCGTCCGGCTGCTGGCGGACACCACCGCCCCCTGAGGGTTCCGTGCACGATGCAGACGTCGTATAGTCCACGTGGACTAGTCGACGAGGAGCAATCGTGCCCACCACCCCCCGCAGCGCGCTGACGGCCCTGGCCGTGGCGACCCTCGCGCTGCTCGTGCAGCGCCCGATGCACCCCTACGAGCTGCACCAGGTCCTGCTGCAGCGCGCCACCGACCGGATCGTCAAGGTCCGGCCCGGGTCGCTCTACCACTGCGTCGACCGCCTGCACCGGGACGGCCTGATCCGGGCGACCGGCACCGAGCGGGCGGGCAACCGTCCCGAGCGGACCACCTACGAGATCACCGACGACGGTCGCACGGCGCTCGCCGACGCGCTCGCCGCGATGATCGCCGCCCCCGTCAACGAGTACCCGCGCCTCCCGCTCGCCCTGTCCGAGGCGCACCACCTGCCGCGCGAGACCGTCCTCGACCTGCTCCGCGACCGGCGCGGCAGGCTCGACGCGGAGCTCGCCACGCTGCGCGGCGGGGTCGAGACCGTCACCGCCAAGCAGCTCCCGGCCCGCTACTGGGTCGACCTGACCTACCAGATCGCGATCTACGAGACCGAGTCGCAGTGGATCGCGACGTTCATCGAGGGCATCGAGTCCGGCGCCATCGCCTGGTGACGACCGGGCGCCCGACCGGCCACGGCCCCCGCCGCCCGGTCTCGCGCCCGGCGGCAGTCCCGCGACCGACCCGCCCGAGCGGCCCCCGCCGTACGCCCTCCCGACACCCGCCTGCGAGGAACCATGTCCACCGACGTCCGACCCTGGCCCGCCCTCTGGGCGCTGGTCGTGGGCTTCTTCATGATCCTGGTCGACACGACCATCGTCTCCGTCGCCAACCCCGCGATCATGCAGGGCCTCGGGACCGACATCGACGCCGTCATCTGGGTCACCAGCGCCTACCTGCTGACCTACGCCGCTCCCCTGCTCGTGACCGGGCGCCTCGGCGACCGGTTCGGGCCCAAGCCCGTCTACCTCACGGGCCTGGTGGTCTTCACGCTGGCGTCGCTCGCCTGCGGCCTGGCGCCGAACATCGGCGCGCTGATCGCCGCGCGCGCCGTCCAGGGCCTCGGCGCCGCGCTGATGACGCCGCAGACGATGGCCGTCATCACCCGGCTGTTCCCGCCGGACTCCCGCGGCAAGGCCATGAGCCTGTGGGGTGCCGTCGCGGGCGTCGCGACCCTCGTCGGCCCGATCCTCGGCGGCGTGCTGGTCGACGGCCTCGGCTGGGAGTGGATCTTCTTCGTCAACGTGCCGGTCGGCATCGTGGCGTTCGTGCTCGCATGGCGGCTGGTGCCGCGCCTGGAGACGCACGCGCACCGGTTCGACGTGCCCGGCGTCGTGCTGTCCGCGCTCGGCATGTTCCTGCTGGTGTTCGGCATCCAGGAGGGCGAGACCTACGACTGGGGCCTCATCGGCGGCTGGCTGCCCGTGTGGGGCCTGGTCGGCGCGGGTGTCCTCGTCCTCGGCCTGTTCGTCTGGCACCAGGGCCGCACCCGCGGCGAGCCGCTGCTGCCGCTCGGCCTGTTCCGCGACCGGAACTTCGCCCTGGCGAACGGCGCGATCAGCACGCTCGGGTTCGCCGTCACGGCGATGTCGCTGCCGCTGGTCTTCTACTACCAGCTCGTGCTCGGCTTCTCGCCGACCCGGTCCGCGCTCATGCTCGCGCCGATGGCCGTCATGACGCTCGTGCTGTCTCCGGTGATCGGCCGCCGCGTCGACACCGCCGACCCGCGCACCATCGCCCTGACCGGCATGCTGCTGCAGGCCGCCGCGCTGGTCTGGTTCTTCTTCTGGATCACCCCGGACGCCGACCAGTGGGCGCGCCTGCTGCTGCCGTCCGCGGTGCTCGGCGTCGCGAACGCGTGCCTGTGGGCCCCGATCTCCTCCACGGCGACCCGGAACCTCCCCCGCCAGCTCGCGGGTGCGGGCTCGGGCGTGTTCAACACGACCCGGCAGATCGGCTCCGTCCTCGGCTCGGCGGCCATCGCCGCGCTGATCCAGGCGCGCCTGGTCGCGACGCTCGGCCCGGACGCCGCCGGGTCCACCGGCGCCGCCGAGGCAGCGGGCGCGATCCCGCCGGCGCTGGCGGCCGGCTTCGCCGACGCGATGGCGCAGGCGCTGCTGCTGCCCGCCGCCGTCGCGCTGGTGGGTGCGGTCCTGGTCGCGTTCTTCGCGGCCCCGCAGCGCACCCCGGCCGCGCCGGTGGCGGAGCGGTCCACCGCCTCCGCCTGACCCGGGACCGCGACCCCGACGCCGCCCCGCGTCGGGGCCGCGGTCCTCGCTCCCCTCTCGCCGTCGCGCGACTGGTACAGAGACGTATCAAGTTGAGACAAGTAGCACGCGCGGCGTGACAGCGCTGTGGAACCGCGCAAGCGTTAGCGAAATACCCAACCCTGCTCCTGAATGAACTGCATGAGGTTGAGTCGACGGACTCCCATCGCGTCGCACACGTCAGGGATCTTGGGCTTGTTGAGATTTCGACTCAGCAGTTCTTCGGTAACCACGGCGCCAGAGCGCGCTCGCGCGAGCGCGATGACGAACGGGTCAGCCCCACTGCGGCCGCTGCCGACCCCGATCAGCTTCTGATGCTCCGCGAGAACCTCGCGGACCGAAACCTGGACGTCCTGCGTGAGCGGGACGAAGAGGTCAGCCTGCTCCTTCGCCCATCGCGGTACATCGTCGTCCTTCGCCTCAAGCTCATCGCGTACGAGATCGATGGATCGGACGTCTCCGGCCGCAATCATCGCTGCGATGTTCTCCCACAGCGTTGGGAACGTGGCAGGCGGGAACAGGTCGCGTTGACCATTGAGGAACGAACTCGTGTCAAACGAGTAGAACACCATCGGCTACACCGCCGTACGTAGAGCGGCGGTGCTCGCGAGCCTAGGGATCTGGCTCACCTTGGCGTTCAGGTAGGTGGCGGCGGTGTAGCTGTCGATCACTCGCCGGCGGTGGGCATCGGCGACCGTACGTACGTAGCCCTTCCCCAAGTCACGCACCGTATTCCGGTACCAGTCACCTCCGGGCGGCCGTGCCCTGAGCTCTTCCTCCTCGTAGCGGGCCAGGAACTCGGTTCGACGCGCGCTGTAGAAGGCCGCGTCGACGCGGCCGAGCGCGACCAGACGGCGGAGCATTGCCTCAGCGCTTGCCCCGAATGGGGCGGCCGCGGCGGCCAGTGAGGCGTAGTCCCAGGAGTCCCGAGCATTGATTCGGGCAGCGACCTGCGGCGATGCGAGAACATCGCCGGCCGGCATCAGCATCATGGCGGCGATCGCATTGCACCTCGCCTCCAGGCGGCGGTCCGGAGTCGTGGCACGCAAGTCCGTGACCGTGTCGCACAGCCCTTCGGTGTGCAACAGCAGATGCGCGTACTCATGGAGCAGCGTGAACAGGCGTCCCCGGGCGGCGTCCGCTCCGTTCACCATGATGACCGGGGCTTCATCGAAGTAGAGCGAGAAGCCACGCATCTCCGTTGGCGCGACGCGCCCTGCTGCCGTCGCCATGACGAGAACGCCCGCCGTCTCCAACGCCGCGACCCACGCGTTCAAGTGGTCGTACACAGTGCCCACGCCACGGGGGAGTGGCATGGGACTGTGGCTCAGCAGGTTCATGCGGGCGGCCGCGGCGAGACCTTCGTCTGACGCCGCGGGGTTCCCCAACTTCCAGCCGGAGACGACCGGCACGTCCTCCAACTCTGCGAGTTCGAGGAAGTGAGCCCGCTGGTCATGGGCTCGGCGATAGTCGGCATGGAGCGCCGGTGACCACGGCCCCGCCTCAGCACCCTCGTGACGCCTGAAATCCCTCAGCGTGTCGAAACCCTCGGGTGGCGCTGGCAGGAAGAAGACGCCGAGCGATCGCTTGTAGAGCTTGGCGGCACGGCGCAACTGCGCAACGGTGGGCTGCGCTTCGCCTGCTTCCCACGCGGTCACTCGGTCGTCTGGGAGATCCAGTCTTCGAGCGGCAGCCAGCGGTGACAGGTCGATCGTCTCCCGCGCCCAGCGGAGCACAGAGGGCTCCACGAGAACGGGATCGAGGCGGCCATGGGCCGATCCTCTCATCGCGGTCCGTCATCCGGGCGGAATCCGAGCAGTCTCCTCGAGGTCACTCCGGGAGGTCTCCAAGACACCGCCGACTCTCCGAGCCAGGCGTTCGCGGCGCCAGGCCGATACGAGAGCAGGCCGCCGGTCTCCTGGGCTAACCGACGGCATGCGTCGGTCAGAGCACGGCGGCCGCCAACGCAGGGATGAGGCCGGCTACTCCGAAAAGCACAGATGATCGACGCCTGTGCCTCGGAGAGCGAAGGAACGCAACGGACGCGACCAAGAGGGCGATCCCGGACAGCGTAAATGCGAACCCCGGAAACGTCTGCCTGTCGCTGAAAAAACTGATCGCCGCGAGCATCAGTACTGCAAACGAAGTCAGAATGCACGCTGCCCTCGATTTTGCCCCTCGATCACGGTCGCCCGCGTCGCGAAGAGCGTCGAGTGCGTTCTCGGTCGGCATGGGACCGGGATTTCCGATGAATGCCACTGAAAATACCCCCTTGCCAGCGCTCCTGTTCGACGATAGCGTTAATAAGGCAATGACGCAACTCGTACCAGGGGGCAATATGCGTAGTTTCAAGCGGCAACTCGCCGTGATCGGTGCACTCGTCGTCGGGATCGCTGGAGCCGCGATCCCTGCTGCGGCGGACGACTCGGGAGGATTCTCGGGACAGGGTCTGCTGGCTGACTCCGTGCTTGTCGACACATCGCTCGGCCTGCCGGTCTCGGTGGCTACTTCGGGCGGCGAGTCCGCCAGCGATCTGCAGATGCAGGCAGAGGAGCGTGCCGCGTACGTGACGCGAGACCTCAAAGACGCGGACATCGCGGTGCTGCAGGGCGACGGGCCGCGCATCATGACGTGGGACGTCGACGCAGATGCGATCACCTCCGTCCAGTACCGGAGCGAGTCGGCGATCACGCCGTTCTATCTCGCCCCCGGGCTCGGGTGCACCGACAGCGGGGACAACAAGTCGTGCATCATCCGGAGCTCGGGCTCCAATCGGAGCCTTACGGGCACGAATGACGTGACGAACCCGTCCTGGTCGTCGACGAACTCGACGCTCTTCGCCGGCCCGCGCAACATCAAGTCCGAGGTCTGCGCTGGGTCGGGTCCGGGAAACTGCCAGGGCCTTCCCGAGGACTTCTACATGCAGTTCGCCGGCAGCGGCGAGACGATCTACCGCGTGAAGCACTTCTGACCGAACATCGAGCGGGCAGTGCCTCACCCCGCGGGGGTGGGGCGCTGCCCGTTTGACCTCTGCGACTGACCTCGCTCCGGCTCTCGCTGGAAGACCCGGACCCGGCGTCGCACTGCGGCGCGGCGACTGTGCATACGCGCTGTATCCGCTCCCGACTGCGCGGACGTAACGCGAGAAACTCTCATCTGATGAGAGGTCTGGACGGTGACCTGGTGCAACGTCATGGGCCTGGACCGACACCGACGACATCGAGGCGTCCTCGACGCAACGCCTGAACTGCGGAGACGCGGCATCGCGCGATGAGACGAGTCCTCTCACCTGGTTAGTTCTCGTCCTAGTTGGCACCTGGTGGCTGACCTCCGGTCACGGGAGTGGTTCTCCCCCGAGGAGGCATCCCAGGCCGAGACCGAGCCGCGATCGTCGCCGTCACGACGACCTGCGTGCAGGTCCGAGCAGGGGAGGACGCACGTGGGTACGCAGGAAGATCGACCGCGTCACCGGCTGGTGGCCTCGGGGCTGCTCGTCGCCGGATCCGGGTGCCTGGGGCTGAGCGCGGTCATGCCACGGGCGGCGGTCGCGCTCGTGCTCGCGAGCGTGCTGCTCGCCGCGGGCGCGGTCGGCGCCGCCTGGCGTGCGCACCGGACGGGCTCGAGGCCCCGGACTCCTGGTCCGTCGTCGGCCACGACGACCGTGACCCCGCACCGCTAGGGTGCCCCGCATGGGTCGAGGCGGTGCGGTGACGCTGCACGAGGTCGCGCGGGTCGCCGGGGTGTCCCCGCGGACCGTCTCGAACGTCGTCAACGGCTACCAGCACGTCGCCCCGCACACCCGCGCGCGGGTGCAGGCCGTGATCGACGAGCTCGGGTACCGGACCAACGCGGCCGCGCGCACGCTGCGGACCGGGCGCACCGGGCTGCTCGGCCTGGTGCTGCCCGCGCTGGACCAGCCGTACTTCGCGGAGCTCGCGCGCGCCGTGGTGCGCGAGGCCACCGCCGTCGGGTTCACCGTGGTCGTCGACCAGACCGACGGGGACCCCGACCGGGAGCGCGAGCTGCTGCTGCGCGGGCCGCGCGGCGCCGCGTTCGACGCCCTCGTGCTCAGCCCCCTGGCGCTCACGGCCGAGGACCTGCTCCGCGCCGAGCCCGGCCGCCCTGTCGTGCTGCTGGGCGAGCGCACCGTGGGCACCACCGCCGACCACGTGCACATCGACAACGTCGCGGCCGCGCGCGAGGCGACGGCGCACCTGATCGCGGGCGGCCGCCGCCGGATCGCCGCGATCGGCCTGCAGGACGCGCACGAGCAGACCGCCGCGCAGCGGGCGGAGGGCTTCCGGCGGGCGCTCGCCGACGCCGGGCTGCCGGTCGATCCCGCGCTGCTGCGGCACGTCCCGTCCTACGAGCGCGCGCACGGCCACGCCGCGATGTCCGCGCTGCTCACGAACGCCGAGCCGCCGGACGCGGTGTTCTGCTTCAGCGACCTGCTCGCGTCGGGCGCGCTGCGGGCCTGCCTGGAGCGCGGCGTGCGGGTGCCGGAGGGCGTCGCCGTGCTCGGCTTCGACGACGTCGAGGAGGTCCGGTACCTCACGCCGTCGCTGAGCACCGTACGGCCCGACCGCGAGGCCATCGCGCGCGCCGCCGTCGCCCGCGTCGTCGCCCGGCTGGACGGTGGCGAGGCGGAGGCGCCCGCCCACGACATCACCGTTCCCCACGCCCTCGTGCTGCGCGAGTCCACCCCCGCCTGATCTCCGGCCCCCGAGGCGCCGACGGGGCCCGCCGGGCCCCGCAGGTGACGCGTGCGTTTGCCACGTGGCAAACTGGCACCGCCCGCAGCCGTGCACCCACACCCGAAGGACGACGATGACGTCAGCACCCGACCGAGGCCTGCACCCCCGGCCCCAGATGATCCGCCCCGACCGGTGGTGGTCGCTCGACGGCCCGTGGCAGTTCGGCTTCGACGACGCCGACGCCGGGCTCCGCGAGCGCTGGTACCGCCCCGACGGCGCGACCGCCGGCGGCGACCCGTTCGACCGGGAGATCACCGTGCCGTTCCCGCCCGAGTCCACCGCGTCCGGCATCGCCGACCACGGCGACCACGCCGCGCTCTGGTACCGCCGGACGATCACCGTCCCCGACGGCGTCGACCCCGCGCGCCCGGGCACCGACCGGCTGCTGCTGCACCTCGGTGCCGTCGACCACGAGGCCGACGTCTGGGTCGACGGGCAGCACGCCGTGCGCCACGAGGGCGGTCAGACCCCGTTCACGGTCGACGTCACGGACCTGCTCGACCCCGCCGTCCCCGCCGACGCGCACGTGCTCGTGGTCCGGGCCGTGGACGACCGCACCGACGTGGAGCAGCCCCGCGGCAAGCAGGACTGGGAGCCCGAGCAGCACGTCATCTGGTACCACCGCACGTCCGGCATCTGGCGCACCGTGTGGCTGGAGCGGGTCCCCGCCGTCGCCGTCGACGCCCTGGTCTGGCGGGCCGACGTGCCCGGCGCCCGCGTCGACGTGCAGGTCCGGCTCCGCGCCGTCGCCCCGGCGGGCACCCGCGTGCGCGTGCGGGTCTCGCACGACGGGGAGGTGCTCGGCGCCGCCGAGGTGCCCGTCGACCGGGTCACCGCCGAGGTCGGCGTCGCCCTGCCCCGGCAGCGCAACGGCCAGGTCTACGAGCACCTGCTCTGGTCCCCCGACCGCCCGGTGCTGCTGGACGCCGACGTCGAGGTCCTCGACGCCGACGGCACCGTGCTCGACGCGGTGGACGCCTACTGCGGCCTGCGGTCCGTGCAGGCCGACGGCGACCGGCTGCTGCTCAACGACCGGCCGTTCCACCTGCGCGCCGTCCTGGAGCAGGGCTACTGGCCGCAGTCGCACCTCACCCCGCCGAGCCCGCAGGCACTGAAGGAGGAGGTCGAGCTCACGCTGGCGCTCGGCTTCAACACCGTGCGCGTGCACCAGAAGGTCGAGGACCCCCGGTACCTCTACTGGTGCGACGTGCTCGGGCTGGCCGTGTGGTCCGAGACGGCCGGGGCCTACCGGTTCAGCGACGAGGCCGTCGCGCAGCTCACCCGCGAGTGGCTGGACCTCGTGCGCCGCGACGTCTCGCACCCGAGCATCATCGCCTGGGTGCCGTTCAACGAGTCCTGGGGCGTGCAGCACCTCGCGCACGACCCCGCGCAGCGGGCGTACACCCGCGCCCTGACCGGGCTCACCCGGGCGCTGGACCCGACGCGGCCCGTCATCTCCAACGACGGCTGGGAGCACACCGACTCCGACCTGCTCACCGTGCACGACTACGCCGACACCGGCGCCGTGCTGCGCGAGCGCTACGGGGACGCGGCGGCGACCGCCGCGACGCTGGCGACCTTCGGCCCCGCCGGTCGGCGGATGTGGGTCGACGGCGACGCCCCCGCACCCGGGACGATCCCCGTGCTGCTCACCGAGTTCGGCGGGGTCTCCTACGCACCCGGCGCGCCCGAGGGGTCGTGGGGCTACTCGGAGGCCCGCTCCGCCGAGGACCTGGAGGCGCGGCTGACCGACCTGCTCGGGGCCGTGCGGGAGTCCACGGTGCTGCGCGGGTTCTGCTACACCCAGCTCACGGACACCGGGCTGGAGACCAACGGGCTCTGCGACGAGGACCGCCGGCCGAAGCTCCCGGTGGAGACGATCCGGCGGATCATCGCGGGCTGAGGCACGGGCGACGAGGCCGTCACGGCGACGTGGCGACCTCGTCGCCTGCTGCGCCCGCCCGGAGCCGGGGACGTTGGTCCCGGCGACCGGGGCGTCGGGACCCGGGTGTCACCCGATCGGCAGGGGGTCCCCGCGCAGGTCGGGACCTTGGGCCCGGACCCGTGCCCCGAACCAGGAGGACATTGAGAAAGTCATCACAAGAACTGCACCGTTCGAACCGAGGCCTCTCATGACCACCACCGCCAGCCGCCCCACCTCGACCCCCGCGGCCACCGCCGTGACCGCGCCGCGCGGCGGCGAGGACGTCATCACCTCCGTCGCGGCCCGCCGCACCACCGCGGCGCTGCGCATCGCCGTCGGCTTCGTCTTCCTGTGGGCGTTCCTCGACAAGACCTTCGGCCTCGGCTACTCGACGGCCTCGGAGGCCGCGTGGGTCAACGGCGGCACCCCGAGCCAGGGCTTCCTGCAGTTCGCGGCCACCGGCCCGCTGCAGGACTTCTTCGTCTCGATCGCCAGCCCCGCGTCGGACGTGCTGTTCATGCTCGGCATGCTGGGCGTCGGCCTGGCCGTCGTGCTCGGCATCGGCCTGCGGGTCTCGGCCGTCGCCGGCTCGCTGATCATGGCGATGATGTGGCTGGCCGAGTGGCCGCTCGCCGCGGGCTCGTCGAACCCGGTCGTCGACTACCACGTCGTCTACGCCATCGCCCTGGTCGTCTTCGCCCTCGTCTTCGCGGGTGACACCTGGGGCCTGGGCACCTGGTGGCGCAAGCTCCCGATCGTGCAGAAGCTCACCTGGCTGCGCTGACACCCCCGCGCCGCACGGCGCGCACCTCGAAGGCCCCGTCCGGGTCGGCCCCCTCCGCCGACCCGCACGGGGCCTTCGCGCGTCCCGTGCCCCACCCGCCTGGTGACCTGCGTCACCTTCGGCCCGTTTCCGCCCGTTTGCACCCAGTGCACGGTTGCACCGCGTGCACTCACCTGCTTACCGTCCTCGACGTGACGCTGCCCAGCCCCGTGACCGACCGGCGCGCCGCGCTCAAGGCGCGGTCCCGGCAGGCGATCCTCGCCGCCGCCGACGCGCTGCTGCGCGAGCGCGGCGACGCGCAGTTCTCGGTCGACGAGCTCGCCGCACGGGCGGACGTCGCGAGGCGGACGGTGTTCAACCACTTCGACTCCCTCGACGACGTCGTCCTGTCCACCTGCACCGCCCGGCTCAACGAGGTCATCCACGAGGTGCAGACCGTCGCCTCGACGACGCCGGTCGGCGACGGCAGCCGCTCGGCGATGTTCGACGAGCTCGCGCTCACGCTGCGCGGCGCCGACCTGCCCGAGGCGATCACCTACCTGGCCGGCGCGCTCGGCCCCCTCGCGGAGGGCAACGACCCCCGGGCCGTCGTCCTCGCCCAGGAGGCGTTCAGCCGGGTCGCCGACCACCTGTCCGGCGAGCTGGTGCGCCGCTACCCCGTCGCCGACGCGCTCGACGTGCAGCTGCTCGTCTCGTCCCTGGTGCACGGCGTCGCCGTGATCGCGCTGCACTGGTGCACCACCACCGACCCCGCGGCGCCCGACGCGCGCGCCGCGTGGGACTCCCTGGTCGACCGGCTCATCGACTCCGTCCGAGCCGGGTACATGCCGGAGCGCTGACGCCCCGCCACACCCCACACCCCCACAACCCCGCGGGAGAACCACGGATCATGGCAGGACTCCTCTACCGGCTCGGGCGGTTCTCCGCCCGCCGCGCCTGGACCGTCGTCACGGCCTGGGTCGTCGTGCTGCTGCTCGCCGGGGGCGCGTACCTCGCGTTCGGCGGCACGCTCACCTCCGCCGTCACCATCCCCGGCACCGCGACCGAGGAGGTGACCGACCAGCTCCGCGAGGAGTTCCCCGCCGCGAGCGGCGGCAGCGGGACGGTCGTCTTCCACACGGACGACGACGCCGCGTTCACCGACGAGCAGCGCGCCGCCATCAGCGCCACGCTCCAGGACGTCGCGGAGGTCGACGGCGTCGCGGGCGTCGTCGACCCGTTCGCGACCGCCGCGCAGCTGGCCGACCAGCAGGCCCAGATCGAGTCGGGCCGCGAGCAGATCGCCGCGGGCGAGCAGCAGCTCGACGCCGGGCAGGCGCAGCTCGACGCGGGCCAGGCGATGATCGACCAGGCCCAGCAGCAGCTCGACGCGCAGCGCGCGCAGGCCGAGGCCGCCGGGGCTCTCGCGGCGGTCCAGGACCAGCTCGACGCCGGCCAGGCGCAGATCGACGCGCAGCAGGCCGAGCTCGACGCCCAGCAGCAGGCCGCCGACGCGGGCCGCACCGAGCTCGAGACGCAGTCCGCGCAGCTGGAGCAGGGCGCGGCGCTGCTGGACCTCGCGAGCGGGCTGCGCACGCTGTCCGCCGACGAGTCCGCCGCCGTCGGCAACATCTCGTTCTCCGAGTCGCAGTTCGAGGTCAGCACCGACACCAAGGACGCGGTCGTGGCCGCGTTCGAGGACGCCGACCTGGCGGGTGCCTCCGTCGAGCTGTCCAACGACCTCACGCAGGAGATCCCGAGCGTGCTCGGCCCGGGCGAGGTCGTCGGCGTGATCATCGCCGCGATCGTCCTGCTGGTCATGCTCGGCACGGCGGTCGCCGCCGCGCTGCCGATCTTCTCGGCCCTGGTCGGCGTCGGCATCGGCGCCGTGGCGTCGCTCGCCCTGTCGGGCGCGGTCGACATGCTGTCGGTGACCCCGGTGCTCGGCATCATGCTCGGGCTCGCGGTCGGCATCGACTACTCGCTGTTCATCCTCAACCGGCACCGCCGCCAGCTGCGCGACGGCGTCGAGCTCGAGGAGTCCATCGGCCTCGCCAACGGCACCGCGGGCAACGCCGTGGTGTTCGCCGGCACGACGGTCTTCGTCGCGCTGCTCGCGCTCAACGTCACCGGCATCCCGTTCCTGGGCCTCATGGGCACCGTCGGCGCGTTCTGCATCCTCATCGCGGTGCTGATCGCCGTCACCCTCACCCCGGCGCTGCTGTCCCGCATCGGGCTGCGGGTGCTGCCGAAGAAGCTGCGCGCCACCGTCGGTCACGAGGAGCCCGAGCCGGTCCCCTCCACCCCGATGAAGACCTCGCGCGCGGTCCTCACCCTCGTCGCGGGTCTCGCGGCGCTGCTGGTCATCGCCATCCCGGCGCTGGACATGCGGCTCGGCCTGCCGACCGGCGCCTCCGAGCCGGAGGAGTCCTCGCAGTACCAGGCGTACACGATCACGGCGGAGAAGTTCGGCGCCGGGATCAACGGCCCGCTGCTCGTCGTCGCCGACCTGCCCGAGGCGGTCACCGAGGACGAGGTCGTGGCCGAGCAGGTGCGCATCGGGCAGGAGCTCGCGGCGTTCGACGACGTCGTGGCGGTCGCCCCGATCGGCGCCAACGAGGCCGGCACGGTGCTGGCGTTCCAGGTCGTGCCCGCCGACGGCCCGACCAGCGAGAGCACCGAGCAGCTGGTCCGCGACCTGCGCGACTCCGGCGCCGGCGAGGGCGTGACCCTCGGCGTGGCGGGCTCCACGAGCGCCAACATCGACGTCTCCGAGAAGCTGTCCGACGCCCTGCCCGGCTACCTGGGCATCGTCGTCGGCCTGTCGCTGCTGATCCTCATCATCGTGTTCCGGTCGATCTTCGTGCCGGTCACGGCGACGCTCGGCTTCGTCCTGTCCCTGTTCGCGGGGCTCGGCGGCGTCGTCGCGATCTACCAGTGGGGCTGGCTCGGCTCGATCTTCGGGGTGCACGACGCCGGTCCGGTGCTGAGCTTCCTGCCGATCATCGTCACCGGCGTGCTGTTCGGCCTCGCGATGGACTACCAGCTGTTCCTGGTGTCCGGCATGCGCGAGGCGTTCGCCCACGGCGTCGACCCGCGGGTGGCGGTCCGGCGCGGCCTGCACGCCGGACGCGTCGTGGTCACCGCGGCGGCGATCATCATGGCGTCCGTGTTCGCCGGGTTCGTGTTCGCGGAGTCCGCGATCATCCGGCCGCTCGGGTTCGGGCTCGCGTTCGGCGTGCTGCTCGACGCGTTCGTGGTGCGCATGCTGCTGATCCCGGCGGTCATGCACCTCGCCGGGAAGTCCGCGTGGTGGATCCCGAAGTGGCTGGACAAGATCCTCCCGGACGTCGACGTGGAGGGTGCCTCGCTGGAGCGCAGCCACCCGCACCCGACGCACCGGACCGTCGACATGGCGGCGGTGCCGGGCACGGCCACCGCGGGGGCGCACGCCGACGCCGCCCCGGTCGACGCCCCCGCCGGGGACACGACGCACGACGGTGACGCCACGCACCGGGCCTGATCCCGCACGACCGGGTCCGCCCGGACCACCGGAGCCCCGCCCCGCACGCCAGCCGGCGCGCGCGGCGGGGCTCCGTCGTCCCCACCCGGTCGGCTGTGCAACGCACCGGGTGCGCAACCGCGCGGCTTCATCGTGGCGTGATCGCGATACCAGCGATAGCTTTCACGCCGTATCGCCGGTTGCATGCCGCGACGGCCACGCGTAACGTGACCTCCGATAGCAGCCCATCGATATCACCGATACCCCGGAGGTCGTCCCCATGAGCACCCCGCAGCGCGTCGCCCTCGTCACCGGCGGCTCCCGCGGCATCGGCCGCGCCGTCGCCGCGCGCCTCGCCGCCGACGGCCTGGCCGTCGCCGTCGTCTACCGCAGCCAGCAGGCCGAGGCCGACGCCGTCGTCGCGGAGGTCGTCGCCGCGGGCGGTCAGGCCCTCGCCCTGCGCGCCGACGTCGCCGACGAGACCGAGGTCGCCGCCGCGTTCGACGCCGCCGAGGCCGCGTTCGGCGGCGTCGACGTGGTGGTGCACGCCGCCGGGCTGATGATCCTGCAGCCCGTGGTCGACCTGGACCTCGACGCCCTCGACCGCATGCACCGCACCAACATCCGCGGCACCTTCGTGGTGGACCGCGAGGCCGCGCGCCGGGTCCGCGCCGGCGGCGCGATCATCAACCTGTCGACGTCGGTCACGCGGCTCGCGCTGCCCACCTACGCCGCCTACGCCGCGTCCAAGGGCGCCGTCGACGCGATCAGCCTCGTGCTCGCCAAGGAGCTGCGCGGCCGCGACATCACCGTGAACGCCGTCGCGCCCGGCCCGACCGCCACCGAGCTGTTCCTCGACGGCAAGGACGACGCGACCGTCGAGCGCCTCGCCCAGGCCAACCCGATGGGCCGGCTCGGCACGCCCGAGGACACCGCCGAGGTGGTGTCGCTGCTCGCCGGGCGCGGACGCTGGGTCAACGGGCAGACGGTGTACGTCAACGGCGGGATGGCCTGAGCGCCCGGTCGCCCCGCTCGGGGATCAGGCGCTCGGCGGTCGTCCGGCGGGGCTGAGGACGGTGGTGCTGGTCGGGACGGGGCGGGTGTCGGGCACGGGCGTGCCCCACACCGGGTCGCCGTGCTCGTCGAACGGCAGGACCTGCGCGCGGGCGTGCCGGTTCGGGTCCCACAGCGGGTCGCCCTCGATGTGGGTGTAGGACCGGGCGTGGTAGACCAGCACGGGCGTGCCGTCGGGCAGCTCGGTGAACGAGTTGTGCCCCGGCCCGTACTGCCCGACGGCCGGGTCGGACACGAACACCGGGGTCGGGCTCTTGGTCCACGACGCCGGGTCCAGCAGGTCGCTGCCCAGGTCCGCGGTGAGCACGCCCATGGCGTAGTCGATCCCGGTCGCCGCACCGGAGTACGTCAGGAACACCCGACCACCCTGGACCAGCACCGAGGGGCCCTCGTTCACCCAGAAGCCCTGGACCTCCCAGTCGAACTCCGGGCGGGTCAGCTCCACGGCCGGACCCGCCAGCGTCCACGGGTCCGCCATCGGGGCGATGTAGATGTTCGAGTGCCCGCGCACGTCGAACGCCTGCTGCGCCCAGATCAGGTACTGCGTCCCGTCGATCACGGCGCTGGTGGCGTCCAGGGCGAACGACTCCCACCCGGTGTCGACCTGCCCGCGCTCCACCCACTCGCCCTCGAACGGGTCGTCGGCGGTGTTCTCCAGCACGTACACCCGGTGGTTGAACGTCTCCGCGGTCCCCGGCACGTCGACCGTGCCGTGGTCGTTCGGCGCGGCGGCGTAGTACACGTACCAGGCACCGCCGACCCGGTGGATCTCCGGGGCCCAGATCAGGTGGCTCTGCGGACCCTCGGCGTGCGCCGACCAGATCGTCACCTCCTCGGCCGCCTGCAGGTCCTCCAGCCGCTCCGCACGGCGCAGCACGATCCGGTCGTACGCCGGGTACGACCCCGTGAAGTAGTACTGCCCGCCGTGCCGCAGCACGCTCGGGTCGGCGCGCTGCAGCACGACCGGGTTCACGCCCACCTGCCCCGTCACGCGGCCCGCCGCCCCTCGGCGAGCCGCCCGTTGGCGCGGTCGTCCGTGGCCAGCGCCCGGTAGGTGTCGGCGACGGGCGTGCGGCGGCGGTCGAGCCCGCCCGTGCCGTCCTCGACGAGGTCGTAGAGGCCCATGGTCAGCAGGTACTCCTCGCGGTCGGCGGTGCCGTGGCGGTAGGTCCACTCGTACATGTCGAACACCGGCCACCAGGTGTACCCGACGACCTGGTGGCCGACGGAGCGCAGCGTGCGGATCGCGGCGACGGACTCGTGCAGCCAGGCGACACGGTCGGCGACCGGCGCGGTGACGGCGGTCTCGGTGAGCATGACCGGCACGCCGTGGCGCCGCTCGGCCTCGAGGAGCACCTCGACGAGCCCGGCGACGCCCGCGTCCTGGGCGGGGCGCGGGTCCGCGAACCCGCCGCCGTGGTGCACGCCCTCCTCGAACACCTCGGTCGAGATGCGCGGGTAGTAGTTGACGCCCATGACGTCGGGTCGCACGGCGTTCTCGGCGAACCACGCGAGCGTGGCGTCGTCCATCCCGTGCGCGCGGAGCACCGCGGTCAGCGGGTGCTGGTCGTCGACGCGCCCGGTCACGAGGTCCTCGACGAGGTGCGCCTGGTGGGTCAGCCGCTCGGCCCGCTCCCGGTGCTCGCCGTGCACGTCGCCCGCGTACCGCATCGAGGCGTCGACGTGCATGAAGGTCGCCTCGCCGAGCACGTCCGCGATGCCGCGCTGGGTGCGCACGAAGCCCTCGCCCAGGGCCCGTACCATCGTCGTGAGGCCGTCGTCCCCCGTGAGGTAGGGCGGCCAATACCCGTAGACGCCGCAGAACAGCGCGTGGATCATCGGCTCGTTGACCGGGGTGTAGTCGGTGACCCGGTCGCCGTAGCGCTCCGCGAACGCCACGGCGTAGTCGGCGACGTGCCGCCCGTAGTCGGGGTGCGCGAACTGCCCGTCGAGCCACAGCGGCGTGCCGTAGTGCAGCAGGTCGATCACGGGACGCAGACCCAGCTCGCCGAACCGGTCGACGACGCGGTCCACCCACGTCCAGTCGTACCGGCCGGGCTCGGGGTTGACCCGGTACCAGGGGACGCCCCAGCGCAGGAAGGTCGCGCCCGCCCCGGCGGCGAGGCCGAGGTCCTCGCCGTACCGGGTGTAGTGGTCGGTGAGCGCGTACTCGTCGATCGCGCGCTCGCCCGGCCGGCTCTGCGGGACGAAGGTGTCCTCGATGCCGAGCCCGAAGTGCAGGGCGCCGTCCTCGTACCACCGCGGCCCGCGGTGCTGCGCGCCCATCACTTGAGCCCCGTCGTCGCGATGGACTCGATGAACTTGCGCTGCACGAGCATGAAGGCCAGGACCAGGGGGACGACGGCGACCAGGGCGCCCGCCATCATGACGCCGTAGGGGACGATGCCGCCCGGGCCGGTGAGCTGGGTGAGTCCGGAGGTGATGGTGCCCATCTCCTGTTGCGTCGTGAAGACCAGCGGCCAGAGCAGGTCGTTCCAGTTGTTGACGAAGATGTAGATCGCCAGGGTGAGGATCGCCGGCCGGGCGTTCGGGAGGACGATCTGCCAGAACACCCGCAGCTCGGACGCGCCGTCGATGCGGGCGGCGTTGTCGAGGTCCCGCGGCAGGCCGATGAAGAACTGGCGCAGGAAGAAGATGCCGAACGCGTCGGCGGCGCGCGGGACGATGAGGCCCGCGAACGTGTTGACCCAGCCCAGGTCGGTGACGATCTGGTAGACGGGGATCAGGGTCGCCTGGAAGGGGATCATCAGCGTCGCGATGATCGCGATGAGGAGCACCTGCCGCCCCCGGAAGTCGATCCGGGCCAGCGCGTACGCGGCCAGCGCGTCGAACGCGACGGCGAACAGCGTGACGCCGCCGGCGAACAGGAAGCTGTTGCCGATCAGCCGGGCGAAGGGCAGGTCGGTGAAGATCCGCTCGAAGTTCGCCGTGGTCCAGGCGTCGGGGAGCAGCGTCGGCGGGTAGGCGTTCACCTCCGCCGTCGGCTTGAACGCCGTGAACAGCACGATGAACAGCGGCAGCAGGACGATCAGCGTGGTAACCGCGATGCCGACGGTCATGACGACGGTGGAGACGCGGACGCGACGGCGGCCGGACCGCACGACGCGGGGGCGCTCCGGGGTGGTGGTCGGCGCGAGGGTGGCGGCGGACATCAGGACTCCTTCTCGCGGCGCCCGAAGAACACGAACTGGACGACGCTGAGCACGAGCGTCGCGAGCAGCAGGACGTAGGACAGGGCGGAGGCGAACCCGAGCTCGAGCTTGCGGAAGCCGGACTCGTAGATCTCCATGACGACGGTCTGGGTGTTGCCGTAGGGGCCGCCACCGGTCATCACGTAGATCTGGTCGAACGCCTGGAGCGCCGCGATCATCGCGAAGATGAGGACGAACGCCATGGTGTTCGACAGCATCGGCAGCGTGATGTGCCGGAACCGGGACCAGGCGCCCGCGCCGTCCATCTTGGCGGCCTCGTACAGCGAGCCCGGGATCTCCTGCAGGCCGGCCATGAAGATGACCATGTAGAAGCCGAAGTTCTTCCACACCGCGACCAGCGCGACGGCGGGCATCGCCAGGGTCGGGTCCTGCAGGACGTTCCCCAGGTCGATCCCGATCCCCCGCAGCCAGTAGTGCAGCAGCCCGACCTGCGGGTCGATCAGGTACGACCACGCCAGGGCGGCCACGGCCAGCGAGATGATGAACGGCAGGAACAGCGACGTGCGGAACAGCCCGCGCAGCGGGAGCCGGTCGTTCGTCAGCAGCAGGGCCAGCGCGAGCGCCACGACCACGGCCGTCGGTGTGAACAGCAGCGCGTAGACGACGGTGTTCACGACGGCGTCGCGGATGTCGGCGTCCGTGAAGATCCGGGCGTAGTTGTCGAGACCCACCCACTCGGCCTGCCCGAACCCGCTGGCGTCGGTGAACGAGAGCTGGAGGGCGGAGACCATCGGCCAGGCGACGAACACCGCCATGATGATCAGGGCCGGCGCGAGGAACGCGAGCGCCGTGCGGTTGCGGCGCCCGCCGGTCCGGGTGCGCTGCAGGCTCCGGTCCGGGCGCCCGCCGAGGGGCGCGGGGGCGCGGTAGGCCCGCTTGCGGGGGCCGGCCGCGTGCGCGGTGGTCATGGCATACCTCTCAGGGAGAAGGCCGTCCCCGGCCAGGGGGTGTCCGGGGACGGCCGGTCCGGGTGGGGTCAGTCGTCCAGCGCCGCCTGGATGGCGGTCTGCGCCTGGGCGAGCAGGTCGTCGACGGGCTCACCGGCCATCGCGCGCTGCGTCAGGTCGTCGACGGCCGTGAGCACGTCGGTGCTGTTCACGACGCCGGGCAGCAGCGGGCGACCCAGCTCGGCCTGCTCCGTCAGCGCCGCGACGACCGGGTTCTCGTCCACCTCGTCGGCGGCGACGTCGGTGCGCAGCGGGGGCCAGCCGGAGCCGAGCGCCCACGCGACGGACTCCTCGCGGGACAGGAAGTAGGAGAAGAACTCCTGCGCGGCCTGCTGCTGGGCCTGGTCGGCCTGCCGGGTCAGCGCCATGGAGACGCCGATGGCGGACGCCGCCTGCTCCTCGGGCCCGGCCGGGATGGGCGCGATGCCGTAGTCGATCCCGTTCTCCTCGGAGACGGTCGCCATCCACGGACCGCCGATGTACATCGCGACGCGGCCGCTGCTGAACAGGCCGTCGCCGCTCACGCCGTCGACGCCGGTGGGGCTGATCTTCCCGGCGGTGATCGCGTCGTGCCAGAACTCGAGCGTCTCGGCGTTCTCGGGCGAGTCGATGACGGCCTGGCCGTCCTCGACGATCGCCCCGCCGTTGCCGTAGAACAGCGACGGCCAGACGCCGTTGCCGACGGTGGCGTGGTCAGCCAGCGCGAGCCCGTACTGCTCGGGCGTGCCGTCGCCGTCCTCGTCGACGGTGAGCGCCTGGGCGGCGGCGACCCACTCGTCCCAGGTCGTCGGGACCGCGACGCCCGCGGCGTCGAACAGGGACTGGTTGTAGAACATCGTCAGCGGCACGAAGCCGGTCGGGACGCCGTACGCGGTGCCGTCGACCGTCACCATGTCGAGCGCGCCGGCGTTGAGGTCGGGCGTCGCCTCGTCGTCGGCGTAGAAGTCGTCCAGGTCGACGAAGGCCCCGCGGTCCGCGTAGACCGGCAGCCGCTCGGCCGGCATCGCCACGATCTCGGGCCCGTTGTCCGCGGACAGGGCGGGCAGGAAGGTGTCGTCGATGACGTCCCACGGGTTCACCTGGGTCGAGATCGTGATCTCGCCCTCGTGGGCGGCGTTGAAGTCCTCGACGATCTGCTGGAGCACGTCGCCGTCGGCCTCGGTGTACCCGTGCCAGAAGCTGAGCTCGACCGGACCGTCGTGGTCGGAGGAGCCGCTGCCGGAGCACGCGGTGAGGGTGAGCGCCAGGGCGGCGACCGGGGCGACGAGGAGGGCGGGGGTGCGCTTCATTGCGTTCGTCCTTTCGGGAGGGCCCGCTTACAACGTTGTAAGACAACGTTGTAAGTGCGATCTTGCGTGGCGGCGGGGGGTCGTGTCAACCCGGTGGGCGGGTGAGGTCGTCGACGCGAGGACGACCGCCGGCAGCCCCGCGGCGGGACGCCGCAGGTCAGGCGCGGCGCGCGCGCACCTCAGCCCCCGTCGACTCCCGGACCACCAGGCGGAAGTCGGGTGCCACCACCCGGGGCCCCAGGTCGCCCCGTGGCCGGTCGTCGATCCGCTCCCGCAGCATCGTGACCGCGATGCGGGCGATGTCGTGCCGCCCGGGCTCCACTGTCGTCAGGCTCGGGAAGGTGTACCGGCCGTCGGCGACGTCGTCGAACCCCACCAGCGCGACGTCGCGCGGCACCGCGAGCCCGCGCTCCTGCAGCGAGCGCAGCGCCCCGAGCGCGAGGTCGTCGTTCATCGCGAACACCGCGTCCATCCGCACGCCCGCGTCCAGCACCCGTCCCATCGCCTCCGCGCCGCGCTGCCGGTCCCAGGTCTCGATCGGCACCACGAGCCCGTCGTCGACCGGCAGACCGGCGTCCGCGAGCGCCGCCCGGTAGCCCGCGTACCGCAGCGCGGCGACCCCGGTGTCCTCCGCGGCGTGGGCACCCAGCAGCACGACGCGGCGCCGACCCAGCGCGAGCAGGTGGGCGGTCGCGGCCCGGGCGGCCGCCTCGTGCTGCATCGTCACGTGGTCGACCGGGCCGGGGAACAGCGGCTCACCGAGCACGACCAGCGGGCGCCCGGCCGCGTCCGGCGCCAGGTCCTCGTGCGTGAGGCCGAGCGGGGCGAGCAGCAGGCCGTCGGTCAGCGACAGCCGGGGGTTGCGCAGCGCCTCGAGCTCCCTCTCGCGCTCGCCGCCGGTCTGCTCGACGAGGACCACCAGGTCCTGCTCGGCGGCGATCCGGATCACCTCGTCGGCCAGCTGCGCGAAGAACGCCTGGCTGAGCTCGGGGACCGCGAGGCCGATCACGCCGCTGCGGCCGAGCCGCAGGTTCCGCGCGGCCAGGTTCGGTCGGTAGCCGACCTGCTCGACGGCGGCGAGCACCTTGACCCGCGTGGCCTCCCGCACCTGGGGGTGGTCGTTGAGCACGTTCGAGACGGTCTTGAACGACACGCCCGCGACCTCGGCCACGTCGCGCAACGTCGGGGCCGACCGGCCCTCCGGAGTGATCGCCACCAGCGCAGGTTACAACGTTGAACCGCGGGCCTGGGGACGCGACGCCCGCGATCCGGCGGTCAGGTGCCCGCAGCGCGCTCCGCCAGGGCGTCCCGCACCGCGGTCACGAGCACGCCGGGTTCGGTCCAGTCCCCCACCGGCTGCCCGTCGACCAGCACCGTCGGCACGGTGACCTCCGGCAGGTCCAGACCCGCCCGGTGGGTCGCCGCCGCCACCCACGGCGCGAACGTCCGCGCGGCCGCGGCGCGGTCCTCGGTGCCACCGTCGTCCAGCGCGACGCGGTACGGCGTGGTCGTCGCATCGGTGAACCGGGACACCACCGCGGGGTCGACGCCCACCTCGGCCGCGATCGCGGCGATCCGGTCGTCGTCCAGGCCCTCGGCCTCCCCCGCCTCCGGCTGCTGGACGAGCAACGCCTCCAGCAGGTCGGGGTAGCGCTCCGGGTCGGCGTCCGCGACGTGCGCGAGCGCGTTCACCGCGCGGGTCGAGTAGGTGCCGCCCCACCGGGCGTCCAGGAACGCGAGCGGCCGGTGCACGAGGGTGACGCCGCCGTCCGCGACGAGCGCACGCAGCGCGACGCCCTCCTGCAGCTCCAGCGTCCGGCACCACGGGCACGCCGGGTCGTAGTAGACGTCGACCCGCACGTCGCCCTCCCCGGCCACCCCGACCCCGGCGCCGCTGACCGGGATGCTGCCGTCCGCGGACGCGGTGGCGGGGGCCCGCACGTCCGCGAGGTCCGGGGCGACGACACCGTCGTCCCCGCCGCCGTAGCGCACGCCGTCGGCCGCCGGGCCCGGCGAGGACGCCGCGTCGGAGGCCCGCGGCGCGGGCTCCATACCCGGGACGCCGCACCCCGCGAGCAGCGCGGCGAGCAGCACGCCGACGGCGGCGCGGCGGGGTCGGGCGTGGACGGACTGCGGACGCGGCGGCACAGGGGCTCCCCTCCGGTGGCCCCCGGGACAGGACCGTGCCAGCCTCGCAGCACCCACCCCCTCCGCCGACGATCCGGCCGCCGTCCGCACCACCTACGCACCCCGCGCGGCGGTCACGCAGGTCCGGTGCGGCCAGCGCGGCCCGCCCACCTCAGCCCGCGCCGCCCGCGGCCTCCGCCGGGAGCGGCACGACCCGCCGCGCCGCACGGAGCAGCTCGACGCCGTGGGGGTCCGGCACGGCGTCCGCCTCCGTCGACGCGACGACCGGGACGACGAACCCCCGCCGCAGGGCCTCCGCGCGCACGGCCGCGAGCAGCGCGGCCGCGTACGCCTCCGCCCGCGCCCGCACGGCGGGCTCGTCCGGCGCGTCGCCCAGCAGGGCGGCGGGGTCGAGGTGGACGCGCACGGGCACGGAGCGCAGGGCCGGCAGGGCGGACTCGTCGCCGCCCACGGCCTTGAGCACGAGGCGTCGCACGAGACCGGCGCTGCGGTGGTCCGTGACGCCGCGCAGCAGGGCGCCGAGGCCGCCGACGTCGGCCGCGGTCACCGCGAGCACCTGGGCGAGGGCCGCCGCGAAGCACCCCTCGGTCGGGTCACCCCCGGCGGTCGGGGCACCCCGCGGCTCCCGGGCCAGCGCGGTGAGCGCGGCGACGGCGTCCGTCGCGACGTCGGCGGGTGTCGGGGCCACGGGACCTCCTCGGGGTGGTGCGCGGCGGGGCGCGGCGCGGGGCGGCGCGCACCGGGGCCGTCCCGTCCTCGTCACGCTACGGACCCCGCCACGCACCCCCAGCACCTACGCAGCGCCGCGCGGGAGCGGGGAGGACGCCGCCGCGTGCCTACCCTCGGCACTCCTCCGGACGGCGCCCGGGACCCGACCCCGCCCGTCCGCGTCGGCCGCGCCCGACGACAACCCGGTCGGTCCGACGAGGAGGCACGGTGAGCACGACGACCCGCACCCGCACGCCCGTCCGCGCCCCCGCGGGGCGGGCCTGAGCGCGCCCGGGCGCACGACGACGGGCGCGTCGGCGCGTGCGCTCCTACTCTGACCGCGGGGGAGACGCCGATGTCCACGTTCCTGCTGGTCGCCGCGTCCGTGCTGGTGCTCAACGTCGTCGTGTCGGCGGTGCGCGTCCTGCGCGGTCCCTCGACGCGCGACCGCACGTCCGCGCTGCTGCTGCTCTCGACCACCGGTGCGGCTGTCCTGCTGGTGCTCGGTGCCGCGACCGGGGTGCCGACGCTGCGGGACGCCGCGCTCGCGCTCGTCGCGCTGTCGGCGGTGACGGTGCTCGTCCGCGTGTCGGCCGAGCGGGGGCGCCGGTGATCCTCGACGTCCTCACCGTGGTGCTCGTGACGGCCGGCTGCGTGTTCGTCACGGCGGGCACCGTGGGCCTGCTGCGGTTCGGCGACCTCCGCCTGCGGCTGCACGCGCTGACCAAGGCGGACAACCTGGGGCTCGGGCTCGTCGTCCTGGGGCTCGCGTTCCAGCTGCCCGGTGCCGCCGTGGTCGCGAAGCTCGTGCTGGTGTGGGCGCTGGCCCTGATCGCGTCCGCGACGAACGGCGCGCTGCTCGCGCACACCGACGCCCCCGACGCCCTGCCCGGCGGGGAGGGGCCGTGACCACCGCGCTCGACCTGCTGCTCGCCGCCGCCGTGCTCGTCGCGGCCGTCGCGACGCTGCTCGCCCGCGGCCGCACCGCGGGCGTGATGCTGTTCCTCGTCCTCGGGCTGCTGCTCACGCTGGTCTGGGGGCGGCTCGGCGCGCCCGACGTGGCCCTGGCCGAGGCCGCGATCGCGTCGGGGGCGACCGGGGCGCTGCTGGTCTCGGCGGTGACCGCGCGCGGCCGGGCGGGCGGTCCCGCTCCGGCGGCGGACCGGCCCA
>NZ_RFFI01000067.1 GCF_003696205.1 Cellulomonas triticagri
CCCGCCGCGCCGCCGCCGACCTGGACGACGCCACCGCCCGCCTGCTCGCCACCCTCGACCGGGTCGGCGACGCCGCGGCGGCCGCCGCGCTCGCCCAGCGCGCCGCCGAGTCCTACGCGGGGCTCGGCGCGCTCCCGGACGCCGCGCACGCCTTCTGGCTCGCGGGTCGGCTGCACGACGGGCTCGGCAACGTCGAGGACGCCGTCTGGCACCTGGAGTCCGCGGTGGAGGGCTTCACCGCCGCCCGGCAGCGCGGCCCCCGGGGCGAGGCCGCGAACGTCCTGGTTGACGTCCTGCGCCGCTCCGGCCAGGAGGCCCGCGCCGACGACCTGGCCCGCACCCTCACGACCTGACCCACCCCGCCCCGATCCCGCACCGAGTGGACAGTTCTCGCCTGCACCCCTGACGGTCCCCGCAGGCGAGAGCTGTCCACTCGATGCGCGCGCGTGACGAGAGCGCGCTGGTGCGCGGGGAGGCGCGGGACGAGGCGGGGCGAGGGCAGCGGACGGGATACCGTCGGGGGGTGAGTCCGGCCGTGGTGTTCCTGCCCGACACCGCGCTGCTCGTGCCCGGTGCCGCGGGTCGCGCCGACCCCGCCGCCGCGCTCCGGGACGCCGCCCTGGTCGCGCTGCGCGCTGCCGACCCCGGGCCGGGCGGACGCGTGCTCGTGCTCGCACCCGGCCACCACGCCCGGACGCTGCCGCACCCCGTCGTCACCGGGCTGGGCGCTGCGGGCCTGCTCGACCCCCAGGCGTCGGTGCTGCCCGGGGGCACCGCCGGCGCGGCCGGGACGACCCGCCCCGCCGTGGCGGACGTCGCCGCGTCGGTCGCGCTGGTGCTCCTCCGCGCCGCCGGGGTGGACGCCCCGGTCGACGTCCGGGAGATCGCCCGCACCGGCGACGGCGCGGTTCCGGTGACGGCGCCCGGGGAGGTCGCGACGGTCGTCGTGGTCGGGTCGCTGAGCGCCCGGCACGGACCCGACGCACCGCTGGCCGACGACCCCCGGGCCCCCGACGTGGATGCCGCGCTCCTGGCGGCGCTCGCCGCCAGTCCGGGTGCGCTCGCGGCGGCGCTGGACGACCTCGGCGCGTCGGCTGCTCGCGACCTCGCGGTCACCGGCTGGGCGCCGTGGCGCGCGGCGCTCGCGCTGCTCGACCGCTCGGAGGCGCGCGGCACGGACCTGCGCGTCGCCGCGTGCACCGACGCGCTGGTCGCCGGGGCGCAGCACGCCGTCGCCCTGTGGCTGCCCGTCAGGCCCACCGGGGACGGCAGCACGGCAGCACCGCCCGCTGCCGGGCCACCCACGACGTGACGCACCACCCCCACCGCACCCCGGACCGACCCCCGGCCCGACGCCCCACCCACCCCCACGAGGAGTCCCGTTGACCGTCGTCGTCGCCGTGGTCGGACCGACCGCGACCGGCAAGTCCGACCTGGGCGTCGCCCTGGCCGAGCGCCTCGGCGGCGAGGTCGTCAACGCCGACGCCCTGCAGCTGTACCGGGGCCTGGACATCGGGACCGCGAAGCTCTCCGTGCCCGAGCGCCGCGGGGTGCCGCACCACGTGCTGGACGTGCTGGACCCGGACGAGGACGCGAGCGTCGCGGCGTACCAGGAGCAGGCGCGGTCAGCGGTCGCGGACATCGCGGCGCGCGGGCGGCGCCCGGTGGTCGTGGGCGGGTCGGGGCTGTACGTGCGCGCGCTGCTCGACCACATCGAGTTCCCCGGCACGGACCCGGAGGTGCGCGCGGACCTGGAGGCACGCGTCGAGGCGGAGGGCGTCCGGGCCCTGCACGCGGAGCTCGCCCGGCTCGACCCGGTCGCGGCGGAGGGCATCGGCCCCCGCAACGCCCGGCGGGTGGTGCGGGCCCTGGAGGTGATCGCGCTGACCGGGCGCCCGTACTCCGCGAACCTGCCGGGGCACGACTACGCGGTCCCGGCCGTGCAGATCGGGCTGGACTGCGACCGGGCGGTGCTGGACGAGCGGGTGCAGGTCCGGGTGGACCGGATGTGGGCGGCCGGCCTGGTGGACGAGGTCCGCGGTCTGCTCGCCCGGGCGGGCGGGTCCGGCGTCGGCCGGACGGCCTCCCGTGCGGTGGGTTATGCCGAGGTGCTGGCCGCCCTGCGGGGCGAGATCACCCTGGAGGAGGCGCGCGAGCAGGTCGTCGCGGGGACGCGGCGGCTCGCCCGCAAGCAGATGGGCTGGTTCGGCCGGGACCCGCGGGTGCACTGGCTGGACGCCCGCGACCCGGACCTCACCGCGCGGGCGCTGGACCTGGTCGCGCGGGCCGACGCGGGGACGCTCGGGCTCGCCACGGAGGACCCGGCGCCCCGCCGTAGTCTGGGGTCATGACGACCCCCGCCCCGACCGCCCCGTCCCCGGCGACGACGTCCTCGGCGCGGGTGCTGCGCGTCACGAAGGGCCACGGCACCCAGAACGACTTCGTGCTGCTCGACGGCCGGACGGGCACCGCCCTGGACGCGGACCTGGTGCGCGCGCTCGCGGACCGGCGGGCCGGGGTCGGCGGCGACGGCGTGATCCGGCTGGTGGCGAGCGCCGACCTCCCCGAGGGCGCGGCCGTGCTGGCCGAGGACCCGGCGGCGACGTGGTTCATGGACTACCGCAACGCGGACGGCTCGATCGCGGAGATGTGCGGCAACGGGGTGCGGGTCGTCGCGGACTACGCCCGTGCGCTCGGCCTGTGGGACCCCGCGGCGGGCGAGCTCGTGCTCGGCACGCGCGCCGGGGTGCGGCGGGTCCGTGCGGCGGCGGGCCCGGTCGGCGAGGACTGGTACGCGGTCGACATGGGCGCGTGGCACCTGCCCGGCGGGCCGGAGGCGGTCGCGGCGGGCGGGGACGCGCAGGTCGAGGTCGCGGGGCTGCCGGTGCCGCGCCCGGCGCTCAGCGTGGACGTCGGCAACCCGCACACGGTGCTCGCGGTCGCGGGGGCGGGCGAGCTCGACGCCGCCGACCTCACGCGCGCACCCGAGGTGACGCCGGTCCCGCCGCACGGGACGAACGTGGAGCTCGTGGTCCCGCTCGGCGAGGAGCGCCTCGCGGACGGCACGGTCGTCGGCCGGGTGCGGATGCGGGTGCACGAGCGCGGCGTGGGGGAGACCCGGTCCTGCGGGACGGGGGCGTGCGCAGCGGCGCTCGCGGTGCGCGCGTGGGCCGGGCCGCAGGCACCGGACGTGTGGCTCGTGGACGTCCCCGGCGGCACGGTGCGGGTGGCGGCGCTGCCGGACGGGCACGTCGAGCTCGCCGGACCGGCCGTCCTCCTGGCGGACCTGGACGTCGACCTGGACGCCCTCACCCGCTGACGCCGACGCGGGAACAGCGAGACGGTCGGGCGGCGTTGGGATGCCTGTGACGAGCGCGAGCGCGGCCGTGTCGGCCGCCGACCTGGGGCGGCCGCTGGGCCGGGACGTGACGTTCCTGCAGCTGTCGTCGGGGTTCTGCGCGCCCTGCCGGGCCACCCGCCGGGTGCTGGAGCGGGTCGTCGCGACCGGAGACGGTGTCGCGCACGTCGAGGTCGACGTGGCGGACCGCGCGGACCTCGCCGAGCGGTTCGCCGTGACGCAGACCCCCACGGTGGTGGTGCTCGACGCGGCCGGCGTCCCGGTCGTGACGGTCACGGGGGTGCCGACGCTCGCGGCCGCCCGGGCCACGGCGGCGGCCGCGGCGGCGCGCTGACCCTGCGCCACACCGCGCAGGACGGGCTGTCAGCGCGCGACGACGCGCAGCACCCGGAACCCCCGGTCGGTCGCGACCCGGTCCACGGTCGCCGCGCCGTCGAGCTCGGCGGCGAGCCAGCGCAGCAGCGAGTCGGACCCGAGGTTCTTCGCGACGACGAGGTACGCCTCGCCGCCGGGCACGAGCCGGTGCAGCCACTGCCGCAGCATCGCGTGCAGCGTCTCCTTGCCGACCCGGATCGGCGGGTTCGACCAGATCGCGGCGAACCGCACGTCGTCCGGCACGTCCTCCGGGCGCACGGCGTGCACGCCGCCGAGCCCGAGGGCGGCGGCGTTCCGCCGGGTGAGGTCGAGGGCGCGCTCGTTGACGTCCACGCCCCACACCTCGGCGCCGGGGGACCGCAGCGCGAGGGTCAGGGTGATCGGCCCCCAGCCGCAGCCGAGGTCGAGCAGCGCCCCGTCGCGCGGCGGCGCGGGCACGTGCCGCAGCAGCACGTCGGTGCCGCCGTCCAGGTGGTCGGGGGAGAACACCCCGCCCGCGGTCTCGACGGCGACGTCCTGGCCCGCGAGGTGCACGGTGCGGGTGCGGCGCTCGTCGGGGGACGCGGGCTCCGCGGTGAAGTAGTGCTCCTGGCTCACGTCCGCGACCCTATCGGCCCGCGCCCGACGTCCCGGCCGCTCCGCCGGTGGCGAATTGCCTCGCGCGGGTCCCTCGGGCGCGGGACACTGGTACCCGTGCACCGGCCGGTCCGGCGGGTGCCGACCCCGATCCCCGGAGGAACCACCGCGTGAACGACGCCCACGACCCCACGACGCGCGAGCAGGACGCCCCGGAGACCGAGGTGGACGCGCAGCAGGCCGCGCGCGACGCCCAGCGGGTCGCCGACGACGTCGTCGCCCGCGTGCTCGCCCGGGCGGGCACCGCGGTCCACGACGGCGGGACCGTCCACACCACCTACGACGGCGAGCAGCTCGACCTGGAGGAGCGCACGTCGCTCCGCCGCGTCGCGGGCCTGTCGACGGAGCTGCAGGACGTCACCGAGGTCGAGTACCGGCAGCTGCGCCTGGAGCGCGTCGTGCTGGTCGGCCTGTGGGGCGCGGCGGGCACGACGCAGGCGTCCGCGGAGATCAGCCTGCGCGAGCTCGCGGCCCTCGCGGAGACCGCGGGCTCCGAGGTGCTCGACGGCCTGCTGCAGCGCCGCCAGAACCCCGACCCGGGCACGTACCTGGGCTCCGGCAAGGCGTCCGAGCTCGCGGGCGTCGTCGCCGCGACCGGCGCGGACACCGTGATCGTCGACGGCGAGCTCGCCCCGTCGCAGCGCCGTGCGCTGGAGGACGTGGTGCGGGTCAAGGTCGTCGACCGGACGGCGCTGATCCTCGACATCTTCGCCCAGCACGCCAAGTCCCGGGAGGGCAAGGCGCAGGTCGAGCTCGCGCAGCTCGAGTACCTGCTGCCGCGCCTGCGCGGCTGGGGCGAGTCGATGTCCCGGCAGGCCGGTGGCCAGGTCGGCGGCGCCGGCGCGGGCATGGGCTCGCGCGGTCCCGGTGAGACGAAGATCGAGCTCGACCGGCGGCGCATCCGCGACCGCATGGCGAAGCTCCGCCGCGAGATCGCGGCCATGGAGCCCGCCCGGCTGACCAAGCGGGCGTCGCGCCGCAAGAACGCGATCCCGTCCGTCGCCATCGCCGGGTACACGAACGCGGGCAAGTCCTCGCTGCTGAACCGGCTGACCGACGCGGGCGTCCTGGTGGAGAACGCGCTGTTCGCCACCCTGGACCCGACGGTCCGGCGCGCGCAGGCCGCGGACGGTCGGGTGTACACGCTGGCGGACACGGTCGGCTTCGTGCGGAACCTGCCCCACCAGCTCGTCGAGGCGTTCCGGTCGACGCTGGAGGAGGTCGCGGACTCCGACCTCGTGCTGCACGTCGTGGACGCCTCGCACCCGGACCCGGAGGGCCAGATCGCGGCGGTGCGGCACGTGTTCGCCGACATCCCGGGCGCGATGGACGTCCCCGAGATCATCATCCTCAACAAGGTCGACCTGGCCGAGCCGGACGTGGTGGCGCGGCTGCGCTCCCGCGAGCACGGGGCGGTCGTCGTCTCCGCGCACACCGGGGAGGGCATCGAGCAGCTGCAGGCGGTCATCGCCGACCAGCTGCCCCGTCCGGGCGTGACGGTCGACGTCGTGATCCCGTACGACCGGGGCGACCTGGTGCACCGGGTGCACGAGAGCGGCGAGATCGACCGCGAGGAGCACACCCCGGCGGGCACGGCCCTGCGCGGCCGGGTCGACGAGGGCCTGGCGACCGAGCTGCGCGCCGCCGCCGTCCACGACTGACGGGCGGGCGGCGCCGCACGGCAGGGGGTCGCGCGGCGACTACCCTGTTCCGGTGCCTTCCGATGTCGACCACCTGCTCGAGGTGGCGGTGGCCGCTCTGGGCGGCGCCCCGCGCGAGGGCCAGCGCCGGATGGCGACCGAGGTCGCCGACGCGATCGAGGGCGGCAAGCACCTGATGGTGCAGGCCGGCACCGGGACGGGGAAGTCGCTCGGGTACCTGGTGCCGTCCGTGCGGCACGCCGTCCTGCAGGACGAGCGCGTCGTGGTGTCCACCGCGACGCTGGCCCTGCAGCGCCAGGTGATGACCCGCGACCTGCCGCTGGTCGCCGACGCCCTCGCGCCCGAGCTGCCGCGCGCCCCGCGCATCGCGCTGCTCAAGGGCTGGCACAACTACGTGTGCGTGCACAAGACGTCCGGCGGCTACCCGCCGGACGAGCAGGGCATGCTGTTCGACCTCGGCGAGAAGGGCGCGGCGGACCACCCGCCGACGACCGAGGCCGCGGACGGCGAGCCGGCCGAGAAGGAGTCGCTCGGCGCCCAGGTGGTGCGGCTGCGCGAGTGGGCCCAGGCCACGGACAGCGGTGACCGGGACGACCTGGTCCCGGGCGTGGGGGACCGCGCGTGGCGGCAGGTGTCGGTGACGTCGCTGGAGTGCCTGGGCCAGAAGTGCCCGATGCTGGACGAGTGCTTCCCGGAGCGGGCGCGCGCCGCCGCGCGGTCGGCGGACGTCGTGGTGACCAACCACGCGATGCTCGGCATCGCCGCGTCCGGCTCCCCGCACGTGCTGCCCGAGCACGACGTGCTCGTGGTGGACGAGGCGCACGAGCTCGCCGACCGGGTCACCGCGCAGTCCACGTCGGAGATGTCCGTGGGCACCGTCGAGCACGCGGGTCGGATGGCCCGGCGGCACGGCGGGGTCACCACGACCGAGCTCGACGGCGCGGCGTCCGCGCTCGGCGCCGCGCTCATCCACCTGCCCGAGGGCCGGTTCACGCAGGGGCTGCCGGAGGGCACCCGGCAGGCGGTCGCGATGGTCCGGGACGCCGCGCGCGGCCTCCTGTCGGACCTGCGCCCGGAGAAGCCCGCCGCGGGGGAGTCCGCGTCCGCCGACCCCGGCCTGAAGATCGCGTCCTCCGCCGTGCTCGCCCTGTTCGAGGTCGCCGAGCGCATGGCCGCCGAGGACCAGAAGTACACCGTCCTGTGGTGCTCGCGCGGCGAGCGGGACGGCGCGACCCGCCTGTACGCGGCGCCGCTCGCGGTGAACGGCCTGATCCGCACCAACCTGCTCGCCGAGCGCGCCTCCGTGCTCACCTCGGCGACGCTGAGCCTGGGCGGGGAGTTCCGCTCCATGGCCCGCAGCATCGGCCTGGAGGCGGCCGGCGAGGCCGCGGCGGCGACGGCGTCCGCGGCGGGCTCTGCCGCGGTGGCGGCACCCGGGGGCAGCGAGGGCACGCAGCCCGCCGCGACGGGGACGCCCGCGCCCGCGGCCACCTCGCTGTCCTGGCAGGGCATCGACGTGGGCAGCCCGTTCGACTACCCGAAGCAGGGCATCCTCTACATCGCCCGCCGCCTGCCTCCGCCGGGCCGCGAGCCCGCCACCGACGCCCAGCTCGACGAGATCGAGGCGCTGATCACCGCCGCGGGCGGTCGCACCCTCGGCCTGTTCTCGTCCCGCCGCGCGGCGGTCACCGTCGCGGAGGCGATGCGCGAGCGCCTGGACGTGCCGGTGCTCGTGCAGGGCGAGGACCAGCTGCCCACCCTGGTGCGGCAGTTCGCCGAGGACGAGGCGACGTGCCTGTTCGGCACGCTCTCGCTGTGGCAGGGCGTCGACGTGCCCGGTCGCGCCAGCCAGCTCGTCATCATCGACCGCATCCCGTTCCCGCGCCCGGACGACCCGGTCAAGTCGGCCCGCGCGGAGGCGGTCGCCGCCTCCGGCGGGAACGGCTTCATGTCGGTGAGCGCGACGCACGCGGCGCTGCTGCTCGCGCAGGGAGCCGGGCGGCTCATCCGGTCCGTCGAGGACCGGGGCGTGGTCGCGGTGCTCGACCCCCGGCTGTCCACCGCCCGGTACGGCGAGTTCCTGGCCCGGTCGCTGCCGCCGTTCTGGCGCACCACCGACCGGGAGGTCGCCCTGGGCGCCCTGCGTCGCCTCGCGGCGGCCCCCGCGCCGGCCTGACCAGCCCGCGGGAACCGCGTGGTGGTCGCGCCCGGCTGTGCCGTGCGCGCGGGACCGCTAGCCTCGTGACCAGCGCGCCGACCGGGCGCTCCAGCCCTGACCACCCCAGCACCACCACCGGGAGGACCGCCGTGAGCGAGCACACGAACGACGTCGAGGGCGACGAGCTCGGGCTGCCGGGCACCGCCGCGCTGCCGCGCCGCACCACCAAGCTCGCCGTCGTCGGCGCGGGTGCCGTCGGCTCGACCATGGCCTACGCGGCGCTCATGCGCGGGGCGGCCCGCAGCGTCGTGCTCTACGACATCAACAAGGCCAAGGTCGAGGCCGAGGCGCTGGACCTCGGGCACGGCATCCAGTTCATGCCGATGGCGGAGGTCATCGGCTCCGACGACATCGCGGCGTGCGCGGACGCCGACGTCGTCATGGTCACCGCGGGCGCCAAGCAGAAGCCCGGGCAGACCCGCATCGACCTCGCCGAGGCCACCATCTCGCTGGTCAAGAAGATCCTGCCCTCGCTGGTCGAGGTCGCCCCGAACGCCGTCTACGTGATGGTCACCAACCCGGTCGACATCGTCACCTACGCCTCGCTCAAGGTCTCCGGCCTGCCCCCGACCCAGCTGTTCGGCTCGGGCACGGTCCTGGACTCCTCGCGTCTGCGGTACCTCATCGCCCAGTACACCGGCGTCGCCGTGCAGAACGTCCACGCGTACATCGCGGGCGAGCACGGCGACACCGAGCTGCCCCTGTGGTCCTCGGCGACCATCGGCGGCGTCCCGCTCCTGGACTGGAACGCCATGGAGGGCCACGTCCCGCTCACCCACGAGGTGCGCGAGTCGATCGCCCGCGAGGTCGTGGACTCCGCCTACCGGATCATCGCCGGCAAGGGCGCGACCAACTACGCGGTGGCGCTCGCGGGCTCCCGGATCATCGAGGCCATCGTCAAGGACGAGCGCCGGGTGCTGCCCGTCTCCTCGCTGCTCGACGGGTACCACGGCATCAGCGACGTCTGCCTGTCCGTGCCGTCCGTCGTCGGCCGTGCGGGCGTCGGCGAGCGGCTGCAGGTGCCGCTCTCGACGGACGAGCTCGCGGGTCTGCGCCGCTCGGCCGAGTCGCTGCGGGCGGTCGCCCGCCGGTTCGGGCTGTAGGGCGCCGTCACCCGCCGGTGAACACCATGATCGCCAGCGGGGCACCTGCCGCGTCGCACGCGTCGGCGAGGTCGACCTGAGCCTGGTCCCAGGCAGGGGAGCCCAGGCCGGACGACTCCACGAACGCCCCGGCGGGGGCGGCGGGCGCGGCGTCCTGGAGCGCCGCGATCGCCGCCTGTACGGCGTTGTCGGGGCTGTCGACGCTGTCGTCGCCGGGCAGGCGGTCGAGGACGCGGGTCGCCAGCTCGTGCCAGCCGTCCCGCTCCTGCGCCGCCATCCGCCCCTCGGCGGTGGCGAGGCCGGCGTTCTCGACGATGGTGAGCACGTCGCCGAACGCGGTGCAGGTGGCGGCGTCGTCCGCGGCGGTGGAGGCGGGGCTCTCCGTGGGCGCCGCAGCGGCACCGGCGGTGCCCCCCGGGGCTGCACGCCCCGAGGGTCGCCGAGCCCAGCACCACCACCGCGAGCACGGCCCGTCGCGTCGTTCGCACGGTGCGGACGACAGCGACCGCGGGCCGGCGACCGGGGCGGTTCGCGGCGCGGATCAGCCCGGCAGGACGTGGGCGTGGCGGATGCTCGCCGCCGCCGTCCGCAGCGCGTCGAGGGCCGCCGCGACCGCCGGGACGCGCGCCGTGCCGGGGTCGACGACCGCCTCCACGAGGCGGCGTGCCCCGGGGACGCCCGGGTGCAGGGTCACCCCTGCGCGGGGCAGCGCCGCGAGGGCCAGGCCCGGCAGCGTCGCGACGCCCAGGCCCGCTCGGACCAGGCCGAGCACCGCGAGGTAGTCGTCGGTCGCGTAGTCGACGCCCGGGGCGAACCCGGCGCGCGCGCACGTCGCCACCAGCTGGGCACGGCACTGCGGGCACCCCGCGATCCACGGGCGGTCCGCGAGCGTCGCGAGGTCGACCGGGCTGCCGTCGGGGAGACCGTCGGAGGCGGGGAGCACCACGACGACGTCGTCCCGCAGCAGGGGGACGCGCAGCCGGCGGGGCGCGTCGCCGGCGGGGGAGGGATCCGCTCCGGGCCCCGGCGCGGCGTCCCGGAACGTGACGGCCACGTCGACCCGACCCGCGTCGAGCTCGGTGAGCGCCTCGGGCGGTTCGGCCTCCGCGAACGTCGAGGTCAGCCCGGGGTGGGCCGCCCGCAGCGCGGCCAGGGCGCCCGGCAGCAGCGTCGCGGCGGCGGACGGGAACGCCGCCACCCGCACCCGACCGGCCCGCAGGCTCGCGACCGCCGCGACCTCCTCCAGCGTGGCGTCCAGCGCCGCCTGGACGGCCGCCGCGTTGCGGGCGAGCACCTGCCCGGCCTCCGTCAGCCGGACGCCGCGCCCCGCGCGCACGACGACCGGTGTGCCGACCATCCGCTCCACCACCCGCAGCTGCTGGCTGGCGGCGGGCTGGGTTAGCCCGAGCGCGCGGGCGGCGGCGGTGACGCTGCCGGTGTCGTGCACGGCCCGCACGAGCCGCAGGGCGGCGGCGTCCAACCGGCGGGCCGGGGTGCTGTCCATCCGGACAGCGTAGGCGTACACATCAGCCCGATGCATGGATCAACTCGGAACTGACGGTTGTCCGCATGGGCGCCGGGCGGCAGGCTCGACGGCATGCTCCCGCTCGCCGACGTCCGCGCCGCCTTCGACCCCGCGCCGGGGAACCTCGACGCCGCGACGGCGGGCGTCGCTCCGCGCCGCACCACGCAGGCGCTGCGGGCGGACCTCGACCGCTGGGAGGCCGGCCGCATGGACGTCGGCCGCTACGAGACGGCTGTCGCCTCGGCCCGGGCCGACTTCGGTCGCCTGGTGGGCGTGCCGGCCGATCGCGTCGCGGTCGGTTCCCAGGTCTCGGTCATGGCGTCCGTGGTCGCGGCGTCCCTGCCCGACGGCGCCGAGGTGCTCTGCGTCGAGGGCGACTTCACCTCGATGGTGTTCCCGTTCCTCGCCCAGGGGTCGCGGCTGCGCGTCCGGCACGTCCCCGCCTCGGATCTCGCCGAGGCTGTGCGCCCCGGCACCGACCTGGTCGCCTACTCGCTGGTCCAGTCCGCGACCGGCGCGGTGCTCGCCGACGACGCCGTCGTGGCGGCAGCCCGCGCCGCCGGTGCCCGCACGCTGTGCGACCTCACCCAGGCCGCCGGGTGGCTGCCCGTCGACGCGAGCCGCTACGACCTCACCGTCACCGCCGCCTACAAGTGGCTGTGCGCGCCCCGCGGCACCGGCTTCCTCACACTGCGCGACGACGCGCTCCGCAGGCCTGACGGCGACGGCTGGCTGCGTCCCGTGCAGGCGGGCTGGTACGCGGGGGAGGACCCCTGGGCGTCCTGCTACGGCCCCGCGATGCACCTCGCGGGCGATGCCCGCCGGTTCGACGTGTCCCCGGCGTGGCAGGCGTGGCTGGGTGCCGCCGAGTCGGTCGCGGTCCTCGCCGCCGGTGACCCCGAGGCGGTGCGCGCGCACGCCGTCGGGCTCGCGGACGCCTTCCGGGCGGGGGTCGGTCTCGGGCCCGGCGGCAGCGCGGTGGTCACCCTGCCCGACCCGGCGGGGGAGCGGCGCGCCGCGTTGGTGGCCGCCGGGTGCCGGGTCGCCGGACGGGCGGGGCGGGTGCGGCTCGCCTTCCACCTCTGGAACGACCCGGACGACGTCGCCCGGGCGCTCGACGCGCTCGTGGCCTCCGGCGTGGACGTGCTGCACGAGCGGGACCTCGCGGCCGGGCCGCGCCCGGAGCGGGTACCGGTCAGGGGCTGACCGCCCGCACGCGCCGGACCCGCGGGACCCCGGCGGGCGGGGTCAGAGGCTGCGGAGCACCGAGACCACGCGCCCGAGGATCTGGGCGTGGTCGCCGTCGATGGGGGAGTACGCGGCGTTCTGCGGCATCAGCCACACGTGCCCGTCGGTGCGCTTGAGGGTCTTCACCGTGGCCTCGCCGTCGAGCATGGCGGCGACGATCTCGCCGTTCTCCGCGACGGGCTGGCGGCGGACGACCACCCAGTCCCCGTCGCAGATCGCGGCCTCGACCATCGAGTCCCCGACGACCTTGAGCAGGAACAGCTCGCCCGCGCCCACGAGCTGCCGGGGCAGCGGGAAGACGTCCTCCACCAGCTGCTCGGCGAGGATCGGGCCACCGGCGGCGATCCGGCCGACGACGGGGACGTACGCGGCCTCGGGCGCGCCGTCGCGGGCGCCGCTGTCCTCGTCGCCGAGCGCGGCGGGCAGCCGCAGCGTCGGGCCGCCGGGCAGCCCGGCCACGCCGCGCGAGTCGTCGGGCTGCACGACCTCGATGGCGCGCGGGCGGTTCGGGTCGCGGCGCAGGTAGCCCTTGCGCTCGAGCGCGGTGAGCTGGTGCTTGACGCTGGACGGGCTGGTCAGGCCGACGGCGTCGCCGATCTCGCGCATGCTCGGGGGGTAGCCGCGGCTCTCGACGGACGCGCGCACGGTCTCCAGCACGAGGCGCTGGCGCGGCGTGAGGCCGTCGCCGTCGAGCTCCGCGACGGGTGCCGCCCCGCCGTCGGTCGTGCCGGGGTCTCCCGGTGCCTCGCTCGCCATGTCCGCTCCCGTCTCCCGGCACCCTGCGGCGCCTGCCCGCCGGTGCCCGTCCGCGGCACCGGTCCGTCGCGCGGTGCGCACCGCGACCCGCGTCCTCGCTGGTCCGAGGCCCGCAGACCGCCGGTACGACGGTCGTGTCAGTGCCTCGTGGTGCGCTCTACCCGACGTCCCGAGCGTAGGGCGCGCGAGCAGGTGGATCAAACACCTGTTCGACCGTGTCTCGACATCGCCCGCTCGGTGTGGTTCAGTTTCGTACAGACGTTCGAACGAACAGGTGTTCGAGTGGGTCCGGCAGGGCCCGGAGGGGAAGTGGTGGGGATGAGCGCCATCGCCGTGCAGCCGCGGATCAGCGTCACCAGGCCGCGTGCCACCGTCGGGCAGCGGCCGGGTGCCGCCGTGTCGTCGCGCGTCGCAGGCCGGGGGTCGCACCCCGGGGTCGCCGTCGTGACGCGGCCGCTGGCCGTCGCCGACCGTCCCGTGGTCACCCGCCCTGCCGTCACCCGCTCGGCCGCCCCGCAGGCGGGCACGTCCCGTCCGGCGCCGCTGCGGCTCACCCGGCGCGGCAGGGCCGTCGTGGTCCTGCTCGGTCTGCTGCTCGCCGTCGCCGGCGTCATGGGTGGGCGCGCGGTGGCCGACGGTCCGGAGCGCGCGCTGGAGGTCGTGAGCCACCCCGTCGCCTCCGGCGAGACGCTGTGGCAGATCGCCTCCGACATCGCCGCGCCGGGGGAGGACGTCCGCGACGTCGTCCTGGCGCTGCAGGACCTCAACGGGATGTCCAGCGCCTCGCTCCAGGCGGGCGAGGTCATCCTCCTGCCCGCCGGCGACTGAGGGCCTGGTCAGGACCCGCGACCCCATCGGGTGGATTACGAAAGTCGGTGCTTGCGTAATTGCCGCGCACGCCTCTACTGTGGTGCCACCTCGAACGGCTGGCTGGGGGGCTCGCCACGAGGGACGCGTCGTCGTCGGGCCTCCGGGCACGGGACGAAGAGCGTGCAGCAACCGTCCGAGCGAGGCGAGTCGCGCGGACGAGACGGGACGGGGGCGTCCCCAACGAAGGTGGCCGTGCGACGCACGGCCACCTTCGTCGTCTGCCCGGGCTCCGCCTACGGTTCGCCCTTCGGCAGCCTGCCGGTGGGCGCGTGTTGCACCGGCCGCCCCGCGCGCCCTACCGTGTCCCGGTCGTCCGGGCGGGCGCGGTGGTGTCGCCCCCGCCGTCCGGTCGTCCTGCACCCGGAGGAGGCGCTCATGCACTGCCCGTTCTGCCGTCACGCCGACTCCCGCGTCGTGGACTCGCGCACCTCCGACGACGGCCTGTCGATCCGTCGTCGTCGCCAATGCCCGCAGTGCAACCGGCGCTTTACGACCATCGAGACCGCGAGCCTGTCCGTGGTGAAGCGCTCGGGTGCGACGGAGCCGTTCAGCAGGGAGAAGATCGTCAACGGCGTGCGCAAGGCGTGCCAGGGCCGCCCGGTGAGCGACGACGACCTCGCCGTGCTCGCGCAGCGCGTCGAGGAGAACCTGCGGGCGAGCGGCAGCGCCGAGCTCGACGCGTACGAGATCGGCCTGGCCATCCTGGGCCCGCTGCGGGACCTGGACGAGGTCGCGTACCTGCGGTTCGCGAGCGTCTACCAGGCGTTCAGCAGCCTGGAGGACTTCGAGGCGGCGATCACGGTGCTGCGGGCGGAGAACGAGGCCGCGCGGGCCGCTGCCGAGGCGGGCGACGCGACGGGGCAGCCCGCCGACGCCTGAGCCCCCGGGCGTGCGGGGGCGTACTACCGTCGGGGGCGTGATCCCTTCCGACCTGTCGCTCCTGCACGCCCCCGGGACCCCGGCGCTCTCGCTGGACGGCGCGTTCGCCGTCGTGTCGCGCACGGCCCCCGACCTCGACTCCGACGAGTACACCGGCCACCTGTGGCGGGTCGCCACCGACGGGTCCGCACCGCCGGTGCGGCTGACCCGCGGGCACCGGGACACCGATCCGCAGGTGTCGCCGGACGGCACCCGGGTGGCGTTCCTGCGTGCCGAGCCGCAGGGCCGCCCGCAGCTGTTCGTGGTCGAGACGACCGGTGGCGAGCCGGTGCGCCTGACCGACGCCCCGCTGGGTGCCGGCCCGGCGCGCTGGTCGCCGGACGGCACCGCGCTGGCCTTCCTGGCCCGGGTGCCCGAGGAGGGTCGCTACGTCGCCGGCGGCGACAGCGCCGCGGAGCGGCCCCGGCACATCACCGAGCTGCCGTACCGGCACGACGGCGTCGGCTTCACCCGCGACAAGCGGCGCCAGCTGTTCGTCGTGGAGGTCCCGGCGGACCTCACGTCGCGGGACGCCGTCCCGACGGGGGAGGACGCCGCGCCGACGGTCCGCCAGGTCACCGACGCGCCGACGGACGTCGAGCAGCTCGCCTGGTTCCCCGGCGGGCGCTACGTCGCCGCCGTCGCCGCGCGGCACGCCGCCAAGGACGCCGACCTGCGCGGCGACGCCGTGCTCGTGGACACCGCCCCGGGCTCGGACGGCGCGCTGGTGCCGCTGACGGACGCCGACGCGGGCAGCACGCTCGCGGTCGCCGCGGTGCTCCCCGCCACGGACGGCTCCGCCCTGTGGCTGCTGGCGCAGGACATGGGTCCTTCGGGCCGCGACTTCGTCGCCGCGCAGACCGGCCTGTTCCGGCTGCCGCTCACCGACGGCGCGACCCCGGCTGCGACGGGTGCGCCGGAGCGGCTCACCGACGTCGAGGCGGTCGACCTGGACCCCGGCACGTTCGCGGTCACCGCGGACGGCGTCCTCGTGGGGGTGCTGCACCGCGGGACCGTGCTGCTGCGCGAGGTCCGTGCCGACGCCAGCACCCGCGACCTGCTCGCGGGCGACGTGGTCGCGCACGGCGTGGCCGCGGTCCCGGGCGTCCCGGTCGCGGTGGTCACCGCCGCGGGCCCGCAGACGTCGGGCGACGTGCACGCCGTGGACCTCGCCACCGGCGGCGCGCGGGTGCTGACGGACTGGTCCGCGCCGCTGCGCGCGACCGGGCGGGTGCGGACGCCGCGCGAGGTCACGACGACCGCGCCGGACGGCTACCCGGTGCACGGCTGGCTCGTCACCCCGGACCCGGAGCGGTTCGCCGGTCCGCACCCGACGATCCTGATGATCCACGGCGGCCCCTACGCGCAGTACACGGTCGGCCTGTTCGACGAGGTGCAGACCCTCGCGGAGCAGGGCTACGCGGTGGTGTACGGCAATCCGCGCGGCGCGGCGGGCTACGGCTCGGCGCACGGCTCGGCGATCCGGCACGGCTTCGGCACGGTCGACACCGACGACGTCCTCGCGCTGCTGGACGCCGCGCTGACCGACCCGGCGCTGGACGCCGAGCGGGTCGGCGTCATGGGCGGGTCGTACGGCGGCTACCTCACCGCCTGGCTGACGACGCGCACCGACCGGTTCCGCGCGGCGATCGTGGAGCGCGGGTTCCTGGACCCGGTCAGCTTCGTCGGCTCCAGCGACATCGGCTGGTTCTTCGGCCTGGAGTACCTGGGTGACGGGGACGACGACGCCGCGCGCGCCGCGGTGGCCGCGCAGTCGCCGATGGCGCACGTGCACCGGGTGACCACCCCGACGCTCGTGATCCACTCCGAGCAGGACTGGCGGTGCCCGGTCGAGCAGGGCCAGCGCTGGTTCGTGGAGCTGAAGCGCCGCGGCGTGCCCGCCGAGCTGCTGCTGTTCCCGGGCGAGGGCCACGAGCTGACGCGCTCGGGTCGCCCGCAGCACCGCCTGGTGCGCTTCGAGCACGTGCTCGAGTGGTGGCAGCGCGCGCTGCCGGTCACCCCGGCCTGACCGACGACGAGGCCCCCGCACCGGTGCACGGTGCGGGGGCCTCGTCGTGCACGCCTGCGCGTCGTCAGGCGGCGCCGCCGGCCAGCAGGTCGTCCCGGACGACGCGGCGCAGCACCTTCCCGATCTGGGAGCGCGGCAGCTCGGTGAGGATCACGAGCTCGCGCGGGACGGCGTAGCGGGCCAGGCGGGCGTCGCACCACTCGCGCAGCGCGGCCATGTCGACGTGGGCGCCGAGCTCGGTGACGATGGCGGCGACCACCTTCTCGCCGAGGTCCCCGCCGGGCAGGCCGACGACCGCGACGTCGCGGACGCCGGGCATCCCGCGGAGCTTGTCCTCGACCTGCGACGGGTACACCTTGAACCCGCCGGTGACGATCATCTCCTTGATGCGGTCCACGAGGACGACGAAGCCGTTCTCGTCGACGCGCACGACGTCGCCGGTGCGCAGCCAGCCGCCGTCGAGCAGCTGGTCGGCGGTCTCCTCGGGCCGGTTCCAGTAGCCGGAGAACACCTGGGGTCCGCGGATCAGCAGCTCGCCCTGCTCGCCGGGCGCGACCTCGCGGGTGGGGTCCTCCTGGTCCACGACGCGGATGTCGGTGCTCGGGAACGGCAGGCCGAGGGCACCGGGGCGGCGGGCGGGGGACAGCGGGCTGCCGAGCGCCACGGGGGAGGTCTCGGTCATGCCGTAGCCCTCGACGACGAGTCCGCCGGTGAGCCGCTCCCAGCGCGCGGCGGTCTGCGGGGCCAGCGACATGGCACCGGAGATCGCGTACCGGAAGGACGTCAGGTCGGCGCCGGCCTTCTCGGCCGCGCCCGCGAGCCGGTCGAGCATCGGCGGCACGGCGGGCAGGAAGGTACCGGGGCGGCGCTTCTGCGCGGCGAGCACGGCGTCGGGGTCGAACTTGGGGAACGCCACCAGGGTGGCCGCGACGCGGGTCGCGTAGGTGAGGCAGAGGGTGAGGCCGAACGCGTGGAAGAACGGCAGCACCCCGTAGATCGTCTCGGTGCCCTGCTCGGCCTGGGTCCACGCCTGGCCCTGCACGGCGTTCGCGACCAGGTTGCGGTGCGTGAGCACGGCGGCCTTGGGCGTCCCGGTGGTGCCGCCGGTGTACTGCAGCAGCGCGATGTCGGTGCCGGCGGGGCGGGGGTGCTCGGCCGGCAGCGGGGTGGCCGCGGCGACCAGGCGGTGCCAGACGGGGGTGCCCGCGGGCAGCGGCGACCGCAGGGCGGTGCGGGTGCGACGGGCGGCGGGCAGCGGGAGGCGCAGCGCGAGCCGCTTGACGGCGGGCAGGTCGGCGGAGACGTCGACGGCGACGACGGTGCGGACGGCGGTGGTGGCCTGCGCCGCGAGGGCGGCGGCGACGGCCTTCTCCCAGACGAGCGCGACGGTGGCGCCGGAGTCGGCGAGCTGGTGCTCGAGCTCGGCGGCCGTGTAGGTCGGGTTGTGCTCCACGACGACCGCGCCCAGCCGCAGCGCGGCGTAGAACGCGACCATGTGCGACGTGCAGTTCGGCAGCGCGATGGCGACCCGATCGCCGGGGCCCACGCCGAGGTCGCGCAGCACGGTGGCGCCGCGGGCGACGGCGTCCGCGAGGTCCGCGTAGGTGGTCGGGGCGCCCAGGAAGTCGACGGCGACGCGATCGGGCCAGGCCGCGGCGGCGCGGTCGAGGGCGGCGGTCAGCGGCTCGTCGGGCACGTCGACCTCGGCCGGGACGGCCGGTCCGTACGTGGCGTGCCAGGGGCGCGTGAAGTCGGTCACGGGCACACCGTAACCTACGGAGCCGTAAGTTACGTGTGCGTAGCCTCAGGCAACTGCGTAGGTGCTGTGCAGGCCGGGATGAGAGCGCCCTGACCTGCGACGACGCCACCGCTGCCCCGGTGCCGCGCCGCAGGTGATCCGGGATTCACAGGTCCGACGACCGCGACGCCCACAGGTTGATACCGGCGTCGCCCGCGTGCGCGTCGATCGCCGCGAGCTCCGCGTCGGTCAGCGCGGGACCGTGCACGGCGGCCAGGTTCTCGGCCAACTGCTCGGGCGTGCGCGCGCCCAGGGCCACCGACGTCACCCGCGGGTCGCGCAGCACCCACGCGATCGCGAGCTGCGCCAGCGTCTGCCCGCGCCCCGACGCGACCGCGTCGAGCGCGCGGATCCGGTCCAGGTTCTCCTCGCTCAGGTACTCGGCGCGCAGCGGTCCGCCGCGCGCCGCCCGCGAGTCCGCGGGGACCCCGCCGAGGTACTTCCGGGTGAGCATGCCCTGGGCGAGCGGGGAGAACGCCACGACACCGAGGCCGGCGTCCCCGGCCACGTCCAGCAGGCTGCTGCCGCCCGCGTCGGCGTCGGGCTCCTCGACCCAGCGGTTGAGCATCGAGTACGACGGCTGGTGCAGCGCGAGCGGCAGCCCCATGCCCTCGGCGACGGCCAGCGCCTCCCGGGTGCGGCGCGCCGAGTACGAGGAGATGCCCGCGTACCGGGCGCGGCCCGACTCGACGGCGGTGCGCAGCGCGCCGATCGTCTCCTCCAGCGGCGTGCTCGGTTCGAACCGGTGGCTGTAGAACACGTCCACGTGGTCGGTGCCGAGGCGGCGCAGCGACTGGTCCAGCGACGCGAGCAGGTACTTCCGGGAGCCGAACTCGCCGTACGGTCCCGGCCACTGCCGGTACCCCGCCTTGGTCGCGATCAGCAGCTCGTCCCGGTAGGGGCGCAGGTCGGTCGCGAGCAGCCGGCCGACGCTCTCCTCCGCGGCGCCCGGCGGCGGGCCGTAGTTGTTCGCCAGGTCCAGGTGCAGCACACCCGCGTCGACGGCCGCCAGCACGAGCGCGCGCTGGTCGGCGTACGGCGTCGCGTCGCCGAAGTTCTGCCACAGCCCCAGCGTCACCACCGGCAGGTCCAGTCCGGTGCGCCCGGCGCGGCGCAGGGGGAGTCGGTCGTGGCGGGCGTCGTCGGCGAGGTGCACGACCCCGACCCTAGCCACCGGTGCGGGGTCGGGTCAGTCGACCACGCGGAGCCGGATGGTCTCCGGGCGGGCGCGCAGCGCCTCGACCACACCGCTCTCGACCGCGACCGCGTCGGTCACCACGTAGCCGACGTCGCCGCGGGTGCCGAGCAGCTGGCCCTCGATGTTGGCGCCGTGCTCCGCGAGCGTCGCGTTGACCGCCGCCAGCACGCCGGGCACGTTGCGGTGCAGGTAGGCGAGCCGGTGCACGCCCTCGCGGCGCTCCAGGGTGAGGTTCGGCAGGTTGACGCTGAGCATCGTGGTGCCGGTGCCGAGGTAGTCGCGCAGCTTGTTCGACACGAACTGCCCGATGGCCTCCTGCGCCTCCTCGGTGGACCCGCCGGTGTGCGGGGTGAGGATGACGTTCGGCAGGCCGCGCAGCTCGGACTCGAACGGGTCGCCCTTGCGCTTCGGCTCGACGGGGAACACGTCGACCGCCGCACCCGCGACGTGCCCGGCGAGCACCGCGTCGCGCAGGGCCGCGTAGTCCACGACGAACCCGCGGGACAGGTTGAGGAAGATCGCGCCCTCGCGCATCCGGGCGAACTGCTTCGCGCCGAACAGCCCGGCGTTGCCGCTGCGGCCGTCGACGTGCAGCGTCACGATGTCCGCGACGTCCAGCAGCTCGTCCAGCGTCTCCGCGCGGCGCGCGTTGCCGAGCGCGAGCTTCTCGGCGGTGTCGTAGAACACGACCGACATGCCGAGGTTCTCGGCCAGCACCGACAGCTGCGTGCCGATGTTGCCGTACCCGACGATGCCGAGCGTGCGGCCGCGCACCTCGTGGGCGCCGTCGGCGGACTTGTTCCAGACGCCGTCGTGCATCGACCGGTCGAGCACGGTGAGCCGGCGGGTCAGCGCGATGATGTCGGCCAGCGCGATCTCCACCACCGAGCGGGTGTTGGAGAACGGGGCGTTGAACACCGCGACGCCGCGGGACGCCGCCGCGTGCAGGTCGATCTGGTTGGTGCCGATGCAGTACGCGCCCACGGCCAGCAGGTCCGTCGCCGCGTCGAGCACGGCCTCCGTCACCTGGGTCTTGGAGCGGATGCCGAGCAGGTGCACGCCCTGCAGGGCCTCCGCCAGCTCGGCCTCGTCGAGCGCGCCGGAGCGCGTCACGACCTCGTAGCCGGCCGCCTCCATGATGGAGCGGGCCTGAGGATGCAGGTTCTCGAGGAGCAGGGCGCGCAGCACGCCCCTATGGTGCGCCTCGGCCGCGGTGTGTCCAAGCCGGTCCCGTCCCTCGGACAACCGCGACGGTCCTCAGGCGGCGTCCCACCCCGCCGGCAGCGGCTGCGTGTGGACGACGCGCAGCGCCTGGGTGGGCCGGGTCATCGCGACGTAGAGGTCGCCCGCGCCGCCCTTGAGGACGTCGGCGGGCTCGACCAGCACGACGGCGTCGAACTCCAGGCCCTTGCTCTGCGTGGGCGTCATGACCGTCAGCGGGGCGTCCAGGTCGGGAGCGCCGGTGCGGGTGAGCCCGGCGCCGGGCAGCGCCGCGGCGAGCGCGGGCACCTGCTCCGGGGTCGCGATGACCGCGACCCGTCCCGCGCCGCTCGTGTCCCGCACGGCGGCCAGCGCGGTCTCGGCGTGCGCGACCGTCGCGGCGACCAGCCCGGCGGCGTCGACCTGCTCGGTGACGAGGGCGTCCTCGACGTCGCGAGCCGAGGTGGTCGGCGTGAGCGGCAGCCCGGCCGCGCGCCCGACGCGCTCGGCGGTGCGGGCCACCGAGGCGGGCGTGCGGTAGTTCACCGTGAGCTCCGCGAGGCGCCAGCCTCCCGCGAGGATCCGGTCGAACGTCGTCGCCCAGTCCCGGGTGCCCGCGGCCGTGGAGGTCTGCGCGACGTCGCCGACCACCGTCAGCGACCGGGTCGGGACGCGGCGCAGCACCATCCGCCAGGCCATGGGGGAGAGCTCCTGCGCCTCGTCCACCACGACGTGCCCGTAGGTCCAGGTCCGGTCGGCGGCGGCGCGCTCCGCGGTGGTCAGCGCAGGCCCCGTGGACGCGAACCGGTCCGCCAGCAGCTCGGCCGACACCAGCCCGGCGCCGGAGTGCTCGAGCACCTGGCGCGCGTAGTCGAGCTCCTGGGCGCGCTGGGCGGCGTCGTGCCGGGCCTGGGCGCGCGAGGCCTGGTCGTCCTCGCCCAGCAGCTCCGCCGCCTCGTCCAGCAGGGGGACGTCGGCCTCGGTCCACGGGGCGTCGGCGTCGCGCAGCAGGGCCGCGCGCTCGTGCGCGGACAGCTCCGGGGCGGCCGCGTCGAGCCGCGCGGGCTTCGACAGCAGGCCCGAGATCAGCCCCTGCGGGGTCAGCGGCATCCACGCGAGGTTCAGCGCGACCCGGATCTCCCGGGTGGTGCGCAGCTCCTCGACGATCTCGCCGCGCTCGTCGGGCGCGACGGACCAGGCGAGCTGGCTCACGTACTGCTCCGCGAGCCGGCCGAGCATGTCGCGGACGAACGTCACCCGCGCCTGGTTGTGCGGGCGGTGGCCGCGGCGCGCGTGGTTGATCGCCGAGCGGACGTCGTTCGGGCGGATCACGATGGTCCGGCCGTCGATCGACACCGTGGTGGCCCGCTCCGGGACGCGCTGGCGCTGCCGGACGGCGCGCTCCACGATCTTCCGCCACACCGGGCGGCCCTTGATCGCCGCGACGGCGTCCGGCTCGGAGCCCGTCGCGACGACGCCGGGGTAGAGCTCGCCGACCGTGGTCGACACCACGCCCGTCTCGCCGAGCGAGGGGAGCACCTGGTCGATGTACCGGAGGAACGTCCGGCTCGGTCCGAGCAGCAGCACGCCCGAGCGCTCCAGCACCCGGCGGTGCGCGTACAGCAGGTACGCCGCGCGGTGCAGCGCGACGGCCGTCTTGCCGGTACCCGGTCCGCCCTGCACGACCAGCGCGCCCGCGAGGTCGGCGCGGATGATCGCGTCCTGCTCCGCCTGGATCGTCGCGACGATGTCGCCCATGCGGCCGGTGCGGCGGGCAGCCAGCGCGGCCAGCAGCGCGCCCTCGCCGGACAGGGCGCCCAGGCGCTCGGCGGCCTCGGCGTCGGCGAGCACGTCCAGGTCGAGCACCTCGTCCTCGACGCCCGTCACCCGGCGGCCGCGGGTCACGAGGTGCCGGCGCGCGACGACGCCGTCCGGGTTCGCGGACGTCGCCCGGTAGAACGACTGCGCGGCGGGCGCACGCCAGTCCGTGAGGATCGACGCGTGCTCCTCGTCGTTGAGCCCGATGCGGCCGATGTACCGGCGGCCGCCGTCCTCCGCGAGGTCGAGCCGACCGAACGCGAGCCGGTCCTCGACTGCCTCCAGGCGGGCCAGCCGGTCCTCGTACAGCGTCGCGAACGCGTCGCGCTCCGAGCGGTTCTGCGGCGACCCCGACGGTCCGACCCGGCGCACCTCCGCCAGGCGGTCCCGCGTCCCGGCCCGCAGCTCGTCGAGCCGCGCGTACAACCGGTCCACGACCTGCTGCTCGGCGGCCAGCTGCGCCTCGATCCCGGTCACCCGTGCTCCCCGTCGCGTCGTCCCACGGCGCCCCCGCGCCCGTGCCCCGCACGCCCGGACGATGCTCCGTCCGGCGCGGGCGGCCGTCCATTATCCGCCATCCGGCGGGGCTCTCGCGCGTGCCGTCCGGACGGCCTCCGGGGCGGTCCTCGCGCGGGTGCGCCGGTCCGGGAACACGGAGGGGGCCCGCGGTGTTCCTCCTGCTAGTGCGGGCGCCAGCGGGCGTCCGCGGTACACCCGACCAGGAGGACGCATGCTGGACCCGAGCGAGATCTACGTCGTGGACCCGGCGGTCGCCGCCGAGGTCGACGCGCGGACCGCGGGCGGCAACGGCCCCGTGCTGGTGCACGCCGTGCGGGGCTTCGTCGACGCGGGCGGCGCCGGCCGCCTGTCCGCCGAGCACCTGACCGAGCAGCTGCCCACCGAGCGCCTCGCGACGTTCGACGTCGACCAGCTGCTCGACTACCGGTCGCGCCGCCCCACCGTGACGTTCGAATCCGACCACTGGGGCGAGTACGACGAGCCCGAGCTCGCCGTCGACCTGGTGCGCGACACCGCGGGGGTGCCGTTCCTCCTGCTGCACGGCGTCGAGCCCGACGTCCAGTGGGAGCGGTTCGCCGCCGCCGTCCGCCAGATCGTCGAGCGGTTCGACGTGCCCCTCACCGTCGGCCTGCACGGCATCCCCATGGGCATCCCGCACACCCGGCCGCTGTCCGTGACCGCGCACGCCAACCGCTCCGACCTCGTCGCCGACTACACGTCGTGGTTCGGCACCGTGCAGGTCCCCGCGGACGCCGGGTCCCTGCTGGAGATCCGGCTCGGCCAGTCCGGGCACGACGCCATGGGCTTCGCGGTGCACGTCCCGCACTACCTGGCGCAGTCGCCGTTCCCGCAGGCCAGCATCACCGGCCTGGAGCACGTGCAGCGCGCCGCGGGCCTCGAGCTGGACCTCGGTGCCCTGCAGGCCGCAGCCGAGGAGACCCTCGTCGAGATCGAGCGCCAGGTCGAGGAGTCCCCGGAGGTCGGGACCGTCGTGCACGCGCTCGAGCAGCAGTACGACGCGTTCAGCCGGAACATCGGCCGCCCGAGCCTGCTCGCCGAGACCGCCGAGATCCCCACCGCCGACGAGCTCGGCGCGGAGTTCGAGCGGTTCCTCGCGGAACAGCGCGGCGACGGGTCCTGACGACCCCGGTCCCCTCGCACCGACCCCGGGCGCGTCCCTCTGCGGAGGGGCGCGCCCGTCGTCGTCCGCGGACGCCCGCGCCCGGCACCGCCGCGCCAGGGCAGAATGACCCCACGTGACCTCCGACCGCCGTGCCCTCCTCGTCTGGGGCGTCGGCGTCGGCGCCTACGTCGTCGCGATCATGAACCGGTCGTCGTTCGGCGTCGCCACCCTCGAGGTGTCCGAGCGGTTCGGCGTCTCCTCGGCGGCGCTCGCGTCCGTGGCGGTCGCGCAGCTCGTCGTCTACGCGCTGCTCCAGGTCCCCGTGGGCGTCCTGCTCGACCGGTACGGCCCGCGCCTGCTCGTCGCCACCGGCGCCGCCGTGATGGCGGTCGGCCAGGCGGTCCTGGCGCTCGCGCCGAGCGCGGGGTGGGTGCTCGCGGGCCGGGTGCTCGTCGGCGCGGGGGACGCCCTGACGTTCGTGTCGGTGGTCCGGCTCGTGCCCGCGTGGTTCGCCGCGCGCCGGGTCCCGCTGATGACCCAGCTCACCGGCAGCATCGGGCAGGTCGGCCAGGTGCTGTCCGCCGTGCCCGTGGTCGCCCTGCTGCACGTCGCGGGCTGGCGGACGACCTTCCTCTCGGTCGCCGCGGTCGGTGTCGTCGCGACCGTCGCCGTCCTCGCCGCCGTGCGGGACGCCCCCGGCGCGGTCCCGGCGGCGCCGGCCGGC
>NZ_RFFI01000068.1 GCF_003696205.1 Cellulomonas triticagri
GCGCTCGTGGCCGGCACGATCGGCGCCCTGTCGGCGGCGCGGCCGTCGTGGGCGCTGACCTGGACGGGCTGGGTCGTCGAGATCGGGCTGCTGCTGCTCGCGGTGCTGGCCGTCCGCGCGGAGGCGCGGCGCTCGCCCGGGGCGCTCGCCACGGCGGTCCCGCCGGGGTGGGCGGTCTGGGTCGTGGCGCTGGCGTGGGCCATCGGCGCGTGGAGCCCGCGCGAGCTCCGCGTCGAGGTGTTCGCGCTGCCCCTGGGCCTGGCGCTGACGGCGATGGGCGCGGTCGCGCTGCACGCGACGCTCACCGCGGCCCCGGCGCACCCCGCGAGCCCGCCGGTCCCGCGGCCCGGCCCGGTCGCGGCGTGGCCGGTCGGACGCGTGGGCAGCGTCGCGACGCTCACCCCGGGCGCCCTGGCGACGCTCGGCCCGTCGATGCTGGCGATCTGGACCGATCCGCTGACCTGGCGGGCGATCCTCGTGGTCGTCCTGGCGCTGGGCTTCATGCTGGCCGGTGCCCGGCAGATGCTCCGGGCCCCGCTGGTGGTGGGCGCCGTGGCGCTGCCGGTGGCGGTGGTGTCGGTGTTCGCCGCGCAGATCGGCCGGACCATCTCGGCCGGGCCGTGGCTGCTCACCCTGCTCGCCGCCGGGGGGCTGCTGCTGGTGCTCGCGGTGTTCGCGGAGCGCCGCAAGGCCACGGAGGACGAGGGGCAGGTCACGGAGCCCCGCTCGCTGCGCTGAGCACCGGCGCGCTGCGCTGAGCACCAGCGCTCCGCGCCGAGCGCGTCCCGTGCGCTGCGCGGAGCGGAACCGGCGGTCTGCCCGGAGGGGGACCGCGGGCTCGGGGCTCAGGTCCCCGGGGTCTCCTGGGTGTCGGCGTCGCCGAGCCGGCTCGTGCCAACGCCCGCCGCGACGTCGGTCGCGTCCGGTCCGTCGGCCACGGCCGTCGGGGAGGTGGCGGTGCGGCGCAGCACGCGCAGCGCCGCGAGCGTCGCGACGACGGCGAGCGCCGCGGACCCGACGACGACGAGGTACCCGCCGTGCGAGCCCTGCCGGTCGATCAGCGCCCCGCCGAGCGAGGACCCCACGGAGACGCCGACGCCGAGCGACGTGCTCACCCAGGTCAGCCCCTCGGTCAGCCGCTCGGGGACGACGAGGTGCTGCACGAGGCCGTTGCCGTTGATGAGCGTCGGCGCGATGGCGAACCCGGCGACGAACATGACGACGGCGAGCTGCACCAGGGAGCCCACGAGGACGAACAGCGACGCACCGATCGCGAGCGCGACCATCCCGATCGCGAACCGCTTCCACAGCGGCGTGGTCCACTGCCGGGCGCCGTACAGCAGCCCGGAGATCATCGACCCGCAGGCGAACACCGCGAGGATCACCCCGGCGATCCCGGGCCGTCCGGCCTCCTCGGCGAAGGCGACGGTGGCGACGTCGGTGGCCCCGAAGATCGCGCCCATCGCCACGAACACCACGGCGAGCACGACCATCCCCCAGGACCGCATCACCGAGGTGGGGCGGACCGGGGTGCCGTCGGGTGCGACCTCGGCGAGGCGGGGGTGCGGCGGCGGCTGGGTGCGCCGCTGCGCGAGGAACCAGAACCCGCCCGCGACCATCCCGATCACCGGCACGACCAGCCCGGCGGAGGGCGTGACCGCGGTGGCGAGGGTCGTCGCGAGGATCGGTCCGACGACGAACACGAGCTCGTCCAGCGCGGACTCCAGGGAGTACGCGGTGTGCACAGACCGGGGGTCGGACAGGATGTGCGACCAGCGGGCGCGGACCAGCGCGCCGAACGACCCGATGGTGGCGCCGCCGCCGACCGCCGCGACGTAGAGCGTCCACACGGGCGCGTGCGTCACGGCCAGCACCACCAGGGCGGTGATCGCGGTGGCCGAGATCGCGACGGCGGGGCGCATGACGCGGGCCTGGCCGTGCTGGTCCACCAGGCGCGCGAGCCACGGCGAGCACGCCGCCTGCGCCAGCACGAACACCGCGGAGACGGTGCCCGCGAGCCCGTACGACCCGTGCACCGCCTGGATCATCAGCACGATCCCGATGCCGACCATGGACATCGGGAGCCGGGCGATCACGCCGGCGGCGGAGAACGACAGCGCCCCCGGTCGGGTCAGCACGTCACGGTAGGGCCCCAGCACGCCGCTAGTGTCGCACCCGCCGGGGACATCCTCCGCCTTGATCCCGGCTCCTCACGGGTCTGCCGAGCGTCCCGCGGGTGGCTCCCCGATACTCGGGGGGTGGACGACCTCACCGTGACGGACCTGCCCGACGAGCAGCGCTTCGAGGCGCGCCTCCCGGACGGGACGGTGGTCGGGGTCGCCGAGTACCGGCGGCATGACGACGTCGTCGTCTTCACCCACACCGAGGTCGACCCCCGGCAGGAGGGGCACGGCGTCGGCACGACGCTCGTGCGCGCCGCCCTGGACGCCGTCCGGGCGGCCGGGGACCGGGCGGAGCCCCGGTGCCCGTTCGTGCGGGCGTTCGTCGAGGACCACCCGGAGTACGCCGACCTGGTCGGCGCTTGAGCGTGCGCCGCCGGGCGGTCGTCGGCGCCGTCGTCGCGCCGGTCGCGATGATCGGCGGCTGGACCCTGGCGGCGGCCGTGCAGCCCGGCGGGTTCGACGCGGTGCGCGGCACGATCAGCGAGCTCGCGACCGGCGCCGTCGCGCACCCCGGCGTGATGACGGCGGGACTGCTGGTCACGGGTGCCGCGCACCTGCTGACGGCGGCGGGCCTGCGCGGGGTGCGTCCGGCCGGTCGGGCCCTGCTCGCCCTCGGCGGTGCGGCGACCGCCGCCGTGGGGCTGCTGCCCGTCGACACGCTCCCCGGGCCGCACGCGGTGGCGGCGGGGACGGCGTTCGTCGCGCTGGCGGTGTGGCCCGCCGCGACGGCCCGGCGCGGTCGCGCGGCCGTGGTCGTGGGGACGTCGGCGGTGCTGCTCGGGCTCCTCGGCTGGTTCGTCGTCGAGCTCACCGGCGACGGGGACCTCGTGGGCCTGTCCGAGCGCGTGGTCGCGGGGGCCCAGTCGCTCACCCCGCTCACGCTGTTGACCCTCGCACGGTGGCAGGGTGTGGGCTCGTGGACATGTCCCCCGACCGGCTCCTGACGTTCGGCGAGTTCTCCCGCCTGTCGCTCCTGAGCGTCCGCATGCTGCGGCACTACGACGAGCACGCCGTGCTGCCGCCCACCCACGTCGACCCGGCCTCCGGGTACCGGCTGTACCACCCCGCGCTGCTGCGCACCGCCCAGCGGGTCCGGGCGCTGCGGGACGCCGGGGTGGGGGTGGCCGACCTCGCGGCCTGCGCCCCGTTCGACGACGTGGCGCGGCTGCGGGAGGTGCTGCGGGAGCGCAGGCGCGTCACCGGGGAGGAGATCGCCCGCGCGCAGGACCGGGTGCGGGACATCGACCGGTTCCTCGACACCCTGGGAGGTCCAGCCATGTCCACCACGATCACCCGCACCACCCTGCCCGCGCGCCGCGTCGCCGCGGTGCGCGGCACCATCCCCACCTACGCCGACGAGGGCGTCCTCTGGCAGCGGCTCGCCGCGGGGCTGGCGGCCGCGGGCGCGGCGCCCGTCCCGGGGGCGGCCGCGGTCGCGCTCTTCCACGACGAGGGCTACGTCGAGCGTGACCCCGAGGTGGAGGTGCAGCTCGACGTCCAGGAGCCGTTCGCCGGCGCCGCGGACGGCGTCCGGTACGTCGAGGAACCCGCGGTGGACGTCGTCGTCGGGGAGCTGCACGGCCCGTACGACGGCGTCGGCGACGTCATGGCGGCGCTCGGCGCGTGGATCGCGGAGCACGGCCTGCGGGTCGCCGGGCCGATGCGCAACGTCTACGTCGTCGGCCCGGCCACCGAGCCCGACCCGACCGCGTGGGTCACGCGCGTCTGCCTCCCCGTCGCGGCGGCCTGAGCCCGCACCGGACGGCTCCGCCCCGGCACGCGCGCGGCGTGCCGGGGCGGATGTCGCGGGCTCAGGCGCCGAGCGCGTCCGAGACGACGTCCTTGGCGGCCGCCTGCACCTGGGTCAGGTGCTCGGGGCTGACGAAGGACTCGGCGTAGATCTTGTAGACGTTCTCCGTGCCGGACGGGCGCGCGGCGAACCAGGCGTTCTCCGTCGTGACCTTGAGCCCGCCGATCGGGGCGTCGTTGCCGGGCGCCGCCGTGAGCTTCGCGGTGATGTCCTCGCCCGCGAGGGTGGTCGCGGTGACCTGCTCCGGCGACAGCTTCCCGAGCGTCGCCTTCTGCTCCAGCGTGGCCGGCGCGTCGACCCGCGCGTACCAGGAGGCCCCGAACTCGCCGACGAGGTCCGCGTGGTGCTGCGACGGGGACTTGCCGGTCGTCGCGAGGATCTCCGAGGCGAGCAGCGCCAGGATGATCCCGTCCTTGTCCGTCGTCCACACGGTGCCGTCCGTGCGCAGGAACGACGCGCCCGCCGACTCCTCGCCGCCGAACCCGACCGACCCGTCCAGCAGGCCCGGCACGAACCACTTGAACCCGACCGGCACCTCCAGCAGCCGGCGGCCCAGGCTGCCCGCGACCCGGTCGATCAGCGACGACGACACCAGCGTCTTGCCGATCGCCGCGTCGGCGGGCCAGCCCGGGCGGGCGCCGGAGTACAGGTAGCGGATCGCCACCGCGAGGTAGTGGTTCGGGTTCATCAGCCCCGCGTCGGGGGTGACGATGCCGTGCCGGTCGGAGTCGGCGTCGTTGCCCGTCGCGATGTCGTACGGGGCGTCCGCGCCCATGGCGTTCACCAGCGACGCCATCGCCGACGGCGACGAGCAGTCCATGCGGATCTTGCCGTCCCAGTCCAGGGTCATGAACGACCAGCGCGGGTCCACCTGCGGGTTCACCACGGTCAGGTCCAGGCCGTAGCGCTCCGCGATGGCGCCCCAGTACTCGACCGACGCGCCACCCAGCGGGTCCGCGCCGATCCGCACGCCCGCCGACCGGATCGCGTCCAGGTCGAGGACGTGCCGCAGGTCGTCCACGTACGCACCGAGGAAGTCGTGCTTGCGGGTCGTGTCCGCCGCCAGCGCCGCGTCCACCTGCACCCGGGCCACCCGGTCCACGCCGTCGGCCAGCAGCTCGTTCGCGCGGTTCGCGATCCAGGACGTCGCCTCGGACCCGGCCGGGCCGCCGTGCGGCGGGTTGTACTTGAAGCCGCCGTCCCGCGGCGGGTTGTGCGACGGGGTCACCACGATGCCGTCCGCCAGGCCCGGCCCCGACGCCCGCACGCCCTCAGAGGTCGCCGCGCCGTTGTGCAGCAGGATCGCGTGCGACACCGCCGGGGTCGGCGTCCACGAGTCCCGGGCGTCCACCCGCACCTCGACGCCCGCGGCGGCCAGCACCTCCAGCGCCGTGCGCCACGCGGGCTCCGACAGGCCGTGCGTGTCCCGGCCGATGAACAGGGGGCCGTCCGTCCCCTGACCACGGCGGTACTCCACGATCGCGGCGGTGATCGCCACGATGTGCGCCTCGTTGAACGCGCCGTCGAGGCTCGAGCCCCGGTGGCCGCTGGTGCCGAACACCACGCGCTGGGCGGGGTCCGCCAGGTCGGGGCGACGGTCGTAGTACGCGCCGAGCAGGGCGTCCACGTCGATGAGGTCGGAGGGCTGGGCAGGGGTTCCGGCGCGCGGGTCCATGGCCCGATCCTGCCACCAGAGCGCGGCCCGTGGCGGACGACGGGTCATCGTGTGGCGGGCGCCTCCGGGTCGGCGCCGGAGGTCGCGGCTGCGTGCCGCGCGAGCAGGCGCTTCTCGTCCCGGTTGACCGCGACCAGCAGCGCCACGGTCGCCAGGCAGCAGCCGATGAGGAACCCGAACGTCACGTCCCAGCCCCAGCGGTCGATCATCAGGCCGATGCCGGTCGAGGCCAGCGTCGCGCCCAGGACGTAGCCGAACAGCCCGGTGTACCCGGCGGCGGTGCCCGCCACGTGCCGTGGGGACATGTCGAGCGCCTGCAGCCCGATCAGCATCACCGGTCCGTAGATCAGGCCGCCGATGGTCGCGACCGTGACGAGCGACATCCACAGCGGCGCGTCCGTCGGCTTCAGCCAGTACACGGCGGTCATGACCGCGACCGCCAGCATGAACGCGATCCCGGTGAGCGAGCGGTTGCCGCGGAACACCCGGTCGGACAACCAGCCGCACAGCACCGTCCCGGCGATCCCGGCGAGCTCGAACACCGAGAACCCGGCGATCCCGCCGCCGAGCGAGGCTCCGCGCTCCTGCGACAGGTACACCGGCGTCCAGTTGAGGATCCCGTAGCGCAGCGCGTAGACGAAGACGTTCGCCAGCGCGAGCAGGAGCATCGCCCGGTTGAGCAGCACGTGGGTCTTCACGACGTGCCACACGCCCGCCGCCGCCTCGGCGGCCTCGTCCGCGGAGACCTTCGGCGGGTCGTCGCGGTACTCCTCGACCGGGGGCAGCCCCTCGGACTCGGGCCGGTCGCGCAGCAGGACGAGCGAGACCACCGCGACCACCAGGGCGACCAGCGCCGGCAGCCAGAACGCCGCCGTCCAGTCGTTCCCGGTCAGGTGCAGCGCCGCGGCGGCCAGGGCGCCGACGCCGAAGCCGCCGACGTTGTGCGAGACGTTCCAGATCGCGGTCTTGATCCCCCGCTCCGACGTCGAGAACCAGTGCACCAGGGTCCGACCGCACGGCGGCCACCCCATGCCCTGCACCCAGCCGTTGAGGAACATCACCGTGGCGAACGCGGCCACCGTCGCCGACAGCGCGGGCACGAACGCGAGCGCGAGGTTGGCGAGCGCGGACAGGGCGAGGCCGATCGGCAGGAAGTACCGGGCGTTCGATCGGTCGGAGACGATCGCCATGACGAACTTCGACAGGCCGTACGAGATGAGCACGGCGTTGGAGATCAGACCGAGGCCGACCGTGCTCACCCGGCCCTCGTCGATCAGCAGCGCCGAGATCAGCGGCACGTTGTTCCGGATCAGGTAGAAGCCGGCGTAGCCGACGAAGATGCCGAGGAACACCTGCAGCCGCAGCCGCGGGTACCGGCGGCGGACCTCCTCGGGCGCCAGCCGCGGCGCGGGTGGCGGGGCGGCGAGCCAGGTGGAGCGGCGGCGCGGGCGTGCGGGGGCGTCGGGAGAGCGCGACATCGGGTCCTCACGAGTGGGGGCTCGGGTGCGCGCGGCTGGTGCCCGCGCCGTCGCGGGCTCGACACCCGGTGGGACCGTACGCAGCACCCGCCCGCGGTGTCAGGCCCGTGCACGGACGTGCGCGACGCGCCGTGACCACGAGGGACGAGTCGGGACGAAGTGCGCGACCACCGCGGGGGCCGGGCGAACGGCCGTGCAGCGTCCCGACCGGGCTCGGTACGCTGGCGGGCATGTCTGCCGATGTCGAGTTCGTCCTGCGCCCGTTCGAGGGCCTCCCCGGTGAGCCCGACTGGGTCTCCCTGCGCGAGCTGGTGCCCGCCGCCACCGCGACCGCCCGCACCACCGCCGAGCACGGCGCCCGCGACGTGGTCGTCACCACCGTCCTGCCCGACGGCTGGTCCGCCCTGCACCGCGCCGACGGCGTCGTCCTCCTGGCCCTGCAGGTCGTCGGCTCCTCCGGCGACGCCAGCCGCGACCTCGCCGCCGCGCTCCTGGAGGCCCTCGCGTCCGAGCCCGGCACCGCCGTGCAGCAGTCCGGCCTGCCGGGCCCCGGCCCGCGCCTGCAGGACGTGCTCGACCTCACGGTGCCGTTCGAGGTCACCGTCGAGGAGAGCTTCTCCTACTGGATCACCCCGGACACCGAGATCACGCCCGACCTCAAGGCCGCCATCGAGGAGGCCGACGCCGGCGTCGTCGACACCACGAAGGTCGCCGCCGTCGACGCCGCCTACTGGGTCCGCATGGGTGCGCGCGAGTACCTGCGCTGGGCGCAGCCGCACGACGAGCAGCAGGTCATCGACGGCCTCGCGCGGCTGCACGGCCGCCGCGAGTCCGGCTTCGACGGCCACAAGTTCATCGGCTACTTCCGGTCCAACGGCCTCGTCGTCCCCGTCTGGGAGCTCGCCCGCGGCACCGAGGCCGAGGACCTGGAGAAGCCGCTCGCCGACTTCGCCCCCGCGTTCGCCGCCGCCATCGCCGACACGGAGGCGCTCGACGCCAACGCCCGTCGCGCCCGCGCCGGCATCGTCGCCCGGCAGGTCACGCTGCGCTGACCCGCCCCAGCACCGGCCCGCAGGCCGCTCCCCGCGCTCGCCCCGAGCAGCCGGAGAGCGGCCTGCGTCGTCCCCGGGAACTCGCTGGAACTCGACTGGGCGACGGACATGCAGGTGACGGCGTCGCGCCGCCCGGGTGACCGTCCTGTGCAGGACCCGCGTGTCCCGCCCCCGTGGAGCGCGGGTGCGCCCGGGGGTCGATAGGCTGGTCGGGTGACGGGCGAGGCCGAGGACAGGACCGACGAGCGACCGGTCGCCGACCGCCCTGCCCAGGGCGACGAGGCGGCACCGGACGCACCCGCCAAGCCCGCGCGCAAGCCGCGCCGGCCCCGCGCCGAGCAGCCCGCCCCGCTCGAGGCCGCGACCACGACCTCCCGCACCGGCCGCACACGGCAGCGCGTCGCCGTCGTCATCCCCGCCAAGGACGAGTCGCGCCGCATCGCGGCGACCGTCCGCTCCGCGCGCGCCATCCCGAACGTCGACCTCGTCCTCGTCGTCGACGACGGCTCCGAGGACAACACCCAGCACGTCGCCCGCGAGGCCGGCGCCGTCGTCGTCCGGCACTCCCACAACCGCGGCAAGGCCGCCGCCATGGAGACCGGCGCCGCCGTCGTCGCCATGCGTGACGCCCCCGACCGTCCCCCGCGCCTGCTGCTCTTCATCGACGGCGACCTCGGCGACACCGCCGTCAACACCGCCCCCCTCGTACCGCCGGTCCTCGAGGGCACCGCCGACGTGGCCATCGCCCTGCTGCCGCCGCAGCCGGGTGCAGGTGGTCGCGGCATCGTCGTCGGCGCCGCCCGGCGCGCCATCCAGTCCATGACCGGCTGGACCCCCACCCAGCCGCTGTCCGGGATGCGCTGCCTCACCCGCGAGGCGTTCGAGGCCGCCACCCCCCTCGCCCGCGGCTGGGGCGTCGAGACCGGCATGACCATCGACCTGCTGCGCAAGGGCTTCGTCGCCGTCGAGGTCCCCTGCGACCTGCGGCACCGCCCGTCCGGCACCGACCTGCGCGGCCAGATGCACCGCGCCGCCCAGTACCGGGACGTGCAGATCGCCGTCGCCGCCCGCAAGATCCGCACCATCGGGCGCACCCGACGCCGCTGACCCCCTGACGGTGTCGGCGCACCGCCGTACGCTGGACGGAGCCGACCCCGCAGCGGCGCGGGGTCCCCTTCCGAGGAGCGGGCATGGCACACGGCGACATCACCCACATCGACATCCCCGTCGACGACATCGGGCGCGCCAAGGGCTTCTACGGCGGGCTGTTCGGCTGGGACATCCAGGAGATGCCCGGGTACGAGGGCTACCCCATGTGGCAGGCGCCCAACAAGATCAGCGGCGGCGTCCTCGCACCCCGCGACGAGAACTTCGACCGGCCGCGGTCCTACGTCGAGGTCGACTCCATCGACGACGTGATGCGCAAGGTCACCGAGCTCGGCGGGCGCGAGGTGCGGCCCAAGTCCGAGATCTCGCCGACCTCGTGGTGGGCGGTGTTCGTCGACACCGAGGGGAACGAGATCGGGCTGTACGAGTCGACCACCCACGGGTACGGGGTGGAGTGACGGCGTGATCGCCCACCTATCGAACGACAAGTGAGCGATATCCTTCAACGACGGTTCGCGTGCCAATGATGGGGCAGCGACGCTGCGCCTTCGGGCGGACGACCGTGCTCAGAAGTGGGTCGCAGGAACGCCGGTGTACGGGTGTCGCGCCAGCACGGCGTGCACTCGCGAGCGGTCGCGCGTCAGCGTTCATGCGTCCACCAGCCATGAGGCGCGTGAACTCGGCCCGCTGTTCGGAGGACACGGTGAGTTCGTCCGGGTGCTTCACGGATCTCCTCGACAGTCGATGCGCGGCTCGGTAGCCTCGGGGAGTTCGTTGTGGTGAGGAGTGCCCAGCCGTTCGGGTCCCACCGCCTTCGTGAGCGGCCATGCAGAGCGTCTGACCCCCGGGTCGGGCGCTCTTCGTGCGTCTGGGGTCGGCCGGTCGGTGGGTCGACGCTAGCGCTCGGCAGCGCCCGCTGAGTGGTGGTCCGCCCCGATGCGGTCGGACCCGCCGCGGCGCCTGGGTGCGTGCCACCCAGGTACGACGAAGGGCCCGCCACCAGCGCGAACGCGGTGCGGGCCCTTCGACCGGCGGAGGATGGGGGATTCGAACCCCCGAGGGCGTTAACCCAACACGCTTTCCAAGCGTGCGCCATAGGCCACTAGGCGAATCCTCCCGGCCCGTAGAGGGTACCCGAGTCGCGGGGGTGCTCGGTAACCGGGTCCGCGGCGGACCTCCGGGTTCACCCCCTGCCGGGTGGGTGGGACGTGGTGGGCTGGACCCGTGCTGCCCTCCCGAACCCCCGCCCTCGCCGTCCGTCGGGTCCGCGCCGACGACCGTCCGGTGCCCCCCGATGCGTGGTTCGCCCGGGTGCCCGCGGTCGCGCAGGTGCTGCGGGACGGCTGGGACCTCGCCCCGGCCACGGTGCTGGTGGGGGAGAACGGCGCGGGCAAGTCCACCCTGGTGGAAGCCCTGGCGGTCGCGTTCGGCATGGGGGCCGAGGGCGGGTCGACGGGGGCGCGCAACGTCACGCGGGAGTCGGAGTCGGCGCTGTGGCAGCACCTGCTGCTGGAGCGGGAGGCGGGCGCCCCGCGGCGGGGGTTCTTCCTGCGCGCCGAGACGATGCACGGCTTCTACACGTACCTGGAGGACAACCCGGGGCGGGGGCCGGAGACGGCGTTCCACGAGATGTCGCACGGGGAGTCGTTCCTCGCGCTGACGCAGGACCGGATGCGGCAGCGGGGCCTGTACGTGCTGGACGAGCCGGAGTCGGCCCTGTCGTTCACGGGGTCGTTGGCGCTGCTCGCGCACCTGCGGGGTCTGGTGGCGGCGGGGTCGCAGGTGGTGCTGTCGACGCACTCCCCGGTGCTGGCGGCGCTGCCGAGTGCGCGGGTGCTGGAGGTGGGGGAGTGGGGGCTGCGGGAGTCCGCGTGGGAGGACACCGACCTGGTGCTGTCCTGGCGGGGGTTCCTCGGCGGCCCGGAGCGGTACCTGCGGCACCTGGACGGCTGAGCACCGACCCCGACGGTCGGTGCGGTCGCGTCAGGCGACCGCACCGCCGTCGAGCGCGAGCAGGTGCTCGACCTGGGGCGCCATGGCCCGCTGGAGCAGCACGAGGTTGACGCCGGGGTCGACGACCACGGCGAGCGCGAACCGGTCGCCCACGGGGGTGGCGACCACGGCCCCGTCGTCGGTCTTGACCGTGAAGGTCGCGAGCCCGGTGAGCTCGGCCCCGGCGGCCGTGTGGTGCGCCATCTCGACGCCCGCGATGACGAGGGCGGCGAAGTGGTCGCGGGTGTGCTCCGGGCCGTCGTCGCTGAACGGCGTCCCGTCGCGCTGGACGAGGGTGACGCGACGGACTCCCGCGACGGAGTGGCGCAGGCTGGCAGCGACCTGCTGCGCATTCTGGCGGATGATCACGGGCGTGGCGTCTTCCTCGGTCGTGCGGGCGGTGCGGGGGGTCGGTCGGGTGGGGTCGGTCAGATGGCGAGGTCGCGCTCGAGGTTGAGCAGCTGGCGGCGCGCCATCGCGAGGTTCGCGCGGCTGCGGTCGAGCGCGAGGTACAGGAACAGGCCCTGGCCGTGGTCGCTCTGCAGCAGGCGGATGAGGTGCATCTGCGACGACAGGGTGATGAGGATGTCCTCGATGCCGTCGTTGAGGCCCAGCGACTGCAGGGTGCGCATCTTGGCGCGGACCACGTCGGTGTTGCCCGCGGCGGCGAGGTCGAGGTCCAGGCCGGTGCCGGCGGAGCCCAGGATCATGCCGCTGTCGTAGTCGACGAGCGCGACGGCGATCGCACCCTCGATGGCCATGGCGGAGGTGAGGGTCGAGTCGACGTTTGCCACGTGGAGCCTTTCGCAGAGGGCGGCCCGGCCGCCGGGTCGTTCGAGGACGCGGCGGTCCGCCGCACTCAGGGATATCGGATGGTGCCGCGGGTCCCTGAACGGCGGGAACGGGTGATCCACGTCGGGGACCAGGTGCTTTCCCCCGCGCGGGGCAGCGGTCCCGCGGTGCCGGTGGGGCGCCGGGCTGCGTTAGGCTGGTGGGCAGACCCCTCGTGCGGCGTCATCTCGCTGAACCCCCCCAGGGCCGGAAGGCAGCAAGGGCAGGTGAGCTCTGGCGGGTGTGCGGGGGGTCCTTTCGTGCCCGGACGCCGACGTGCGAGGTCCGTCCACGGGCGGAGGCCGCCGTCCGGGTCCGTCCCCGGTCGCACGCCGTCGGCCGCGCAGGACCCGCCCGTCGTCCGACGTGCCCGGGCCGCCCGGCGGCGGACGCTGGGTGGCATGTCCACGATGCCTCCGCCCCCGCCGGCCGCACCCACCCCGGAGCCGCACCCGCACCTGCGGCCGGTGCCGCCCGTGACGCCGCCGCTGCCGGGTGCGCGCCTGTCCGCGCGGGGCCTCGTCAAGCGCTTCGGCCCGACGACGGCGCTCGCGGGCGTGGACCTGGACGTGCTGCCGGGCGAGTCGGTGGCGGTGATGGGGCCCTCCGGGTCGGGCAAGTCGACGCTGCTGCACTGCCTCGCGGGGATCCTGGTGCCGGACTCGGGGGCGGTGACGCTGTCGGGCCGCGGGCTGCACGACCTGGACGAGCGGGAGCGCTCGCTGGTGCGGCGCCGGCAGTACGGGTTCGTGTTCCAGTTCGGGCAGCTGCTCGCGGAGCTGCCCGCCGTGGAGAACGTGGCGCTCGCCCCGATGCTGCTCGGCACGTCGCGCAAGGAGGCGACGGAGCTGGCCGCCCGCTGGTTGGCGTCGCTGGGTCTGGCGGGGATGGAGGACCGCCGCCCGGGTGAGCTGTCGGGCGGGCAGGCGCAGCGGGTCGCGGTGGCGCGGGCGCTCATCACGGGGCCGGAGGTGGTGTTCGCCGACGAGCCGACGGGTGCGCTGGACCAGGCGACGGGCACGGACGTGATGCGGATCCTCACGGAGACGACGCGGCTGGCGGGGGCGTCGCTGGTCGTGGTGACGCACGACGCCGGGGTGGCCGCGTGGTGCGACCGGCGGGTCGAGGTCCGGGACGGGCGCGTGGTCGCGGACGTCCGGCAGCAGGCCGCTCGATGAGGGCGGTGCTGGCCCTCGCGCCGGGGCTGCGCCGCGCGGGTGGCCGGGACAGCGTGCTGACGACGTCCCTGGCGGTGACGGCGTTCGCCGTGATGACGGCGCTGACGCTCTCGGTGGTCGGCGGGCTGCTGGGGTTCCTCGGCCGGGCCGCGGAGCCGGTGGGGGCGTTCCAGGAGGAGAACGCGGAGTTCTACGTCGTGCTGGCGTGGACGGCGCTGGTGCTGCTCGTGGTGCCACTGCTGACGCTCGGCGGGTCGGCCGCGCGCCTCGGCGTGGCGCGGCGGGACGCCCGGCTGGCGACGCTGCGGCTGCTGGGCGTGACGCCCCGCGAGGTGGTCGCGCTGACGGTGGTGGAGACCGCCTGGCAGGGGCTGCTCGGCGCCGTCGCGGGTGTCGCCGGCTACGTCGTGCTGCTGCCGGTGTGGACGCGGGTGCCGTTCCAGGGCAGCACGTTCACGACAGCGGAGCTGTGGGTCGGCTGGCCGGCGCTGCTGGTCGCGTGCGTCGCGGTGCCGCTGCTCGCCGTGGTCAGCGGGGTCGTGTCGCTGCGGCGCGTGGTGGTGTCGCCGCTCGGCGTCGCGCGGCGGCAGACCCCGCCGGGGATGCGGGCGGTGCGCGTGGTGCTCGCGGTCGTCGCGATGGGGGCGTTCATGGTCATCACGTCGTTCCTCGGTGCCTTCGGGGCGGCGGCGATGGCGTTCGGGATCGGCTCGCTGGCGCTCGGCTTCGGGGCGCTGAACCTGATCGGGCCGTGGGTGCTCGGTCTGCTCGGTCGGTGGCGGGCGCACCGGGCGCGGACCCCCGCGCAGCTGCTCGCCGCCCGACGGCTCGTGGACGACCCGAAGGCGACGTGGCGGGTCGTCGGCGGGCTGGGGCTCGCGGGGTTCGTCGCGGGCACGCTGGCGGTCCTCCCGATGATCGCGTCCACGACGGCCCGGGACGCCGACGCCGCGGAGCGGGCCGCCACGGCGACGCTGAACGGGGACCTGATGCGCGGCGGGCTGCTGACGCTCGGCATCGCGTTCCTGGTGGCGGCGGCAGCGGCGGGCATCGTCCAGGCGGCGTCGGTGCTGGACCGGCGGCGCGAGCTGGCGCTGCAGGTGCTCGCCGGGACGCCCGTGGCGATGCTCGACGAGGTCCGGCGCCGGGAGGTGCTGGTGCCGATGCTCACGGTCGCGGTGGGCTCCGCCGCGGTGGGCGTCGTGATGCTCTCACCCGTGCTGGGGTTCGCGGGGGTGCAGGACCCGGGCGGGCTGCTGCTGCTCGTGGGCTGCCTGACCGCCGGGTGCCTGCTGGTGCTGGGGGCGACGGAGGTGTCCCGGCCGCTGCTGCGCTCGGTGCTGGCGCAGACCCAGGTCCGCCCCGACTGAGCGGGGCGGGTGTCACCCGTCCGGGGTGATCTCGACCCCGGAGCGGGCCCTCGCCGCGCGCGACCCGGCGGTGCCGGGGATGCTGGGATCTCCCGTCGAGGAGGTTCCCCGTGGTCGCGCTGCCGGACGACGCGCGCCTGGCACTGCAGGACACCGTCGCCGACGCCACGCTGGCGTCGGTCGACGCGCTCCCCGCGCAGGCCGTGCCGGTGCCGATCTCGCCCGCGTTGGACGCGCGTCCGCGCCCCGCTCCGCTGGCCGCCGGGACGGTCCTGGCCGGACGGTACGTCCTCGGCGACCGGATCGGTCGCGGCGGCATGGCCGACGTGCACGCCGCCCAGGACGCCGTGCTGGGGCGACAGGTCGCCGTGAAGGTCTTCCACCCGTCCGCCGCGGGTCCGGCCGCCGCCGAGCACCACCGGGCAGAGGTCCGGCTGCTCGCCGGGATGAGCCACCCCGGTCTGGTGACGGTGTTCGACGCGGGGACCACGGCGCTCGCGGACGAGGCGGAGCAGGACTTCCTCGTGATGGAGCTGGTGCCCGGCCCGACGCTGGCGGCGCGGCTGCGGGAGGGTGCGCTGCCCTCGGGCACGGCCGCGCGGGTCGGGGCGCAGGTCGCGGAGGCGCTGGCGTACGTGCACGGCCTCGGCGTGGTGCACCGCGACGTGAAGCCCGCGAACATCCTGCTGCCCGACGTCGACCACGTCGGGGCGACCGAGACGTGGGCGCGGCTCGCGGACTTCGGGATCGCGCGCAGCGGCGGCGAGCAGGACCCGGGGACGCCGGGGGAGATGCTCGGGACGCCGTCCTACCTCAGCCCGGAGCAGGTGGCGGGCGACCCCCTGACTCCGGCGTCCGACGTCTACGCGCTCGGCCTGGTGCTGGTGGAGTGCCTGGCCGGGGAGCGGCCGTTCCCCGGCGACCCGGTGACGGCGGCGCTGGCCCGCCGGCACGAGGCCGCGCCGGTGCCCGGGCACGTGGGCCCGCGGTGGGCGGAGCTGTTCGCGGCGATGACCGCGCGCGACCCGGCGGACCGACCGGACGCCGCGGAGGTCGTCGCGGACCTGCGCGCGCTGCGGCACGCCGTCCCGCCCCAGGTCCAGGAGCCCCGGGTCACGACCTGAGACGCCCTGTCCGACCACCGGACGCGCGGGCTACGGTGCGGGAGCGGGGACCGGCGACCGCCGGACCCCTCCGCACGTGAAGGAGGCGGCGCGGTGCGCCAGCGGCGACGGCTGCAGACCTGGTCCGAGCTCAAGCCCCTGCTGCGGATGCGCCCGCCCGTGCTGGACCCCGTCGAGCGGCGGCTGTCCCGGGCGTACACGGTCCGCGACCTGCGCACGATCGCCCGCGCCCGCACGCCCCGGTCGGTGTTCGACTACGTCGACGGCGCGGCCGAGGCCGAGGTGTCGATCCGCCGGGCCCGCCGGGTGCTGCGCGACGTCGAGTTCCAGCCGTCGGTGCTGCGCGACGTCGGCGACGTCGACCTGTCGACCACCCTGCTCGGCCGCCCGGCCGCCGCGCCGTTCGTCTACGCCCCCACCGGGTTCACCCGCCTGATGCAGCACGAGGGCGAGGTCGCCGTCGCGCGCTCCGCCGCCCGCACTGGCGTCCCGTACACGCTGTCCACGATGGGCACGACGTCCATCGAGGACCTCGCCGCCGCCGCACCCGACGGGCGCAGCTGGTTCGGCCTGTACGTGTGGAAGGACCGCGGCGCGTCCACCGAGCTCATGGCCCGCGCCCGCGACGCCGGGTACGAGGCCCTGGTCATCACCGTGGACGTCCCCGTCGGCGGCGCCCGGCTGCGCGACAACCGCAACGGGTTCAGCATCCCGCCCGCGCTGACCGCCCGCACCGTGCTCGACGGGGCGCTGCACCCGTCGTGGTGGGCCAACTTCCTCACCACCCCGCCGCTGCGGTTCGCGACCCTGGACTCCTGGCAGGGCACCATCGAGGAGCTCGCCGCGCACATGTTCGACCCCACGGTCGGCATCGAGGACCTCGCGTGGGTCCGCGAGCACTGGGACGGCCCGCTCGTGGTCAAGGGCGTGCAGACCGTCGCCGACGCCCGCCGGGTGGTCGACGCCGGGGCGGACGCCGTCGTGCTGTCCAACCACGGCGGCCGCCAGCTCGACCGCGCGCCCGTGCCGCTGCTGCTCGTCCCCGAGACCGTCGCCGCCGTCGGCGACCGCGCCGAGGTGTACGTCGACACCGGGTTCTCGAACGGCGCCGACGTCGTGGCCGCCGTCGCGCACGGCGCCCGCGCCGTCATGCTCGGCCGCGCCTACCTGTACGGCCTGATGGCGGGCGGCGAGCGGGGCGTCGACCGCGTCGGGCAGATCCTGACCACCGAGATCGCCCGGACGCTGCGCCTGCTCGGCGTGCACACGCTGGCCGACCTCACCCCCGAGCACGTGAGGCTGCCGTGACCGCACCGACCGAGAACGCCGTCCTCGCGGACCTGCGCGCCGCCCTGCCCGCCGAGGCGGTCGTCACCGACCCCGCCGCGCTCGGAGCGCGCTCGCAGGACGGCTCCGCGACGCCGCCGACCGGCGCGGCCCTGGCGCTGGTGCAGCCCGCCACCACCGCCGAGGTGTCCGCCGTCCTGCGCACCGCGCACGCCCACGGCGTCCCCGTCGTCCCGCAGGGCGCCCTGAGCGGGCTCGCCGGGGGCGCCAACGCCGTCCCCGGGGCGGTCCTGCTGTCCACCGCCCGGATGACCGAGATCCGCCGGATCGACCCCGTCGACCAGGTCGCCGTCGTCCAGCCGGGCGTCATCACCCGCGACCTGGTGGACGCCGTCGCCGCGCGCGGCCTGTTCTACCCGCCCGACCCGGCGTCGTACGGCATCAGCACCATCGGCGGCAACATCGCCACCAACGCCGGCGGGATGCGCTGCGTGAAGTACGGGGTGACCCGGGACTTCGTGCGCGCGCTCGAGGTCGTCCTCGCGGACGGCACCGTGATCCGCACCGCCCCCGGCACCGTGAAGGCCGTCGCCGGGCTCGACCTCACCGGCCTCGTCGTCGGCTCCGAGGGCACCCTCGCCGTCGTCACCGAGGCCACCCTCGGCCTGCTGCCCGCGCCCGGCCCGGACCGCGGGGTCTGCGCGACCTTCGGCTCCGTCGCCGACGCGCTCGACGCCGCGAACGCCCTGGTCGCCAGCGCGCACCGGCCCTCGACGCTGGAGCTGCTGGACGACGTCGTCCTCGCCGCGCTCGCCGCCTACGACCCCGACGCCGGGCTGCCCGTCGGCGCCCGCGCCATGCTGCTCGTCATCACCGACGAGCCCGGCGACCGCGGCGCCCAGGACGTCGCCACCTACGCGGCGGTCGCCCGCGAGCACGGCGCCGTGGGCGTGGACGAGGCCCACGACCCCGAGCGCCTGCACGCCCTCATGCGCGCCCGCCGGGCGTTCAACCAGGCCATGCGCGCCGTGCGCGGCGGCAGCATCAACGAGGACGTCGCCGTGCCCCGCACCCGGCTCCCCGACCTCCTGGAGCGCCTCGCCGACATCTCCGCGCAGGTCGGCCTGCCGATCGGCACCGGCGGGCACGTCGGCGACGGGAACCTGCACCCCGTCATCGCCTTCGACCCCGCCGACCCCGCGCAGGTCACCGCGGCCGCCGAGGCGCACTCCCGCATCCTCGGGCTCGCCGTCGAGCTCGGCGGCACCGTCACCGGCGAGCACGGCATCGGGACCGAGAAGCGCGGCGCCCTCGTGGGCGAGCTCGGGGAGCGCGTCCTGGCGATCCAGCGCGGCATCAAGCAGGTCCTCGACCCGACGGGCGTCCTCAACCCGGGCAAGAAGCTCTGACGCCGGGGGGCGTCCCGAGATCCACAACCAGATCCACAACCACATCCAGAAGCGTCGCGGTACTTTGTGGAGGTGAATCTGGATGTGTCGGATGATGGTCTCCGCGACGTCCTGGCAGGACTGCGCGACGACGGCACCGACTCGACGGCGGTCGAGGCCAAGACGGCCCGCGACGGGTTCCCCACGGACCTGGCGAGGACGCTGAGCGCGTTCAGCAACACGCCGGGGGGTGGCCTCGTCCTCCTCGGTCTCGACGAGGGTCGGGGGTTCGAGGCGATCGGTGTGTACGACGCCGCCGACGCGGGCAAGCGGCTGGCCTCCGTCGCGAGGCAGCGGGTGGAACCGCCGGTGTCCGTCGATGTCGAGGTGCGCGAGGTCGATGGCGCGAAGGTCGTCCTCGCTCGCGTCCACGAGGCCCCGGCCGCCATGAAGCCGGTCCGGGTCCACGGGAGCAGGAAGGCCTACCTGCGGGCGTTCGATGGCGACTACGCGATGTCAGCCCTCGAGGAGCAGGCGTTGATCGCGAACCGAGAGCATCCGCGGTTCGACCGCGCAGGGGTGGAGGGCACGTCGGTCGACGACCTCGACCGGGGACTCGTCGCCGCGTACGTCGCCACGTGCCGCGCGTCGTCGAGCGTGCTCGCCCGGTTCGACGACGGCGAGATCCTGCTGCGGACCGGGGTGGTGCTTCCGGACCGTCGGCTGACCCTGGCCGGGCTGGTCGCGCTCGGCACATACCCGCAGCAGTTCGTGCCGAACCTCGTGATCCAGGCGAGCGTGGTGCCGGACGCCGGTGCCCCCGGCGGGACTCGTGCGACCGACGCCCGCAAGTTCGACGGGCCGCTCCCCGTGATGTTGGACGAGGCGATGCGGTGGGTGCAGCGCAGCACGAGCACCCGGGTGCGCTTCGGGCCCGACGGGCACGGGCACGACGAGCCCGAGTACCCGGCTGCCGCGGTCCGGGAGCTGATCGCGAACGCGCTGGTCCACCGCGACCTCGGCCCGCACGCGATGTCGACGGCGATCACTCTGAGCGTCGAGCGCCACCAGCTCGTCGTGGCCAACCCGGGTGGGCTCTGGGGCATCACGGTCGATCGCCTCGGGCAGGAGCGGATCAGCTCGGCGCGCAACGACAGCCTGGTCCGCATCGCGCAGAACGTGCGCCTCGACAGCGGCGCTCGGGTGGTGGAGGCGCTCGCCTCGGGCATCCCCGCGATCCTGGAGAGCCTGTCGGTCGCGGGCATGGTCCCACCGGCGTTCCACGACCAGGGCGTGCGGTTCACCGTCCGGGTCCCGAACCACGCGCTGCTCGCGGCCGACGACCTCGAGTGGCTCGGGACGATCGAGGCCCGGCTCAACGACGCCCAACGGCACGCGCTGGTGGCCATGCGCCATGGACAGGTCTGGACGAACCGCTCGTTCCGTACCCAGTTCCCACGCGACTCGACCGTGGCGCGCGCGGACCTCCAGGGCCTCGTCGACGCCGGTCTGGCCGTGGCGCGCGGCGACCGGGGCGGTCGCACGTACGCGCTGGCCCCGGCCCTGGAGGCAGCGTCGGGCGCGCCGTCGCTGAAGTTCGAGGACGTCGAGGTGCCGCCGTCGCGCCGGGAGGCCAACGCCGCGCGCATCGTCGAGGCGCTGCGGGCCCGACCGATGTCCGCCGTCGAGCTCATGGCTGCCACCGACCTGACCCGCCCCCAGGTCGACTACGCCCTGGGGCTCCTGCGGGAGCGGGGCGATGTCGGGCTCGACGGCAGACGGGGTGTCCGGGGCTCCGTCTACCGCCTCGTACGGTGACGCCCCTCAGCGGCGCAGCACCCGGCGGGCCAGGAAGTTCCCGAGGAACTGCGCCAGCTGCACCATGATCACGATCACCGCGACGGCGGTCCACGTGACCACGTCGTTGAACCGCTGGTACCCGTAGACGATCGCGAAGTCGCCGAGGCCGCCCGCGCCGATCGCACCGGCCACGGCCGTCATGTCCACGATGCCGACGAACAGGAACGTGAACCCGAGGATCAGCGGGCCGAGCGTCTCCGGCACGATCACCGTGACGATGATCCGCAGCGGTCCGGCGCCCATCGCGCGGGCCGCCTCGACGACACCGGGGTCGAGGGCGACGAGGTTCTGCTCCACGATCCGGGACGTCGCGAACGTCGCCATGATCGCCAGCGCCGGGATCGCGGCCTCGACACCGTACGACGCGCTGGTGAGCGCCTGGGTCAGCGGCCGCACCGCGGTGATGAAGATGATGAACGGGATCGGCCGGACGATGTTGACCAGCACGTTCAGCACGAGGAACACCGGCCGGTTGGCCAGGATGTTGCCCGCGCGGGTCACGTAGAGGGCGATGCCGAGCACCAGGCCGGCGAGGCCGCCGATGGCCAGGGCGGCGACCGCCATCTGCAGGGTCTCGCCCAGGGCCTGCCAGAGCTCGGGCCACAGGCTCACGCCGTTGCTGTTCACGCGGCCACCTCCGTGTGGTCGACGACCTCGGTGTGCTGCCGCAGGTCGGCGAGCAGCGCCTCGACGGCGGCGTCCGTGCCGGTGAGCGCGAAGGTCAGGGAACCGAGCGGGCGGGCGCCCACCTCGGTGATGCCGCCGTAGACGACGGTGCCCTCGACGCCGTGCGCTGCGAGCCGCTCGGTGATCGAGACGCCGGGCACGCCCGGCACCTCCTGCACGGCGACGGTGACGATCCGCCCGGGGTGCCGCGCGCGCAGCCGCTCCACGATGTCGGGCCGGGGTCGGTCGTGCAGCGCGGCCCCGATGAACCGGCGGGTGACCGCCTGCTGGGGCCGGGCGAACACGTCGTAGACGTCGCCGGACTCGACGACCTTGCCGTGCTCCATCACCGCGACCCGGTTGCACAGGTACGAGACCACGGACATCTCGTGGGTGATGACGACGATGGTGACGCCGAGCTCGTCGTTGATCCGCCGCAGCAGGTCGAGGACGTCCTTGGTGGTCTCGGGGTCCAGCGCGCTGGTGGCCTCGTCGGCGAGCAGCAGCGCGGGGGAGGTGGCCAGGGCGCGGGCGATGCCGACGCGCTGCTTCTGGCCGCCGGACAGCTGGTCCGGGTACTGCTTGGCCTTGTCGGTCAGCCCGACGAACTCCAGCAGCTCCGCGACGCGCGCCCGGCGCTTGTCGCGCGGCCACTTCGCGACCCGCAGCGGGTACGCGACGTTGGCGGCGACGGTGCGGGACCGCAGCAGGTTGAACTGCTGGAAGATGAAGCCGATCCCGGCCCGGGCGGGCCGCAGGCCGCGCTCCTTGAGGCCGGTGAGGTCCGTGCCGTCGACGACGACCTGGCCGGACGTCGGCGTCTCGAGCGCGTTGATCAGCCGGACCAGCGTCGACTTGCCGGCACCGGAGTAGCCGATCACGCCGAACACGTCGCCGCGCTCGATGTCGAGCGTGACGCCGTCGACGGCGCGCACGGGGCCGGATGAGCCCTCGAACACCTTCGACACGTCGCGCAGGGAGACCATCGCGGTCATCGGGTCACCGTCCTGGGGCGGGTCGCCCGCGCTGGCGGGACGACCGGGGTTCGGGGGTCTGGGGTGGAGCGCCGGTCCAGGGTGGCACCGGTCGGGCGTCCGCGCGCCGGGTGGCCCGGATGCTGGGCCGCCCGGCGCGCGGGGTGCTGCGGGTGGAGCGAGGTCAGCCCGCGTCGCGGACCTGGTCCTCGAGCTCGGTCAGGCTCTCCTGCAGCTCGTCGGCGGTGAGGTCCTGCTCCACGGCGGTGCCCTGGTTCTCCTCGAGCAGCTGCCCGATGACCTCGTCGCGGTGGTAGATCTCGATGAGCTGCGCGTACACCGGGTTGTCGGCGTCCTCGGCGCGGGAGACCCAGATGTTCACATACGGGCGGGCCGTGTCCGTGTCCTCCAGGTCGGAGTAGATCGCCGTGGTCGGGTCGATGCCCGCGTCGGCCGCGAAGTTGTTGTTGACGATCGCGCCGTCGAGGCTCTGCAGCTGCACCGCGGTCTGGTTGGCGTCCACGGGGACGACCTTCACGCGGGACGCCGCGGTGTCGACCTCGGCCGGGGTGGAGAAGGCCGTGCCGCCGCCGGTGAGCTCGATGAGCCCGGCGGACTGGAGCACCAGCAGGGCGCGCGCCTGGTTCGTCGGGTCGTTCGGGATCGCGATCTCGCCCCCCTCGGGGATGTCGTCCGGGGACGTGTAGCCCTTGGTCGTGTAGAGACCGAGCTGGTAGATGACCGTCGAGCCGATGGGGGCCAGGTCGTCGCCCGCGTTGACGTTGTAGTCCGCGAGGTACAGCAGGTGCTGGAACTGGTTGAGCTCCAGGTCGCCCGAGGACAGGATCGGGTTGGGCTGGGTGTAGTCGGTGAAGTTCACCAGCTCGACGTCGATGCCCTCCTCGCCCGCGAGGTCCTTGAACGTCGTCCAGTACTCCTTGCTGATGTCGGTCACGCCGACCCGCACGGTGACCCGGTTGTCCGGGTCGGCGGAGGTCGGGGCGGCCGCGGGCTCGCCGCTGGAGCACGCGGCGAGCAGGCCCAGGGCGAGGGCGGAGATCGCGGCGGTCAGACTGCGCTTCATGGTGCTGGCCTTCCAGGTGTCGTGGGCCGGGTGCCGGCCCGGGTCCGGACCCCTGGTGCGGGGCGGACCTGTGGTGCGGTGACGGGGCTGCTGGCGTACGGCGGGGCCGTCGTGCCGGGAGGACGTCCGGGTCGAGGTCGGCCGGTGGCGGTCCGGGGCGGTACGCGACGCCGGGGCGTCGGGCGCCGGCACCGGGGAGGGGACCGGCCGGCGGTGCCGCCACGAGGGCGTCAGGCGCAGGTGGGACCGGTCGGGTCCGCCGCGGGGGCCGTGCTGCGTCGGGGAGGACGCAGCGTCAGCGCATTCGCCGACAGCGACGCATGAGCCCGCAGGTCGCCCCGGCCGTGGCGCGCAGGTGCTGCGCGTGGCGCTCGGAAGCGGCGTGGGTGCTCACGTGGTCGACTCCTGTCCCTGAGGGGGGCGGACGCCGGCGACAGTAGCACCCGGTGATCACGCGCCGTCCGCCGGTCTCACGGCCGCCGCCGGGGCGGGTAGGTGGTCGGCCGTGCCGCCATGGTCCCCTCGTCCGGCGGCGGACGCCACGCGACGACGCCGGCCCCCGGTGGTGCGGGGCCGGCGTCGTCGCGTCCGGGGTCAGGCGTTCTCGCGGACCAGGTCCTCGAGGTCGGCGAGGTCGGACTGCAGCTCCTCGGCGGGGACGTCCTCGATCACCGCGGTGCCGCCGTTCTGCTCGAGCAGCTGGTCGGTCACCTCGGGGGAGTGGTAGATCTCGATGAGCTGCTCGAACACCGGGTTGTCGGCGTCCTCGGCCCGGGCCACCCAGAGGTTCAGGTACGGGCGCGCCGTGTCCGTGTCCTCCAGGTCGGAGTAGATCGCGGTCGTCGGGTCGATGTCGGCGTCGGCGGCGAAGTTGTTGTTGATGATGGCGCCGTCGAGGCTCTGCAGCTGGACCGCGGTCTGGTTGGCGTCGACCGGGACGACGGTGACGCGGGATGCGGCCTCGTCGATCTCGGCGGGCGTGGAGAACGCGTTGCCGCCGTCGGCCAGCGCGATCAGCCCGGCGGACTGCAGCACCAGCAGCGCGCGCGCCTGGTTGACCACGTCGTTCGGGATGGCGATCTCGGCGCCGTCCGGGATGTCGTCCGGCGTCGCGTAGCCCTTCGTCGTGTAGAGGCCGAGCTGGTAGATCGCGGTCGAGCCGATCGGCTGCAGGTCGTCGTCCGAGTTCACGTTGTAGTTCGCCAGGTAGAGCAGGTGCTGGAACTGGTTGAGCTCCAGGTCGCCCCCGCTGAGGATCGGGTTCGGCTGCGTGTAGTCGGTGAAGTTCACCAGCTCGACGTCGATGCCCTCCTCCGCCGCGAGGTCGGTGAACGTCGTCCAGTAGCCCTGCGCCTTGTCGGTCACGCCGACCCGGACGGTGACGCGGTTGTCGGCATCGGCGGCCGCGGTGGCGCCGGACGCGGACGCACCGCCGTCGGAGGAGCACGCGGCGAGCGACGCGGCGGTGAGGATCGCGGCGATCGTGGCGGTGAGCTTGCGCTTCATGAGGGGGGACCTCTCGGGGTGGGGCCCGGCGACGGGTGCGCCGGGCAGCAGGGGGGTGGGACGTGGCGGAGCGGGGGTGCCCGGGACGGGTG
>NZ_RFFI01000069.1 GCF_003696205.1 Cellulomonas triticagri
GGCACTGGGAAGGGGACCTGATCATCGGTGCGCGGGGTTCCTCGGCGATCATCACCCTGGTCGAGCGGTCCACCCGGTTCGTGATGCTCGGCGCTCTGCCGGGCTCGCGGGTCTCCGAGGAGGTCACTCGGGTCCTGATCGACCTGATGGGCAGGGTCCCGGCCCAGCTGGCCAAGACCCTGACCTGGGACCAGGGCTCGGAGATGGCCCGGCACGCGGCGTTCACGCTGGCCACGGGCTGCCAGGTGTTCTTCTGCGACCCGCACTCGCCCTGGCAGCGCGGTTCCAACGAGAACACCAACGGGCTGCTGCGCCAGTACTTCCCGAGGTCCTCCACCGACTTCCGGACCTGGACCCAGGACGACCTCGACGCCGTCGCCCGCCAGCTCAACGGCCGACCCCGCGAGACCCTGGACTGGCAGAATCCCGCACAACGACTCAACGACCTACTCGTTGCAACCGCCGCCTGAAACCGCCGGCAGCGAGACCCACATCTGGTGACCACTCGATGCCACAGCACCGGGGTGGGAGGAGGAGGAGACGCGGCGAGGGCCGCACCCCCTCTCGGGAGCGCGGCCCTCGGCGCGCGTGCGTGGTGCGTCAGTGCGGCTGGTACGGGGAGACGACGATCTCCACGCGCTGGAACTCCTTGAGGTCCGAGTAGCCGGTGGTCGCCATCGCCCGGCGCAGCGCGCCGATGAGGTTGAGCGAGCCGTCCGCGGTGTGGCCGGGGCCGAACAGCACCTGCTGCAGCGTGCCCGCCTGCCCGACGTGCACGCGCTCGCCGCGCGGCAGGTGCGGGTGGTGCGCCTCGGGGCCCCAGTGCCAGCCGCGACCCGGGGCGTCGGTCGCCCGGGCCAGCGCGGCGCCGAGCATGACCGCGTCCGCGCCGCACGCGACGGCCTTGACCAGGTCGCCCGAGCGGCCCACGCCGCCGTCGGCGATGACGTGCACGTACCGGCCGCCGGACTCGTCCAGGTAGTCCCGGCGCGCGGCCGCGACGTCGGCGACGGCCGTCGCCATCGGCGCGTGGATGCCCAGCGAGACGCGGGTGGTGTGCGCGGCGCCGCCGCCGAAGCCGACGAGCACGCCCGCCGCGCCCGTGCGCATGAGGTGCAGCGCGGCCGTGTAGGTGGACGCTCCCCCGACGACGACCGGCACGTCGAGCTCGTAGATGAACCGCTTGAGGTTCAGCGGCTCCGCCCGGCCGGAGACGTGCTCGGCGGAGACGGTGGTGCCGCGGATGACGAACAGGTCGACGCCCGCGTCCACCACGTGCTTCCAGAACTCCTGGGTGCGCTGCGGGGACAGCGCCCCCGCGACGGTGACCCCGGCGTCGCGGATCTCGCCGATGCGACGGCGGATCAGCTCGGGCTGGATGGGTGCGGCGTAGATCTCCTGCATCCGGGCGGTCGCCTCGGGCGCGGGGAGCTCGGCGATCTGCGCCAGCAGCGGCTCCGGGTCGTCGTACCGCGTCCACAGGCCCTCGAGGTCGAGGACCCCGAGGCCGCCCGCGCGCCCGAGGGCGACGGCGGTCGCCGGGCTCATCACGGAGTCCATGGGCGCCGCCAGCACCGGCAGGTCGAAGTGGTACGCGTCGATCTGCCAGCCGACAGACACCTCCTCCGGGTCCCGGGTGCGCCGGGAGGGGACGACGGCGACGTCGTCGAAGGAGAATGCGCGCCGTCCCCGCTTGCCGCGGCCGATCTCGATCTCGTTGCTCACCGGCCCAGGCTACCGGCGCGCCCCGCCCCCGCGGGTGCGCGCCGGCCACCTGGGGGTCGGCGGGTCGCGGACGAGCCGGGGCTCAGCCCGCCACGGCGTCGACCAGGGCGCCGCTGAACGCCGGGAGGTCGTCCGGGTTCCGCGACGTGATGAGGGTGGCGCCCGCGACGTCGGACACGACGACCTCGCGGTCCACCCAGTTCGCGCCGGCGTTGCGCAGGTCGGTCGCCAGGCTCGGGTAGGACGTGAGCGTCACGCCGTCGACGACGCCGGCCTCGATGAGCGTCCACGGCGCGTGGCAGATGGCCGCGACGGGCTTGCCCGCGCCGAGGACCGCCGTCACCAGGGCCCGGGCGGCCTCCTGGGTGCGCAGCGTGTCGGCGTTCACGGTCCCGCCGGGGATGACCAGCGCGTCGACGTCGTCCGCGGACACCTGGTCCAGCGTCCGGTCCACCGGGTACTCGCCCGCGGGGTCCAGGTCGTTGTTCACCGCGCGCACCGTGCCGGGCTGCGCGGACACCAGCACCGCGGTGCCGCCCGCCTCCACCACCGCCTGCCACGGGGTGGTGAGCTCCGGCTCCTCGATGCCCTTGTCGCTGGTCAGGAACGCGACGGTCCGACCGGTCAGGCGGCCCATGCCGACTCCTTCCGTAGAGAATCCCCGTGGTCCACGGGGTGCATCTCCAGCCTCGCCCCGACGCGACGGCGGCGCATCCCGGCCTGGAGCACCTCCGACCCGCACACCCGGACGCATCGCACGCCGTGGTGGGCGCCCAGGGGCGTGGGTACCGCGACGCTGACGACCTCGGGTCCGGTCACAGCGCGGCAGACAGACCCTCCTGACGCCCGTCGTCCAGCACCAGCATGGCGTTCGACCCGATGTCGACCACTCGCGTGACCCCTCCCACGGTCGGCCGTGCCAGGACATCGTGCCCGCGGTCACCCAGTCCACGGACGGTCGCCGGGTCGAGCTCGGCGTCGACCCAGATCTGCTCGCCGACCTCACCCGCCTCCGCCTTGTCGGCACCGGGGTAGTAGGTCCATTTCGGACGGCTGAGGACGTCGAGCAGGTCCGCGCCCTCGCTGCACAGCCCCAGCACGGTCTGCATGTTCCACTGCGTCTGCCCGTCCCCACCGGGAGTCCCTCCAGTGGCGGCACGTCCGTCGGGGCCGGCGACGCCCCAGGCAAAGATGGTGTTGACCGGGGTGCGCCCGGGCGCGACCGAGTTCACGTCGGACGCGCGCACCGTACAGCTGCGCCCCAGTCGATTGCTCAGCAGGAGTCCGAGCTCAGGCACCCCTACGCCAGAACCGAAGCCCAGCCCCAGGCTCTGCACCCAGGAGACCGAGTTTCCGGCAGCATCCGCGACGACGAAGTGCGTGGTGTCTCCCTCATCGTACGCACCCTGGCAGACCGAAGGGCTACGTCGCTGCGGGTCGACCCGGCGTACCAACGCGTCGAGCGTCTCGGGTGCCAGCGCGTCGGGGACGACCACCTGGGCCGGGTCACCGAGGTGTCGCAACCGCCACCCGTACGACTGGTTCACGGCCTCGGCGAGGAGGTGGATCCGGTGCGCCAAGTCCTGCCCGGTGCCGAGCAGGTCGGCGAGCGCCAGGTGCTGAAGGAACACCGGCCCTTGGGTCGGTGCGGGATTCGTGTAGACGGTCCGGTCCGCACAGCCCCGCGACACGGCGGGTTCGAGACGCGACACGTCCTGGATCAGATCTCGGTGCTGGAGCAGACCGCCCAGTTCGCGAGAGACGTCCACGACCGCACTCGCCACGAGTGCACGGACCTCGGGAGCCGCACGCTCGGCGACGTGCGTGAGGAGTGCGGCGAGACCGGGCTGCCGCATCAGCGACCCGAGAGCGGTCGGTTCGAGGTAGGGCGCGTACAGCTCCTGCATCGCACGCTGACCGAGTACCGGGTGGTTGTCCGCCGTCCACCGACGGTTCTGGTCCGACACGCAGATGCCGTCCGCGGCAAGGCCGATCGCCGGCGCGAGGAGGCGGTCCATGGGCATCGTTCCGTGAGCCTCGTGCAGCCGGTACCACGCGTCGATCGCGCCGGGGCTCGCAGCGGACAGGATCCCGGTCTCCGGTACCGACGCGCAGCCGCGACGCAGGAACTCGTCCCGGCTGGCACCCGCAGGAGCCCGGCCGAGGCCGGTCAACGACAGCCACCGATCGGTCCCCGCCTCGTGGAGCACCGCCGCGACGTCACCTGCGGGTCCGCTGGCAGCGGGGAGGGCCGCCATCATGACCGCCGACGCCGTGATCGCGGCGTCGAACGCCGATCCTCCCTCGTCGAGGATGCGGAGCGCCTCGACCGTGGCTGCGGGGCTTCCCGTCGACACCGCGGCCCTGCGCCCCCACTGCCGCCGACCGCGCAGGGGGTTCACCGGCTCACGACCGCGGGTTCCGGGCGTGCACGGTCGTGGGGTACCGGTAGACCGATGATCTCCCTCGCGCGCGCAGCGGATGCGGGCTCGCGGCCCAGCGCACGACCGATCTTGACCACTCTCTCGACCAGTCGCGGGTTCGTGGCGGGTGTCCGCCCTGCCCACTCCTCGTACGGGTTGTCCTCCAGACCCACGCGGACGTGCCCGCCGAGGGCCATCGCCATCGTGTTCGCGCGGAGCTGGAAGCGTCCGATCCCGGCGAACGCCCAGGTGGATCCGGCGGGGAGGGCCGCGAGCACGGCTGCGATGTTGATCGCCGACAGGTCCGCGGTCCCCCGCGATCCCCACAGGATGTTGACGTAGGTCGGGTCTGCGAGCACCGCGGTCTTCCGCAGGTGGCCCAGCACGTTCGCCATGCCCACGTCGAAGATCTCGAGCTCGGGGACGATGCCGCGGTCGCGCATCCGAGAGGCGAGCGCCGCGATCGTCTCCGGCGCGTTCACCGACGGCCCGGTGGGGAAGTTCATCGACCCGAGGGTCAGTGAGGCCATCTCCGGCCTGGCCGCCTCGTGCACGTCCAGAGACTCGGCACGCCGATCCACGTCCTGCCAGTCCCGACCACTGGTCGTCACCACGATGATGACCTCGGGGGCGCGGTCGACCACCGCCGCGACGATCTCCTCGAACCGCTCGCGCCTCCAGGTCGGCGCCTCGTCGTCGCCCCGCGCGTGCAAGTGGACCATCGACGCACCGGCGTCGACGCACCGGGCCACGTCGGCAGCGATCTGGGCAGGCGTGACCGGCACGTGCGGAACTGTCGCTCGGCGCGGGACCATGCCCGTGGGGCAGAGGTTGACGATGACCGGATCTTCACTCACCGGCGGACTCCTTCTCCTGGTGTGGGGCACGGGGCTGCGATCGAGCTCCCCCGGTCAAGGTCCTGTCGGGCCGAACGCGGAAAGCAGCGGCGACGATCGAGCCGAGCAGCGCAAGAGCCACCCAGTACGCCGGACCGGCGTCGTGGGCGAGCGCGAGCGCGAAGACCGATCCGCCGACGAAGGCACCGGACGACTCGCCCACCGCGGATGCGAGCTGACGAGCGTTGAACATCTCGAGGGTCGAACCCTCGCCGCGGATGTCGGCGAACACGGTGTTGAGCATCGGCGTGAACAGCGTCTCCGCCACCGAGAAGACGGCGACCCCGATCAGCACCCCGGAGAGGCTGCCTCCAGCGGCGGCCAGCACCAGCGCGGAGAGGGCGAACACCATGACGCCGCCCCTCAGGAAGGCGAACGGCGGTGTCGATCTCCGGAGCCGCCGGTTGATCGCCCGGGTCACGGGCACCTGGAGCACGATCACCAGGACGGCGTTGGCCACGAACACCGTCGACCGCAGCGGGCCGGAGTCGGTGAGGGACGTCAGCTGCAGCACGACAGCCGAGAAGAGCTGCGCGTAGAGGAAGCACCCGACCGCAGCGGTGACAGCCGCGGATCGGAGACGCGGGACGCGCACGATGTCGACGAACAGACGGGTCGTGAAGGGGGGCCGCCCAGCGGCCGGGCTGGGCGCGGCGTCGGCGGGGACGAGTACCAGCGCCGTGCCTGCGGCGGCGCCGAACGACGCCGCGACGCTACCGAGCAAGAGCCTGGGCGAGAGGTCGACGAGGTATGCCCCGACGAGCGGCCCGGCTGCCGCTGCGACGTTCGCAGCGACCTGCACGGCGGCGAACACCGTGCTGCGCAGGTCCGCCCTCGCGAGCGAGTCGGTGACGAGGACGCGCAGCGACAGGGCGCTCACGCTGATGCCCGCACCCGCGATCGCGAGGAGCAGAAGGACCGGCGCGGGTCCGCGGGCTGCGGACAGCACGAGGAATGCCGCTGAGGCCGCGCCGAGACTGCCCGCCACGGCGAGACGCGACGGTACGCGCTGGAGCAGGTTGCTGATGAGGATCGACGAGCCCCGCATGCTCACGGAGAGCACGAGGAGGGCGGTACCGACCACCCACGGCGACCGCACCCCCCAGACATCGGGGAGAAGCGCCGGCAGTAGGGGCAGCACCGCGTAGAACCCCAGCTGCGAGAGGAACGAGGACGGGACGGCGACGGCGGTCGTCCGCCAGACCTCGACACTCACGGCTCGACCTCGGGGAGCAGGACCGGCCTCCAGCGGCTCGTCGGCTCGCGGCCCTCGTGGGTGACGACGTCCACGAAACGCGCGCGCATCAGGACGGGGCAGATGTGTGCGGGGACGAGCTGCACGGTGGCGGTCTCTCGGGAGAGGCGCTGCCGGACGGGGACGAGCTCGGGCGTAGTCGCCGTCGTCTCGTGGTCCCAGTCGTTCCCGCACGCACGGAGCAGGTCCGCGGCAGCCTCCTCCAGGTCGCCGTCGACCACCCCGCCCTCGACGAGGAGCGCGGGCGCACAGCCGGTCGCAGCCGCCACGGTCGCGTCCGCGAGGGCGTACGCCCCGGCGGCGATCTCGGTCACTCCCGGGACACCACTCGCGACCAGTCCGTTGACGGTCCCGCCCATGCTGACGACGGGGCATCGGATCCCGGCGTTTCGCACGTGGCCCGCCACCTCGACCAGCACCCGGGCGGCGGAGCGAGCACCGTGCGCCCACCTGGTCGCCGCGAACGAGTCGACCGGGGAGTAGTAGCCGGAGACACCGTCGAGACGCAGCGCCGCAGACGACGCGATCTCCCGCGCGGCACCTGGCACCTCCGTGGCAGGAAGGCCGCGGTCGGCCCCCACGTCGACCTCCAGGCGCACGCCCAGCCGCACCCCCGCACGAGCCGCTTCGGCGGCCAGGACAGCAACGGCGTCGCGGCTCGTCACCTGGACGGTGGTTCGGACACCCCGCGCGTCGAGAGCACGGGCAGCCGCCGCGTAGACCGGAAGCCGCCACTGCTCGGTCGACGGACGGGCGATGACGACGTCACGGACCCCGGTCTCCGTCGCGTGGTGCACAGCCTCGCGCGCGGTCTGGGCGACGATCCCGCAGGCACCCGATGCCAGCTGGTGAGACGTCACCTGAGCGAGGCGATGACCCTTGACGTGTGCCCGCAGGGTGAGCCCGTGGGCACGGACGGCATCGTGATACCACCGGACGTTCGCATGCAGCTGTCGCTGGTCGAGAAGGACTCGCACGAAGACTCCCGTCAGATGTGCGGGGTGCCGCGTGCACAGCCTGCGCGGCACCCCGCTCCGGTCAGATCGTCGTGGACTTGCAGGTCTGGATGCGCATGTCGACCTCCCTCCTGGCAGCTCGGGCCCGCGGATCGGCTATCCCGACCCCCGGCCAGACTGGCGCAACCCTCGACCTGCCAGGAACCGGTTCCACCATGTGAACGCCGTCGCAAAGCCAGGCCCTCGGCCACACGCCGGGCCGGTTCCCGGGGAGCGTGGGTGGCCGGTGCGATGCTGGCGGCGCCGGAAGGAGCACCTGAGCGATGACCTGGACCGACGGACCCCTGCTGGGGTTCGACACCGAGACGACGGGCGTGGACGTGGACCACGACCGCATCGTCACGGCGGCCCTCGTGCGGCGGGACGCCGCGGGCACCGACGTGCGCACCTGGCTGATCGACCCGGGGGTGCCGATCCCCGAGGGCGCGAGCGCCATCCACGGGATCAGCACCGAGCACGCGCGGGCGCACGGCGTCGAGCCGCGCGGCGCCCTGGACGAGATCGCCGCCGCCATCGCGGAGGCGGTCCGGGAGGGCGTCCCCGTGGTGGCCTACAACGCGTCGTTCGACCTGTGCCTGCTGGAGGCCGAGCTCGTCCGGCACGACCTGCCGACCGTCGAGGACCGCCTCGGCGGCGCGGTGCGGCCCGTCATCGACCCGCTGGTGCTGGACCGCGCGGAGGACCGGTTCCGCAAGGGCAAGCGCAAGCTGGTGGACCTGTGCGGCGTCTACCAGGTGGTCGACACCGGCGACCTGCACACCGCCGACGTGGACGTCGTCGCGACGCTGGACGTGCTGGAGCGGATCGTCGGGCGGTTCCCGCACCTGGGCGACCTCGACCTGGTGTCGCTGCACGACTACCAGGTGACCGCGCACCGGGCGTGGGCGGAGGCGTTCAACGCGTGGCGCACCGAGAAGGGCCTCGACGGCCCGGGCGCGGAGATGACCTGGCCGAGCCGGGGCGCCCGCGCCGCTGCCCCCGAGGCCCCCCGGGAGCGGACCTACCCGCCCGGGATGCTGCCGGTGCCGGTGGACCCGCAGCCGGTCGCCATCGCGCACGACCCGGTGCGTGACAGCCGGTTCGTCGGCACGCCGGTGCAGGACACGCTCATCGCCTGACCTCAGATCTGAGGTCGCCCACCTGTGCGAAGACCCCCGTTCGCACCATCTTCACATCGATGGCGCAGCAAATATCTCATCGGTGAGTTAGCGTCGTGCTCGTGACCACGACCACGCCGACGACCGGAGCCGTCCCCACGGTGACCTCGTCCCTCCCCACCGTCACCCCCACGCTGCCCGAGCAGCTCGCCCACGTGGGCTCGCTCGTCCGGTCCGCGCGCCGCCACCGCGGCCTGACGCAGGCCCAGCTCGCCGAGCAGCTCGGCACCAGCCAGTCCGCCGTGCACCGCATCGAGCAGGGCGCCCAGAACCTCAGCCTCGACATGCTGACCCGGATCGGCGCGGCGCTGGACTCCCCCATCGTCACCGTCGGCGGCCCCCAGCACACCCACCTGCGCGTGCAGGGCGGCGTGCAGCTGTCGGGGCGGATCGACGTCAACACCTCGAAGAACGGCGCCGTCGCGCTGCTGTGCGCCTCGCTGCTGAACCGCGGCACCACGCGGCTGCGCAACGTCGCCCGCATCGTCGAGGTCGACCGGATCGTCGACGTGCTGCGCTCGGTGGGCGTGCGCGCCACCTGGTCGGCCGACGGCCGCGACCTGGAGATCGTCGTCCCGAAGGACCTCGACCTCGACACCATCGACGTCGACGCCGCCCGGCGCACCCGGTCGATCATCATGTTCTTCGGCCCGCTGCTCGGGCAGCGCGACGACTTCTTCCTGCCCTACGCGGGCGGCTGCGACCTCGGCTCCCGCACGGTCGAGCCGCACATGATCGCGCTGCGCCCGTTCGGCCTGTCGGTCACCGCGTCCGCGGGCCGGTACCACGCCCGCGTCACCGACCCGGGCAGCCGCGACCTGTCGATCGTGCTCACCGAGCGCGGCGACACCGTCACCGAGAACGCCCTCATGGCGGCCGCGCACCGCGACGGCGTCACGACGATCCGCAACGCCAGCCCGAACTACATGGTCCAGGACCTGTGCTTCTACCTGGAGCTGCTGGGCGTGCGGGTCGAGGGCATCGGCACCACCACGCTGCGCGTGCACGGCCGGTCCGTGATCGACGCGGACGTGGAGTACGCGCTGTCCGAGGACCCGGTCGAGGCGATGAGCCTGCTCACCGCGGGCATCGTCACCGGCTCCGAGATCACCGTCGGGCGGGTCCCGCTCGAGTTCATGGAGATCGAGCTCGCGACGCTGTCCGAGATGGGCCTGCGCTACACGCTGTCCCCGGAGTACACCGCGCACAACGGCCGCACCCGCCTGGTCGACATCACGGTGCACCCGTCCGAGCTGCGCGCCCCGCTCGACAAGATCCACCCCATGCCGTTCCCGGGGCTGAACATCGACAACCTGCCGTTCTTCGCGGTCATCGCCGCGGGCGCGACCGGGTCGACGCTGGTGCACGACTGGGTCTACGAGGGCCGGGCCATCCACCTGACCGACCTCACCCGGCTCGGCGCGGACGTGCGGCTGCTCGACGCGCACCGGCTGCAGGTCTCCGGCCCGACCCGGTGGTCCGGCGCCGAGGTGTCCTGCCCGCCCGCGCTGCGGCCCGCCGTGGTGATCCTGCTCGCGATGCTCGCCGCCAAGGGCGAGAGCGTGCTCCGCAACGTCGACATCATCGCCCGCGGGTACGAGCAGCTGCAGGAGCGGCTGGTCGAGCTCGGCGCGCGGATCGAGACGTTCCGCGACTGACACCACGACGGCCCGGGAGCATCCGCTCCCGGGCCGTCGTCGTGCGTGCTGGGTCGATCAGCGCACCGTGTAGTTCGGGGACTCCGAGATCATCTGCACGTCGTGCGGGTGGGACTCCTTGAGCCCCGCCGGGGTGATCCGGACGAACCGGCCGCGGGACTGCAGCTCCGGGACGGTGCGGGCGCCGACGTAGAACATCGACTGGTGCAGGCCGCCGACGAGCTGGTGCGCGACCGCCGCGAGCGGGCCGCGGTAGGGCACCTGGCCCTCGATGCCCTCGGTGATGATCTCGTCGTCGGTGAGGTCGCCCTGGAAGTACCGGTCCTTGGAGTAGGACCGGCGGTCGCCGCGGGACTGCATCGCGCCGAGCGACGCCATGCCGCGGTAGCGCTTGAACTGCTTGCCGTTGACGAACACCAGGTCGCCGGGCGACTCGTCGCAGCCGGCGATGAGGCCGCCGACCATGACGCTGTCCGCGCCCGCGACGAGGGCCTTCGCGATGTCGCCGGAGTACTGCAGGCCGCCGTCGGCGATGACCGGCACGCCGGCCGGCTTCGCGGCGAGCGACGCCTCGTACACGGCGGTGACCTGCGGGACGCCGACGCCGGCGACGACGCGGGTGGTGCAGATGGAGCCGGGGCCGACGCCGACCTTGACGGCGTCCACGCCCGCGTCGACGAGCGCCTGCGCGCCCTCGCGGGTCGCGATGTTGCCGCCGATGACCTGCACGTGCCGGGTGCCCGGGTCGGACTTGATGCGGCGCACCATGTCGAGCATGAGGCGGGCGTGGCCGTTGGCGGTGTCCACGACGAGCGCGTCCACACCGGCCTCGACCAGCGCGGTCACGCGGTCCCAGGCGTCGCCGAAGAACCCGACGGCGGCGGCGACGACCAGGCGGCCGCTCGCGTCCTTGGTGGCCAGCGGGTACTGCTCGGTCTTGACGAAGTCCTTGACGGTGATGAGGCCCTGCAGGCGGCCCGCGTCGTCCACGAGCGGCAGCTTCTCGACCTTGTGCTTGCCGAGCAGCGCGGCGGCGTCGTCGTTGGAGATGCCGACGGGGCCGGTGATCAGCGGCATCGACGTCATCGTGTCGCGGACCCGGCGGGTCGCGAACTCGGACGACGGGACGAACCGCAGGTCGCGGTTGGTGATGATGCCGAGCAGGCGCCGGTCGTCGTCCACGACGGGCAGGCCGGACACCCGGTACTTGGCGCACAGGGCGTCGAGCTCGGCGAGGGTCGCGTCCGGGCCGACCGTGACCGGGTCGGTCACCATGCCGGACTCGGAGCGCTTCACGAGGTCGACCTGGTGGGCCTGCGCCTCGATCGACAGGTTGCGGTGCAGCACGCCGATACCGCCCTGGCGCGCGATGGCGATGGCCATGCGCGACTCGGTGACGGTGTCCATGGCGGCGGACACCAGCGGGATCGACAGGGAGATCTCACGCGTGAGCCGGGTCGTGGTGTCGACCTCGCTCGGGATGACGTCCGTCTCGCCCGGGAGCAGCAGGACGTCGTCGTAGGTGAGACCGATGAAGCCGAACGGGTCGGCGGGAGCGGCGGATCCAGGGGTGCCCAGGTCGGTCATGTCACGATGATACGGCGGTCCGGGAGCGCACCCCGACGCCCCGGGCGTGACCTCGGCGACCATCCGGGCGCCGCGCGGGACGGGCCCCGGGCGGCCACCCGGACGGCTCAGCGGATGAGGCCCCGGCGCAGCCCGATGGCCACGGCCTGCGCGCGGTCGGCGGCGCCGAGCTTGCGGAACAGGCGGCGCGCGTGGGTCTTGATGGTGTCCTCGGAGAGGAACAGCTCCTGGCCGATCTGCGCGTTGGACCGGCCGTTGCTCATGCCGACCAGCACCTCGACCTCGCGCTTGGTGAGCGAGACCTCGTTGCCGACGGAGTTCTGCGCGGGCAGCTCGGTGCGGGTGACCACGGGCGTCGGCGCGGAGCCGGGGGCCCCGTGCACCGCGAGCGCCTCCTGCGGCACGGCGCCGTTGGCGGCGGCGGGCCCGGCCGGGCTGGCGAGGATGTGGGCGGCGACCGCGGCGAGCTCCGCGCGGCCCACGTCGGGGGCGAGGTAGCCGCGGGCGCCGAGCGCGATGGCCCGGTCGAGCGCGATCTCGTCGCCCGGCACCGCGAGCATGACCACGGTGGACTGCGACGGCACGGCGCGCAGCCGGCGGATCGCCTCCACGGGCCCGGGCGACGGCAGGTGCGCGTCGAGCAGCACGATCGTCGGCGGCACCCGTCGCGCGAGGGCGATCAGCTCGTCGACCGAGGCCGCGGCTCGGACCGGGGCCAGGGCGGGCACCCCCAGTGCCGTCAGGACGATGCGCTCTCGCACCGCCGTCGAACCGTGGCACACCACGACGCCAGCCATCGACCTCCGCCTTCCGCCTGTGCCACAACCCTGGCGGTTCCGGCTTCTCTCATGTATCGGCCGGAACTGCGTCGACGTTAGCGCGCCGTCGGGGTGGATCGCGGGCGAAACGTCCTCAGGCGCAGACCGCGCGCACCTCGTGGACCAGGCCGGGGACCGACCGGACCCGCTGCACCTGCGCCCCGGGGGGCACCGCGGCGGCCGCCTCGTCGGGCACCATGACGAACACCGGGAGGTCCGGGGCGCCGTCCGCGAGCGCCGCGACGAGGTCGAGGTCGGGGGCCGCGAGCTCGCTGGTGAGCACCACCGCGGACGGCGAGGTCATCGCGGCGATCTCGAGCAGCCGGTGCCGCCCGGTGGGGCCGGCGACGACCCGCGCGTCCACCCCGGCGTCGGCCAGGGCCCCGGCGAGCACGTGCAGGGACAGCGGCCGGGGCTCCCCCGGCGCGGCGAGCAGCAGGACGATGCGGCGGCGGGACGGGTGCCGCGGGACGTGGGTGGCGCGGGTGCGCAGCACGCCGAGGGCCGCCGCGACGACCAGGGCGTCGGGCTCGTCGCCGGGGCGCGCGAGGACCGTGCGGGACGCGATCCCGGCGCGCGCGGGTGCGACAAGGTCCTCCCACCAGCGCAGCACGTCGACCTCCGGCGCGGGCACGAGGAGGCGGGCGACCTCCGCGGCGTCGGCGCGCAGGGCGGCGTCGATCACGGCGGTGGGGGTCGCGGGGCGGTCGGCGTGGCGGCTCGCGGGCCGCTGCGCGACGCCGCGGGGCTGGTCGGTGACGGCGGGTGCGGTGGAGCCGCCGTCGGTCGGGGCGAGGGCGCCCACGCCGTCGGTCGGTGCGCTGTCGAGGTCGGGCACGGCGGCGAGGTGCCGGACCGTGCTGGCGCCCGTGGCGGGCGCCTCGCGCGCGACGCGGGCCGCCTCGGCCGGGGGGACGCCGTCGAGCGTGAGGGCGCGCATCGTCATGAGACGGGCGACGTCCGCCGCGCCGTAGCGCCGGTGGGCGCCCGCGGTGTGCGCGGAGGGACCGAGGCCGTAGCGGCGGTCCCACGTGCGCAGCGTGGCGGGGGCGACGCCGAGGCGGGCCGCGACGGCCGCGACCGTGAGCACCGGCTCGTGGCCGCCGTCCGTCGTGGGGTCGCCGACGACCTCCTCCAGGCGCTCGTCCGCCTCGTCCTCGTCGCTGCGCATCGTGTCCGTCTCGTCTCGCCGTCGCAGCGATTGTGCCGGGGATCTGGCGCGGTTTCCAGCCGCAGCCCAGGTCCGATCGCGTCACCGGGGACGACACCGCGTCCGAATCGCTCCACAGGTGGTGCACAACCCTGTGCACGAATCGCTTCAGCTCAATCTGCGACACGGTCTTGAACAACTTCTGACTCGGTTGTACTGTCCTCATCAGTGCAGTTCAGGCGGCCGCCAGGGACCTCGGTCCTAGAGCGGCGGTCCGGAGGGACTGCGACTGACGTAGCACGACCGACGCGGCGCCCCTGGGGACGCCGCCGTGGATGGAGGACCAGATGGCCGAGATCTCCCGACTGCCCGGGCCCGTGATGGAGCTCTGGGAGTGGCAGTACGAGGGTGCCTGCCGCGATGCCGACCAGGACCTCTTCTTCCACCCCGAGGGTGAGCGCGGCGCCGCCCGCCGCCGTCGCGCCGAGGCCGCCAAGGCCATCTGCGCGAGCTGCCCCGTGATCAACGAGTGCCGCGAGCAGTCGCTGGCCGTCCGCGAGCCCTACGGCGTGTGGGGCGGCCTCTCCGAGGACGAGCGCACCGCCGAGCTGGCGCGCCGCGGACGCGCGGTCACCACCCACGTCGTCTGACCCACCCCGGGGCCCTGCCTCGGCAGGCCCCACCAGACGTGGTGCCCGGCGCGGTGCGATACCGCCCGGGCACCAGACACGACGACGAGGCCCCCACTGCCTGCGGTGGGGGCCTCGTCGTGCCCCGCCCCGGTGCGGCAGACGCGCGAAGGCCCCCTCCCGTCGAGCGGGAGGGGGCCTTCGCGGCGTGCACGACCGGCGTCAGGCCGGTCGGGGCGTCACTTGGTGACGACCGCCAGGATGTCGCGCGCGGAGAGGATGAGGTACTCCTCGCCGTCGTACTTGACCTCGGTGCCGCCGTACTTGCTGTAGATGACCTTGTCACCGACCGCGACGTCCAGCGGGACGCGGTTGCCGTTGTCGTCGATGCGACCCGGACCCACGGCCAGGACCTCGCCCTCCTGGGGCTTCTCCTTGGCGCTGTCCGGGATGACCAGACCGGAGGCGGTCGTCTGCTCCGCCTCGAGCGTCTTGACGACGATCCGGTCCTCGAGCGGCTTGATGGAGACCGACACGACGGACCTCCCCTTCGCGTTGAGTGCTGCCTGATGTCTGTGCTGCCCCGTCCGGCCGGCCGTCGTCGCGGGTGCCGGCAGCCGTGCGGTGCGTCGGCGGACCCGCATGCGGATCCGCCTCCCTGAACTCTAGGAACCCGTTAGCACTCGGTCAAGGCGAGTGCCAGAACGGACGTCCGGCGGACGGTCGGGCACGGTCGCGGCCACGCCGCCGTGCGAGGATCGCCGGATGGACGAGTCCGGCCTCGCGAAGCTGCTCAGCCCCGAGGGCTGGGCCCTCCTGTCGGCCCTGCCGCCGTACGACGAGAAGCTCGCCATGGTGCTCTCGGAGCGGCTGCGCAAGGACGGCTTCGACCCCGGCCTCGTGGCGGCCGCGCTCACGCAGTCCCGGCTGCGCGCCAAGGCGCAGGCCAAGCTCGGCGAGTTCGCCGACGGCATGCTGTTCACCCCCGCCGGTCTGGAGCAGGCGACCCGGCTGGTCGTCGCCGCGCAGCACGCCCGCCGGTACGTCACCGCGGGGGTCACGAAGGTCGCCGACCTCACCTCGGGCCTCGGCGCGGACGCGATGGCCTTCGCGGGCACCGGCCTGCGCGTGCTCGCCGTCGAGGCCGACGAGACCACCGCCGCGCTCGCGACGCTCAACCTCCGGGCGTTCCCGGAGGCCGTCGTGCGGCACGGGGACGGGCTCGCCGTCGACCTGGTCGCCGAGGGCGTGGACGGCGTCTACGCGGACCCCGCGCGCCGCACGTCCGGCGGCAGCCGGGTGTTCGACCCGGCTGCCTACGCCCCGCCGCTGGACTCCTTGCTCGCGCTGCGCGAGCGGGTCCCGGCGCTCGGCCTCAAGCTCGGCCCCGGCGTCCCGCACGCCGCGCTGCCGGAGGACGCCGAGGCGCAGTGGGTGTCCGTGGACGGCGACGTCGTGGAGCTCGGCCTGTGGTTCGGGCCGCTGGCCGCCGACGGACCCGGTCGGGCGGCGCTGCTGCTCGGCGCCGACGGCGGCTCCGCGGTGCTGCGCGCGGGCGCGCCGTCGACCGAGGGGCACCCCCCGGTCGGCGACGTCAGCGCCTACCTGTACGAGCCGGACGGCGCCGTGATCCGCGCCGGTCTGGTCGCGGAGGTCGCCGCCGAGGTGCAGGGACGGCTCGTGGACCGCACCATCGCCTACGTGACCTCCGACGCGCTGCACCCCACCCCGTTCGCCACGGCGTACCGCGTGCTGGACCGGATGCCGTTCGGTCTCAAGCGCCTGCGCTCCTACCTGCGCGAGCGCCAGGTCGGCTCGCTGACCATCAAGAAGCGCGGCACCGCCGTCGTCCCGGAGCAGCTGCGCCGCCAGCTCGACCTGCGGGGCACGACCACGGCGACGATCGTGCTCACCCGGGTCGCGGGGCAGCAGCACGTGCTGGTCGTCGAGCCCGTGGGCACGGCGGCATGACGACCCCGGCGCGGCTGCCCTTCGCCGCGTCCGAGCGGTCCACGGTGGGCATCGAGTGGGAGCTCGCCCTGGTGGACGCCGACTCCGGCGACCTGCGCCAGGTCGCCAGCACGGTGCTGGACGCCGTCCGTCCCCCGGACGGCTCGGAGCACCCCGCCATCCGGCAGGAGCTGCTGCTCAACACCGTCGAGGTCGTCTCCGGCGTCTGCCGCACGGTCGGCGAGGCGGGCGCGGACCTGCAGCGCGCCGTGGACGAGGTCCGCACGGTCACCGACCCGCTGCGGGTCGAGCTCATGAGCGCGGGCACGCACCCGTTCGCCCGCTGGGCGCAGCAGAAGGTCACCGACAAGCAGCGCTACGCCACCCTGATCGACCGCACGCAGTGGTGGGGCCGGCAGATGCTCATCTACGGCGTGCACGTGCACGTCGGCATCGAGGACCGCGACAAGGTGCTGCCGATCTCGCGGGCGCTGCTGACCACGTTCGCGCACCTGCAGTCGCTGTCGGCGTCCAGCCCGTTCTGGGGCGGGAAGGACACCGGCTACGCGTCCAACCGCGCGCTGATGTTCCAGCAGCTGCCCACCGCCGGGCTGCCGTTCCCGTTCGAGCGCTGGGAGCAGCTCGAGGCGTACGTCGGGGACATGCTGCACACGGGCGTCATCGACGCGTTCGACGAGGTGCGGTGGGACGTGCGGCCGTCGCCGCGGTTCGGCACCATCGAGGCCCGGATCTGCGACGGCTCCCCCAGCCTGCTGGAGGTCACCGCGCTGGCCGCGCTCACGCACTGCCTGGTCGAGCACTTCTCCACGCTGCTGGACCGCGGCGAGACCCTGCCGACCATCCCGCCGTGGTTCGCGCAGGAGAACAAGTGGCGCTCCGCCCGCTACGGCATGGACGCGATCATCATCACCAACGCCGCCGGGGACGAGGAGCTCGTCACCGACGCCGTCGGGCGCCTGCTGGTGGACCTCGCGCCGGTCGCCGAGCGGCTGGGCTGCGCGGCGGAGCTCGAGAACGTGCGGGTCATCCTGCGCAAGGGCGCGTCGTACCAGCGGCAGCGGGCGGTCGCCCGGCGGCACGCGGGCGAGCTCGACGCGGTGGTGGCGTCGCTGGTCGCCGAGATGCGCGCGGGGCGCCCGCTGTAGCCGTCAGACCGTGACGGTCTCCAGCGGCATGGTCGAGTCGACCCCGATGCCGAGGTCGGACGGGGCGAGGCCGCGCCGGACGACGGCCGCGCCGAGCGCCGCGATCATCGCGCCGTTGTCCGTGCAGTACCGGATCGGCGGGATGCGCAGGTCGATGCCCGCCGCGGCGCACCGCTCGGCGGCCATGTCGCGCAGCTGCGAGTTCGCGGAGAACCCGCCGCCGACGACCAGGGTGTCGACGCCGTGCTTCTGGCAGGCGGCGATGGTCTTGGCGGTGAGCACGTCGGCGACGGCGGCCGCGAACGACGCGGACACGTCGGCCAGGGGGATCTCCTCGCCGGCGTCGCGGCGCGCCTCGACCCAGCGGGCCACGGCGGTCTTGAGCCCGGAGAACGAGAAGTCATACGCGTGCTTCGCCTGGTCCTTCGCGGCGGTGAGGCCGCGCGGGAACCGGATGGCCGTGGGGTCGCCCTCGCGCGCGAGGCGGTCGATGTGCGGGCCGCCGGGGTAGGGCAGGCCGAGCAGGCGGCCGACCTTGTCGAACGCCTCCCCCGCCGCGTCGTCCAGGGTGGAGCCGAGCTCGTGCACGCCGGTGACGACGTCGTCGACCAGCAGCAGGCTGGAGTGCCCGCCGGAGACGACCAGGGCCATGACCCGGTCCGGGAACAGGCCGTGCACCAGCTCGTCCACGGCGGCGTGGCCGATGACGTGGTTCACGCCGTACAGCGGCTTGCCGAGCCCGTAGGCGAGGGCCTTCGCGGCGGCGGTGCCCACGGTCAGCGAGCCGACCAGGCCCGGACCGGCGGTGACGGCGACCGCGTCGACGTCGGCGAGGGTGACCCCGGCCTCGGCGAGCGCGCGCTCGACCGTGGGGACCATCGCCTCGAGGTGGGCGCGGGACGCGATCTCGGGGATGATCCCGCCGAACCGCGCGTGCTCGTCCACCGACGAGGCGACGGCGTCGACGAGCAGCTCGCTGCGGTCGGGGTGGGCGCGGACCAGGGCGACCCCGGTCTCGTCGCAGGACGTCTCGATCCCCAGGACGAGCGGTGCTTCGGGCATGGGGTCCATCGTAGGCGGGTCCACCGGTCCGGCGATCCGCCGGTGTGACACGGTTCACCGGAGCAACCGGAATGGTCGGCAACCATCAAGGCTTCAACCATTCATGAGCATCGACACCGCACCGTCCGACCTCCGGGTGCCGTCCGAGGTCGCCGACCTCGTGTTCCGCGCCGCGCGCACCGTCAACACGTTCACCGACACCGAGGTGACCGAGGAGCAGGTCCGCGCCGTCTGGGACGTCGTGCGGTGGGGCCCCACCGCCATGAACACGCTGCCGCTGCGGCTGGTGCTCGTCCGCACCCCCGAGGGCCGCGAGCGCCTCGTCAGCCACATGAACGAGGGCAACAAGGCCAAGACGCAGCGCGCACCGCTGAGCATCGTCGTCGCCGCGGACCTCGACTTCCACGAGCACCTGCCGCGGCTCGCCCCGCACATGGCCGGCGCCCGTGAGAACCTCGCCGGTCAGCAGGCCGCCCGCGAGCGGATGTCCCGCGACAACGCGTTCCTGCAGGCCGGCTACCTGATCGTCGGGCTGCGCGCCGCCGGGCTGCACGTCGGGCCCATGGGCGGCTACGACGCCCCCGGGCTGGACGCCGACCTCCTGGCCGGCACCGCCTGGCGCTCGATCATGGTGCTGAACGTCGGCACCGCACCCGCCGACGTCGAGGGCGTGCCCGCCTCGCACCCCCGCCAGGGCCGCCTCGACTTCGACGAGGTCGCCCGCACGCTCTGACGCGCTCCCGCCGGTGGTCCCGCCGCTACGCGGGCGGGGCCACCCGGCGGCGCATCGTCCACGCGTCGACGTTCTCGGGCTGGTAGTAGCCCTTGCGCCGCCCGAACCGCTCGAACCCGGCGCGCTCGTACAGCCGCAACGCGGGCTCGTTGTCGACGCGCACCTCCAGCAGCACGTCCCCCGCCCGCAGCTCCCGCGCGTGGTCCAGCAGCGCGTCCAGCAGCATCCGCCCCACGCCCCGGCCCTGCGCGTCCGGACGGGTGCCGATCGTCATGACCTGGCCGTCGTAGCCGTCGAACCACAGCCCGGCGTAGCCGACCAGGTCCCCCGACGCGCGGTCCTGCGCCCCGACGTACCAGCGGCCCGGGCCGTCGATCTCCTCGGCCAGCGACGCGCGCGACCACGCGCCCGCGCCGAACAGGGTGCGCTCCAGCCCCTCCAGCGCGTCCAGGTCGCCGTCGACCAGCGGGCGCAGCAGGACGTCCGCGACGGGCGGGACGTCGGTCACAGGGCCCGCTTCGCCGCGGCGGGCGGCACCGCGTCCGGACGACGCAGGTACAGCGGCTCGGTCGGCAGCACCAGGCCCGGACCGCCCACGGCCAGGCGCGCGAGGGCGACCCGCGCGAGGTCGGCCGGGTCCACCTGCTCCGGGGTGCCGGGTACCGGCGGCAGCAGGTCCGGGTACAGCGCCGCGCCGGGGCCGACGAGGCGCACGCCGTCCAGCCCGGTCGCCGCGACCGCGGCGGGGGTGTCGACGCCCGGGCCGTCCACGACCTCGACCGACGGGGCCGTGCCCGCGCCGACCACCGCGCGGTAGCGGGCCCAGTAGACCTCCTTGCGGCGCGCGTCCGTGACCACGAGCAGGTCCGCGCCGTCGCTCGCCTCCGGTGCCGCCGCGAGCGCCAGCGCGTCCAGCGAGGACACCCCGTGCACTGGGATCCCGAGCGCGAGCCCCAGGGTGCGGGCCGTCACCAGCCCGACGCGCAGCCCCGTGAACGGCGCCGGTCCGGTGCCGACGACCACCGCGGTCAGGGCCGTGCGGTCCACGCCGGCTTCCGCGAGGACGGCGTCGAGCAGCGGCGTCAGGGCCTCGGCGTGCCGGCGGGTCTCCCCGGAGGACCGGGTCGCGAGGGTGCGGCCGGTGTCGTCGACGACGGCGGCGGACGCGGCGGCGGAGGTGTCGAGCGCGAGGACGGGCACCGGTGGGGATCCTTCCGGAGGTGGGTCGAGAGGGACGAGGGGGTGTCAGCCGGGCAGGGAGACGCCGCGCCAGCGCTCGCCCCGGGCGCGGACCGTCACGGTCCGCACGCCGGCGGCGGCGTCCTCGGCGTCGGTGTCGACCCCGGGTGCGCTCGCGCCGCGCGGGCGGACGAGGGCGACCTCGAGGCGGTCGTCGGCGAGCGACTCCACCAGGCCCTCGCCCCACTCCACCACGGTGACGGACTCCTCGAGCGACGTGTCGAGGTCGAGCGCGTCGACCTCGTCCAGCGAGCCGAGGCGGTAGGCGTCGACGTGCACCAGCGCGGGGCCGGTCGTGCCGTCGGGGCGGGGCAGCGGCGGGTGCACCCGGGCGATCACGAACGTCGGCGACGCGACCGCGCCGCGCACGTGCAGGCCGGCGCCGAGGCCCTGGGTGAGCGTCGTCTTGCCCGCGCCCAGGTCACCGGTCAGCACGACCAGGTCGCCCGCGCGCAGCAGCGCCGCGAGCGCCGCGCCGAACGCGCGGGTCGCGTCGGCGTCCGCGAGCGCCACGGTGGTCTCCGCGACGGTGGTGGTCTCCTCGATGCTCACGGCACCTCCTGCTCGATCCGGGGGCTGGGTGCGTCCGCGGGGTCGGCCCCGACGTGGACGCGGGGCACGCGCGGCCCGAGGCGCGACACGATCTCGTAGCTGATGGTCCCGGCGGCGTCCGCCCAGTCCTGCGCGGTGGGCCCGCCGTCGGCACCCGTCCCGAACAGCACGACCCGGTCCCCCGCGCGCTCCGTGGCGTCGGGCCCGAGGTCCACCATCACCTGGTCCATGCAGACCCGCCCGGCGACGGCCAGCCGCCGCCCGCCCACACCGAGGGGGGCGCCGGGTGCGCCGCCGACGCCCGACGCGTGCCGCGGCACCCCGTCGGAGTAGCCGAGCGGCACCACGCCGACGGTCGTCGCACGGTCGGTCACGTAGTGGTGGCCGTAGGACAGGCCGTGCCCGGCGGGCAGGCGCTTGACCGTGGCGAGCTCGGCCTCGACGGTCATCGCCGGGACCAGGCCGAACCGGTCCGGGCCGCCGAGCTGCGGCACGGGCGTCAGCCCGTACAGCGCGAGCCCCGGGCGGACGAGGTCGAGGTGCAGCGCCGGGTCGGTCAGCGTGGACGCGGACGCGGCGATGTGTCGCACCTCGATCCGGGCCCCGCGCCGCTCGGCGTCGGCGACGGCCTCGTGCAGCACCGCGGCCTGGGCCGCCATGCTGGGGTGGCCGGGCTCGTCGGCGAACGCCAGGTGCGACCACATCCCGACCAGGCGCACCGCGCCCTCGGCCTCCAGGCGCAGCAGGGCGTCCAGCACCGCGGGCAGGTCCTCCGGCGGCACGCCGTTGCGCCCCAGGCCGGTGTCGACCTTGAGGTGCACCCGGGCGGTGCGGCCGGTGGCGCGGACCGCGGCGGCGACCTCCTCGACCGCCCACGGTGCCGACACCGACAGGTCGACGTCGGCGGCCACGGCCTCCGCGAGCGGCGCGCCGGGCGCGTACAGCCACGCGAGCACCCGCGCGGTGACGCCGCCCGCCCGCAGGGCGAGGGCCTCGGTCACCTGGGCGACACCGAGCCACGTCGCCCCGCCCCGCACGGCCGCGCGGGCCACCGGCAGCAGCCCGTGCCCGTACGCGTCGGCCTTGACGACGGCCATGACCTGCGCCGTCGGGGCGAGGTCGCCCAGGGTGCGCGCGTTCGAGCGCACGGCACCGAGGTCGACGACCGCCCGGGCGGGGAACCTGCTCACCCCCTCAGTGTCCCACCGCGACGAGGCAGCCCGCGTCAGGGCAGGTCGACGACGAGGTCCGCGCGGGCGCGGGTGGTCGCCACCAGATCGGCGTTGCGCTGGTCCGGGCCGCGGGTCCAGGCCGCCGCGGCCTCGGCCGTCTTGCCGAACAGGCGGTGCCGGGCCACCAGCCGCTCGGCCCGCACCTCCTCCGGCAGGTCCACGAACCAGCACGCGTCCAGCAGGTCCCGGACCGGGCCGAAGCCGTGCTCGTCCAGCAGCAGGTAGTTGCCCTCCGTGACCACCAGCGGCACGGTCGGCGGGACGGCCACGGCCCCCGCGACGCCGTTGCGCAGGTCGCGGCGGTACTCGGGCGCGTACACCGTCTCGCCGGGCTCGGGGTCCCGCAGCCGCCGCAGCAGGGCGACGTAGCCCGCCGCGTCGAACGTGTCCGGCGCGCCCTTGCGGTCCGCCCGCCCGATCCGCTCCAGCTCGGTCTGCGCGAGGTGGAACCCGTCCATCGGCACCACCACGCACCGGTCGCCGAACGCCGCGAGCACCTGCGCCGCGAGCGTCGACTTGCCCGCCCCGGGCGGCCCTGCCACGCCGAGCAGCCGCCGCACCGGCCGGTCCGGCAGCGCGGGGCCCTCCCCCGGGCGCGGCACGAGCAGCGCCTCGACGCGCTCCCGCAGGTCCGCGGGCAGCGGCGGCAGCGGTCCGTCCGACCAGGCGGGCGCGGGGATCGCCTGGTCCTCAGCCACGCAGCAGCCCCGCGACCGTGGCCGGCAGCGCGTGCGCCAGGGCGAGCGCCGACACCGGACCGTCCGGGACCGCCACCGACGCGGCACGGCCGTGCACGAGCGCCGCACCCGCCGCGAGCGCCGCCGCCAGCGGCGGGTCCGCGAGCACGTCGGCCGCGCTCCCCGCGAGCAGCGTCCCGAGCAGCCCGGCGAGCACGTCGCCGGACCCGGCGGTCGCGAGCCACCCGGGCGCCTCGGCCTGCGCGTACACCGCACCGCCCGCCCCGACGACGACGGTCGTGCTGCCCTTGAGCAGCACCGTCGCCCCGGTGACCTCGTGCGCCCGCCGCGCCCAGCGCAGCGGCTCCGCCTCGACGTCGGCGCGCTCGACCTGGTCGCCGAACCGGGTCAGCAGCGTCGCGAGCTCCCCGGCGTGCGGGGTGAGGACGCACCACGGCGCGAGGTCGCGCGGCGCGAGCGCCAGGGCACCGGCGTCGAGCACCGCGGGCACGCCGCCCGTCAGCGCGGCGTCCAGCGCGCGTCGTACCCGCGTCGCCTGCTTCGGGTGCGCCGGGTCGACGCCGGGACCGAGCAGCCACGCCTGCACCCGTCCCTTCCCGACCACGACCTCCGGACGCGCGGCGAGCACGGCCGCCGCGACCGGCGCGGGCCCGCGGTACCGGACCATGCCCGCACCCGCGAGCACCGCCGCGGACACGGTGAGCACCGCCGCCCCCGGGTACGCGGGCGAGCCCGCGACGACGCCGAGGACGCCGCGGCTGTACTTGTGGTCCTCCGGCCCGGGCACCGGCCACAGCGCCGCGACGTCCGCGTCCGCGAGCCGGGCGGCGGCCGGGCGCTCCGGCAGGTCCAGCCCCAGGTCGACCACGTGAAGCCGCCCGGCGCGCCGCGACGCGGGCGGCAGCAGCAGCCCCGGCTTCGCGGCCCCGAACGTCACCGTGACCGCGGCGGGCAGCACCGGGCCGTCGGGCAGGGCGCCGTCGTCCACGCCGATCCCGCTGGGGACGTCGACGGCCACGACCAGCGGGCCTGCCCCCGTTCCGCCGGGGGCGTCCGGCGCGTCCTCGTCGCCGAGCAGGTCGCCCAGCAGCCCGAGCAGCAGGCCCGCGACCCCGCGCGCCGCGCCGCGCCCGCCGATGCCGAGCACCGCGTCCAGGACGACGTCCGCCGCGTACGCCTCCGCGACCGCGTCGCCGAGCCACACCGGCGGCAGCCCGTCGCCGCCCGCCG
>NZ_RFFI01000007.1 GCF_003696205.1 Cellulomonas triticagri
ACCGGGCGCGCGACGGCGCTCGGCGGTGCGGGCGGGTGCGGTGGCGCTCCCGCTGGCCGTCTCCGGCGCGGGGCGCTGTCGTGGTGGCGTGCTGCCCCGTGGTCCGGGTGCCGACGGGCGGCGGGTGGTGCGGTCCCGGTGCGGGACCTCCCCGGACGGGGCGGGCGTGCGCGGGGCCGCGGACCCCGGTTCAGGCGGGCCGCCGGGCGGCCTCACCCACCTCCATCGTCCACCCGCGGGCCCGGGTGAGCCACTCGGTCGCTGACACGACACCGATCACCCGGACGGCCCACCGTGCCCGACGACGCCTCGTGGAATAGATCCGCACCGGCCACCGTTGGGGCGCAAGTACATGCAAACGCATCGACTTGAGGAGCGCGAGATGCAGTTCGGAGTCTTCACGGTCAGCGACATCACGCCGGACCCGCACACCGGCCGGGCCCCCGACGACACCGAGCGCGTCCGGTCGATCCTCACGATCGCCCAGCACGCCGAGGAGGTCGGGCTGGACGTGTTCGCGACCGGTGAGCACCACAACCCGCCGTTCGTCGCCTCGTCCCCGACGACGATGCTCGGCTACCTCGCCGGGCGCACGAAGGACATCGTGCTGTCGACCGCGACCACGCTGATCACCACCAACGACCCGGTCCGCCTGGCCGAGGAGTACGCGATGCTCCAGGTGATCTCCGACGGCCGGATGGACCTCATGATGGGGCGCGGCAACACCGGCCCGGTCTACCCGTGGTTCGGGCAGGACATCCGCCAGGGCATCCCGCTGGCGATCGAGAACTACGCCCTGCTGCGCCGCCTCTGGGAGGAGGACGTCGTGAACTGGGAGGGCAAGTTCCGCACCCCGCTGCAGGGCTTCACCTCCACCCCGCGGCCGCTGGACGGCGTCCCGCCGTTCGTGTGGCACGGGTCCATCCGCAGCCCCGAGATCGCGGAGCAGGCCGCCTACTACGGCGACGGCTTCTTCCACAACAACATCTTCTGGCCGATGAGCCACACGAAGCAGATGGTGCAGTTCTACCGCCAGCGCTTCGAGCACTACGGCCACGGTTCCGCCGACCAGGCGATCGTGGGCCTCGGCGGCCAGGTGTTCATGCGGAAGAGCTCGCAGGCCGCGGTGGACGAGTTCCGCCCGTACTTCGACGTCGCGCCGGTGTACGGCCACGGGCCCAGCCTGGAGGAGTTCTCCGCCCAGACGCCGCTGACCGTCGGCTCCCCGCAGCAGGTCATCGACCGGTACGCCGCCATGCGGCACGACGTCGGCCACTACCAGCGGCAGATGTTCCTCATCGACCACGCGGGCCTGCCGCTGAAGACGGTGCTGGAGCAGCTCGACATCCTCGGCGGCGAGGTCGTCCCCGTGCTCCGCAAGGAGATGGAGTCCGACCGCCCCGCGCACGTCCCGTCCGACCCGCCCAGCCACGCCGAGCGCGTCGCCAAGGCCCGCGCCGCCGGCCAGGTCCACGAGCAGCAGGTCGCCGCCGCGGACCACTGGACCGGGAAGACCGCCGAGGACGACGCCGCGGCTGCCGACGCCGTCACGGTGACCCGCTGACCCGCCGACCCCTCGAAGGAGCACCTGACATGACCGAGCGCAGGATCGTCGCGCTGTCGGCCGGCCTCGGCCAGCCGTCCTCCACCCGCCTGCTCGCCGACCGGCTCGCCGAGGCGACCGCCACCGAGCTCGCCGACCGCGGGCAGCGTCCCGAGGTCCGGGTGGTCGAGCTGCGCGACCACGCCCACGACATCGTGAACGCGATGCTCACCGGCGTCCCCAGCCCCGCCCTGGCGGAGGTGATCGAGGCCGTCACCGGCGCGGACGCGCTGATCGCGGTGACGCCGCTGTTCACGACGACGTACTCCGGGCTGTTCAAGTCCTTCGTCGACATCCTCGACAAGGACGCCCTGGCGGGGCTGCCCGTGCTGCTCGGCGCGACCGGCGGCACGGCCCGGCACTCCCTGGCCCTGGAGTACTCGATCCGCCCGCTGTTCACCTACCTGCGGGCCGACGTCGCGACCACCAGCGTGTTCGCGGCGACGGACGACTGGGCGACCGGCGGCACCACCGACGAGCCGAGCCCGCTCCCGGCGCGCATCCAGCGGGCGGGCGCGGAGCTCGCGGCCACGGTCGCGGGCCGGGGCGAGCGGGTCCCGCAGGACCCGTTCGCGGCGGCGCCGAGCTTCGCCGACCTGCTCGGCGGCTGACGCTCAGTCGCGGGCGAGCAGCACCAGCGTCGCGTCGTCGTCGGAGGCGGGGTCCCGCAGCCGGTCGACCAGCGCGTCCAGGTGCCCCACCGCCGGGCGGCCGACGTCGGCGGCCGCCCGGTCGAGGCCGACCCGCAGCGACTCGCCGCGGCGCTCCACGACGCCGTCGGTGAGCAGCAGGACCGCGTCGCCGGGGCCGAGGGCCACGTGGGCGGTGGCGGGCTCGCCGTCCAGCAGGCCGATCAGCGCGGACCCCCGCACCGGCTCCCACGCCGCGGCCCCGTCCGCGCGCACGACCAGCGGCGGCAGGTGCCCGGCCTTCGCGTACTCGAGGTCCCCGGTGGCGGGGTCGAGGACGGCGACCAGCATCGTGGCCATCTGGCCGGGCAGGGACCAGCGCGCGAGCGCGCCGACGCGCGCGAGCACCACCGCGGGCGGCGCCGCGTCGACGAGGTAGGCCCGGGTCGCGTTGCGGAGCTGGCCCATCGCGGCGGCGGTGGCGAGCCCGTGCCCGGTGACGTCGCCGACGACCAGCGCGATCCGGCCGTCCGGCAGCGGGACGACGTCGTACCAGTCGCCGCCGACCTGCCCGGTGCCCGCGGGTTCGTACCGGGCGTCCACGGCCCAGCCCGGGACCGACGGCAGGCTGGTCGGCAGCAGGGTGCGCTGGATGGCCCGGGCCGCCGACACCTCGGCCTGCCCGCGCCGGAACAGCGCCTCGACCAGGTGCCCTCGCAGGTCGCCCGCGTTGCTGACGTGCCGCTCGTCCCACGGCGCCGACCGGCCGCGCACGTGCTCGCGCCACAGGTCGAACGACTGCCGGGGGCTGAGCCGCACCCCGTCGCCGTCCGGGACGACGAGGGCCTTGTGGTGCGGGTCGCCGCCCCAGTCGACGGTCCGCACGACCTCCTCGCGCAACCACACCACCGCACCGCCGTCGGGCAGCGCCAGGGCGACCGCACCCGCGACGCCCGCCGCGGCCGCGGCCTCGGGCGCGCCGGGGTCGGCGGCGAGGTGGTCGGTGGCGTGCACGGTGTCGCCGACGCCCGCGCCCCAGGAGGCGAGCGCCCGGCACACGGCCTCGTCCGGCACCCGGCCGCGCGTCGCGAGATCACCGCCCGCGCACACGACGACGCCGTCCGCGGGGACGAGCGACAGCAGGTCGTCCGTGCGGGTCACCGCCTGCGCGAGGCGCACGTCCTCGTCCCGGCTCGCCGCGACGAGGCGCGCCAGCACGCCCGACGCGCGGCGGGACTCGGCGAGCAGGTCCTCCTCCACCTGCGCGACCAGGCGGGCGGACAGCGCCACGCCCAGGAACTCCGCGGCCGCGCGCACGCCGTACGACGGGGCGTGCGGGCCCGCGTAGTGGTGGCAAGCGACCATGCCCCAGAGCTTCCCGTCGCGCAGCAGCGAGATCGACATCGAGGCGCGCACGCCCATGTTCCGCAGGTACTCGCAGTGGATCGGCGAGACGGAGCGCAGCGTCGCGTACGTGAGGTCCAGCGGGGCGCCGCGCAGCGGCTCGTCGGTGGGCAGCACCGGCACCGGGACGTAGTCGACGTCCGAGATCAGCCGGATCCAGCTCTTCTCGTACAGGGCGCGGGCCTGCGGCGGGATGTCGGACGCCGGGTAGTGCAGGCCGAGGAACGGCTCGAGGTCCGCGCGCTTCGCCTCGGCGACGACCTCGCCGTTGTACTCGGCATCGAACCGGTAGATCATCACGCGGTCGAACCCGGTCAGCCGCCGCACGTGCCGCGCAGCGGTGTCGTACAGGTCGGTGAGCGCGCCGGCCCGGTTCAGGTCCGCGATGGCGTCGCGGACGCTCTCGTAGGTGCTGGCGTAGGTCAGCGGGCGCGGGCCGTCCGCCACCTCGAGCTCGACGACGAACACCGGCCCGGGGTCCTCCGCCGTCGCGGGCGGCGGCCGGTGCACGACGACGTCGAGCACGGCGGTGCGACCCCCGGCGTCGACGTGCACGAGCCCGGGGTTGCGGGTGCGGTGGTCGGGCACCGCCGCGAGCTGCTCCAGGACGACCCGCGCCGGGGACTCCCCCAGCACCTCGCCGAGCGTGCGGCCGAGGACCACGTCCACGGGTCGCCCGAGGACGGTCTCGACGTTCGCGGACGCCTGCAGGACGACCGACCCGGCCTCCTGCACGACGAGCAGCACCCCGCGCGGCTGCACGGAGCCGGGGATGTGGATGGGCTCGCGCGCGCAGTTGTCGAGGTCGACGGGCTCGCCGGGCGCCAGGAACGTCTGCTCGGTCATCGGACCCACCCTGCCACGAGCCCGACGACGGCGATCCCCAGCGCCACCGCGGCGACGCACGCGACGAGCGTCCCCGCGAGGGAGGCGACGGCCCGCCCGCGCTCCCCCACCTGGGCCAGACGCACCGCCTCGACCGTCGCCGCCGAGAACGTCGTGTACCCGCCGCAGAACCCGGTGGCCAGCAGCAACGCCGCCGTGGCGGGCAGGCCGGCGTACAGGCGCGCGCCGGTGACCAGGCCGATCAGCAGCGACCCGGTCAGGTTCACGACCATGGTCCCGAGCGGCAGCACGGACCGGCGACGCGCCCGGACGGTCCCGTCCACCCAGAACCGGGCCGCGGCCCCGACGCCGCCCGCGAGGGCCACCAGCAGCGCCCCGGTCACGCGGCACCGCCCCGGCGCCCGGCCAGCACGCCGCCGAGCGCGACCCCCGCCGCCGCGGCGAGCACGCCGCCGACCAGGCTGACGCCCGCGTACGCGAACGCCGTCCCGATCGCCGCGCCGCCCTGGGCGAGCAGCCGCTCGGTCTCCAGCGCCAGCGCGCTGAACGTGGTGAACCCGCCCAGGACCCCGGTGCCCAGGGTCAGCCGCACCCGCGTGGCGGCGGCCGTCTCGGGCCCGCGGCGCCCGATCATCTCGAGCAGCACGCCGAGCAGGAACGCCCCGACCAGGTTCGCGACGAGCGTCCCCACCGGCCACCCGTGCCGCTGCGGCAGGGCGAGCGTCAGCCCGTAGCGGCCGAGCGACCCGACGGCACCGCCGGCGAGGACGAGCAGGGCGAGCGACGCGCGCTGGTGCGCGGGGTGGGCGGCGCCCGGGAGGGCAGCGGGGGTCGTGGGCGTCGTGGGCTCCGGAGGGGAGGCGGGAGGTCCGGTGCGGCTGCCGGTCCGGGTGCCATCCAACCCCATCGCGGGCCGTTCCCGCGCCACCGACGCCCGCCGCTGGCACCCGGACGACCCGCACGACGGCCGCGGCGGCACCCGGCTGGCGCGTCCCACCTGCGCGGGCGCCGCGAAAGGGACAGACTGGGGGCAGATCGCCTCCCGTCCACGAAGGAGCACCGGATGACGACGACACCGGGCAGCGGGTCCGCCACGGACCACCTGTCGATCGGCCAGCTCATCAGCCGCCTCGCCGAGCAGTCGGCGCGCCTGGTCCGCGCCGAGATCGACCTCGCGAAGGCCGAGCTCACGCAGAAGGCCAAGGCCGCGGGCATCGGCCTCGGCCTGCTGGCCGGGGCGGCGTTCCTCGGGTTCTTCACGTTCGCGCTGCTGCTGACGACGATCGTGCTGGCCCTCGCGGAGGCGGTGCCGGCCTGGCTGGCCGCGCTGATCGTGCTGGTGGTGATGACCGCCCTGACGGCCGTGCTCGCCCTGCTGGGCGTGAAGAGCCTGCAGAAGGGGGTCCCGCCGACGCCGGAGAAGGCCGTCGCGGGGCTGAAGGAGGACGTCGCGACCGTCCAGCGGTCCGTCACGGAGGGGCTGCACCGATGAGCGAGACCGAGACTCCCGCCCCCACCATCCCGCAGCTCGAGGCCGAGGTGCTGCTCACCCGCGCGGAGCTCGCGGGGACGGCCGACGCCCTCGCGGCGCGGCTGAGCCCGCAGCACCAGGTCGCCGAGGTGAAGCGCGGCGCGAGCAAGCTGTGGCGGGACGCCGTGAGCACGGACCCGGCCGCCGACCCCGAGAACCGGGGTCGCGCGCGCGTCGTGCTCGCCGCGGGCGTCGGTGTCGTCGCCCTGGCGGTCGTGCTGATCGTCCGCCGCTGACGCGTCAGCCCGCCGCGCGCTCCTCGTGCGCGAGGAGCGCGCGCTTCACGTCGAGCCCGTAGTAGTACCCGCCGAGGGTCCCGCCGGTGCGCAGCACGCGGTGGCAGGGCACGAACGGGGCGATGAGGTTGCGCGCGCAGGCCGAGCCGGCCGCGCGGACCGCCGTCGGGCTCCCGGCGGCGGTCGCGAGCTCGCCGTAGGTGGCGGTCGCGCCGGCGTCGATGGCGCGCATCGCCGTCCACGCCCGCTGCTGGAACGGCCCGCCGGGCTGCGCCACGGGGACGTCCGCGAGGGCGGTGACGTCGCCGGCGGAGTACCGGGCGACGGCGTCGGTGACGGCGGCGGCCCCGGGGTGGTCGGCGGGGGCGTCCACGACCCCGCGCCGGGCGAGGTCGTCGGGCAGCCGCGCGGCCATGGTCCCCACGGGGGCGAACCCGGCGGCGCGGACGACGCCGTCGTCGGTGAGCAGGACGGCCAGCGGGCCGGCGGGGCTGGGCAGCGTGAGGGCGAGCAGCGGGCCGGTCGTCGCGGTCTCGGGTGCCAGGGTCATGGCTCCATCATGCGCGCCGTGCGGCGCGGGTTCTGGCGGGCATCGGACACGGCCGTTCCGGGGACGACGGGAGCCGGGTGCCGTCCGGGTGGGCAGCACCCGGCCCCGGGTGTCGTGCGGCGCGTGCACGGCGGGCGTGCTGCCCGCGGGACGCGCTCGGCGGGTCTGGGCTCAGACGTCGTCGCCGCGCTGGCCGGGGATGCCCCCGAGCAGCTCGCGGACCTCGGTCTCGCGGTAGCGGCGGTGGCCGCCGAGCGTGCGGATCGACGAGAGCTTGCCGGACTTGGCCCACCGGGTCACGGTCTTCGGGTCGACGCGGAACAGCGTCGCGACCTCGGACGGGGTGAGCAGGATCTCGTTCTCGGTGTGCGGGGCGGACACGTCAGACCTCCGGGGTGATGTCCTCGTGGCGACGACCGGCGCTGCCGACGGCCGTGCGAGATGTCAGGAACACAGCCGCCATCATCACCGTGGCCGGACCTCGGTCCCGCCGGGATGTCGATGGTGACCTCATGCGCTTTACCCCCCTTGCGCCCCCATCGTGACCACTCTGTCACGATCGAACTCCAGACAACTAGTACCAACGTCCCATCTCCGGACAACCGGTAACTATTGGGACACTCTAGGTCGTAGTGGACATGACCGCGCGTCGAGAGCGTGGGCCGAACAGGGGGCGTCGCTCACCCGAACGGGGGGCGAGCCCCTGTCACACCCGCCCCGCGCGCCCCACCCACCTCGCCGTTCGCCCCGAGGTCCCGCGCCGCGCCCGCCGACCCGCCGCCGTCGCGCGCACGCACCCGCCGGGTGAAGAGTGGCGGAGATCACATCCGCTGGTCGCGGCACCCCGCCACCGCGTGGACCACCCGTCCGGCGAGTGGTCGGATCCCGTCAGGACCATGTACCGTTGCGTCTCGAACAGACTATTCAGCACCCCGGGGCCGCACGTGTGAGCACGGAGCCGCCCCGCTTCCACGTTAGAGGGGGTCGATGCCATGGGGCGCGGCCGTCAGAAGGCTAAGCAGACGAAGGTCGCCCGGGAGCTGAAGTACTTCAGCCCGGACACCAACTACCGGGCCTTGGAGCAGGAGCTCACCGGGCACGGGAACGACCTCGTCACCGACAGCCGCCAGGAGTCCGACGACGAGGGTGACGACTACCCCCCTCGCTGGGCGGACGAGCGCTGAATCACCGGGTCGGCGACACGTGACGCCGACCCCGCCGCCCCCGAGCGGCGCGTGACACCGGACGCCCCGGACCCCCGCACCTCCCGACGAGGACGTGCACCGGGTCCGGGCGGTCCGGACCACCCCGTGGCACCTCCCGAGGTCGGTCGCGTCCACGGACGCCCTGGCCACGTCCGGCGAGGACCGTCCCGGGGCGGCATGACCCCGCACGGGCTCGCCGCACCCAACCGCAGGTCGGGTACGCGACCCGCACCCGACCGGACGCGTCGTCACGCCGTGCGGTAGGTCCCGCTCATCCGGACCGCGCCGCCCTGCACGCCCTTCGTACCCGCGACCAGGTCCGGCCCGGCGGCGGCGTCGCTGTCGACGAGGTCGCGCACCTCGCCGAGGTGCCACGCCGGCATCCCGAGCTCGGTCGCGTGCCGGAGCACGCCGTCCGCGGCCTCCGGGGCGACGATCGCGACCATGCCGACGCCGAGATTCAGCGTCCGCTCCAGGTCCGACCACGGCACCGAGCCCGCGGCCTGCACCAGCGAGAACACCGGCGGCAGCGTCCACGACCCGCGCGGCACGTCCGCGACCAGTCCGCCCGGGAGCACGCGCGCGACGTTCGCCGCCAGGCCACCACCGGTCACGTGGCTGAACGCGTGCACCCCGCCCGCGGCGCGCTCGACCAGCGCGAGGCAGTCCGACGCGTACACGCGGGTGGGCTCCAGCAGCTCGGCGCCGAGGGTCCGGCCGAGCTCCGGGACGTCGCGGTCCAGCGACCACCCGGCGACCTCGACCACGCGGCGCACCAGCGAGTACCCGTTGGAGTGCAGGCCGCTCGACCCGAGGGCGACGAGCACGTCCCCGGCGCGCACCCGCTCCGAGCCCAGCAGCCCGTCGGCCTCCACGACGCCCGTCGCCGCACCGGCGACGTCGTACTCGTCCGGGCCCAGCAGCCCGGGGTGCTCGGCGGTCTCCCCGCCGACGAGGGCGGTCCCGGCGACCGAGCACGCGGCGGCGATGCCCCGCACGACGTCGGCGATCCGCTCCGGGACGACCCGGCCGCACGCGATGTAGTCCGTCATGAACAGCGGCTTCGCGCCCACCACGACGATGTCGTCCACGACCATGCCCACCAGGTCGAACCCGATGGTGTCGTGCACGTCCATCGCCTGCGCGATGGCGACCTTCGTGCCCACGCCGTCGGTCGAGGTCGCGAGCAGCGGCTTGCGGTAGCCGACCAGCGCCGAGGCGTCGAACAGCCCGGCGAACCCGCCGACCCCGCCCAGCACCTGCGGGCCGTGCGTCGCGCGCACGGCGTCCTTCATCAGCTCGACGGCCTTGTCGCCGGCCTCGGTGTCGACTCCGGCGGCGGCGTAGGTGACGGCGGGGGTGCTCACGGGTGCTCCAGGGCGGTCGCGCCACCGGCCCCGGGGATGATGGCGACGAGGCCGTCCTCCGGGTTGCCGAGCGGCAGTTCGTTCTGCTCCAGCAGGTGCTTGCCGAGCCGGTCCTGCGACGGCAGCTCGATGGGGTACTTGCCCGTGAAGCACGCGGTGCACAGCTGCGCCGCGGGCTGCTCCGTCGCGGCGATCATGCCGTCCATCGAGATGTAGCCGAGCGAGTCGGCGCCCAGCGAGGACCCGATCTCCTCCACGGCCAGGCCGTTCGCGATGAGCTCCGCGCGGGACGCGAAGTCGATGCCGTAGAAGCACGGCCACTTCACCGGCGGGCTGCTGATCCGCACGTGCACCTCGGCGGCTCCGGCCTCCCGCAGCATCCGGATCAGCGCGCGCTGGGTGTTGCCGCGCACGATCGAGTCGTCCACGACCACGAGCCGCTTGCCGCGGATGACCTCGCGCAGCGGGTTGAGCTTCAGCCGGATGCCGAGCTGGCGCAGCGTCTGCGACGGCTGGATGAACGTCCGGCCCACGTAGGAGTTCTTGGTCAGGCCCTGCCCGAACGGGATGCCCGACGCCTGCGCGTAGCCGATCGCGGCGGGCGTGCCGGACTCCGGGACGGGGATGACGAGGTCGGCCTCGACGGGGTGCTCCTGCGCCAGGCGACGACCCATCTCGACGCGCGCCGCGTGCACGGAGCGGCCGGAGATCGTGGTGTCCGGGCGGGCCAGGTACACGTACTCGAACACGCACCCGGCGCGCTGCTGCTTCTCGGTGAACCGCTGGGTGCGCAGGCCGTCGGCGTCGATCGCGACGAGCTCACCCGGCTCGATCTCCCGGACGTACGACGCGCCCACGATGTCCAGCGCCGGCGTCTCGGACGCGACCACCCAGCCGCGCTCCAGGCGGCCCAGCACCAGCGGGCGCACGCCCTGCGGGTCGCGGGCCGCGTACAGCGTGTGCTCGTCCATCCACACCAGGCTGAACGCGCCCCGCAGCCGCGGCAGCACCTCCATCGCGGTGGCCTCGAGCGTGTGGTCCGGGTCGCCCGCGAACAGCGCCGTCACCAGGGCCGTGTCCGTGGTGTTGCCCCGGGCGAGCTCGCCGCGCCGCTGCGCGCCGTACCGCTCCGCCACCAGGTCCACCAGCTCGGCCGTGTTGGTGAGGTTGCCGTTGTGCGCCAGGGCGACCGTGCCGCCCGCCGTCGCGCCGAGCGTCGGCTGCGCGTTCTCCCACGTGCTGCCGCCCGTGGTCGAGTACCGGGCGTGCCCGACGGCGATGTGCCCGTGCAGGGCGTTCAGCGCGGTCTCGTCGAAAACCTGGGAGACCAGTCCCATGTCCTTGTAGACGAGCAGCTGCTCGCCGTTCGACGTCGCGATGCCCGCGGACTCCTGCCCGCGGTGCTGCAGGGCGTAGAGCCCGAAGTAGGTGAGCTTGGCGACCTCCTCGCCGGGAGCCCAGACCCCGAAGACGCCGCATGCGTCCTGGGGGCCCTTCTCGTTCGGCAAGAGGTCGTGGTTGAGCAGTCCGTCTCCGCGGGGGGCCACGGCTCCATGGTGACACACACCACGCCGTGCACCGATTCCGGGGTGGGACCTCGGTCCCCTCCCCGGTCGCTCAGGGGCGGGCGTCGCCCTTGCGGCCGCGCAGGCTCCGGCGGTCCGCCAGCAGCGCCGCGCCCGCCCCGGCCAGCGCACCGACGACGCCGCCCGCCAGCGCCGACAGGAACCGGACGCTGCCCTGGCCCTCCAGCACGCTGATGAACGCCGTCCCGTCCGCCTGCACGTCGCTGCCCGCCGAGGTCACCAGCGCGAGCACCAGCCCGACCACGATGCCCAGCACCGTCCCCGCGCCGATGAACGCGCCGACCTTCGGGGCCCGGCGCACGCGCGCGGGCTCGGCGACGCGGGCGAGCTCGTCCTCGTCGGGCACGGACGCGGGTGCGGGCGCTGCCTTCGGTGCGTCCGGTGCGTCCGGCGTCGGCTCGTCGTCGGGTCGCGGGTCAGTCGGGTCGGCCACCCGACGATCCTAGGTCGCGGCGGCACGACGGCCGGCCACCGCCCGGGCCACGAGGTCGGGACAACCGCACGAGGTCGGCACATCGGATCCCCCGACCTCGGCACGTTCCCCCGACCCCGCGGACTGCTCCGGGCCGCGCGGCCCGCAGCGCGTAGGGTCGGCGGGTGGACCCGCGACCCGACCTCGTGCCGCGGTACCCCTCCACCGTCGCCGCGGTCGTCGAGCACGAGCTCGTCGTGAAGAAGTCCCGGTTCCTCACCCGTGTCGAGCCCGTGGCCACCGTCGCCGAGGCCGACGCCGTCGTCGCCGCGGTCCGCAAGCGGTACTGGGACGCACGCCACCACTGCGTCGCCCTCGTGGTGGGGCACCGCGCCGAGCAGCAGCGCTCCTCCGACGACGGCGAGCCGTCCGGCACCGCGGGCGTCCCCATGCTGGAGGTGCTGCGCCGCCGAGACCTCACCGATCTCGTGGTCGTCGTCACCCGGTACTTCGGCGGCGTGCTGCTCGGGGCGGGCGGCCTGGTGCGGGCGTACTCGACCGCGACCTCCGAGGCGCTGGACCGCGCCGTCGAGGTGCGCCGCAGCGCCGCCACGCGCGTCACCGTCGAGGCCCCGCACGCCGACGCCGGGCGGCTGCACGGCGTGCTGCGCGACTGGACGGACGCGCACGAGGCCGCGGTGGTGGACGTGACCTACGCGGCCGCGGCGACGTTCACGCTGCTGGTCCCGCCCGCGCACCTCGACGCGCTCGACGCCGCGGTGGCGGCGGCCACCTCCGGTGTCCTCGCCGCCGTCCGCGGCGCGACGGAGGTCCTGTCGCGCTGAGCGCGCCCCTCGCGGGTGGGTCGGGGACACGTCATGTCGCGACGTGCGCCGCCCCGCCTACCGGGACCCGGCCCGCGTGCCGGTGCCGTCCGCCGTCACGTGCGTGAGGCGGCTGCGCGCTCAGCGGGTGCGGGTCGCCTGGAGCGGCAGCCAGCGGGCCAGGTCGGCGCGCTCCCCCGACGCGGCGACCTTCCCGGACGCCAGCGCCTCGTCCCAGGTCTGCGCGCCCGTGACCAGGGCCAGCCAGGTCGCCGGGTCCGTCTCGACCACGTTCGGCGGGGTGCCGCGCGTGTGCCGGGGACCCTCGACCGCCTGCACGGCCCCGTCCGGCGGCACCCGCACCTCGACGGTGTGCCCGGGGGCGATGTCCGCGAGCTCCTCCAGCGTGAACCGCACGGCGGTGCGGCGGGCGGCGGTGTCGGTCGGGTCCGCGCGCCACGCGGCGACGGCGGCCCGGCCGACCGCGGGATCGGTACGGCGACGAGGAGGCATGCCGCCATTCTCGCCCGTGCGGGCGGGCGACGTGGCTCAGCGGGCCGGACGGCCCCGCAGCAGGCGGTGGTAGGCGGCGGTGGTCTGCCGGTCGCGGGCCCGGTGGGCGGCGGCGAGGCGCGCGTCGGAACGCTCCTCCTGCCAGGCGGCCTCCCGGGCGAGGCGCCGCCACGAGTCCAGGCGGCGCGCGGGCAGGTCGCCGTCCTCGACGGCCGCGAGCACCGCGCAGCCGGGCTCGGTGCGGTGTGCGCAGTCCGCGAACCGGCACCGGGTTGCCAGGTCGGCGACGTCCGCGAACGTGGCGTCCAGCGCCTCGGCGTCGGCGACCAGCCCCACGCCCCGCAGCCCGGGGGTGTCGATCAGGCAGGCTCCGCCCGCGAGCGGCACGAGCTCCCGGTGCGCGGTGGTGTGCCGCCCGCGGCCGTCGGCGCGGCGCTCCCCCGTCGCCATGACGTCGGTGCCCGCGAGCGCGTTGACCAGCGTCGACTTCCCCGCACCCGACGGCCCCACGACGACGAGCGTCCGGTCCGGCCCGAGCAACGCCCGCAGCGGGTCGAGCCCCGTCCCGGCGGCGACGCTCACGGCGTGCACCTCGGCGCCGATCGCGACGGCCCGGACCTCGTCGGCCATGCCCTCGGGGTCGGGCACCAGGTCGGCCTTCGTCAGCACGACGACGGGCGTCGCCCCGGACCGCCACGCGAGCGTCAGCAGCCGCTCCACCCGTCCCGGGCTGGGGTCGGGGTCGAGGTGCTCGACCACGAGCACCACGTCGACGTTCGCGGCGAGCACCTGGGCGCGCGACGTCCGGTCCGCGCCGTCGCGCACGACCGCGGTGCGGCGCGGCAGCACGGCCCGCAGCGCCGGGTCGGTGCCGGCGGGGTGGTCGAGCAGGACGTGGTCGCCGACGGCCGGCGGCACGTCCTCGACCGGGTCGCCGGCCGCGTCGAGCAGCGGCACGACCCCGTCCCGGGCCACCGCGACGCGCACCGGCACCGCCCCGTCGGCGGGCAGCACGAGCACCGCGCCACGGTCGACGCGCACCACCCGCCCGGCGATCTCCACACGCCGACGCTAGGCACCCCACCCGCCCCCGGTCGACGGATTTCCGCGAGGTCGAGGGTCTGCCACCCAGCGGGCGGGCGGAACCCTCGACCTCGCGCGAAAGCCTCGACCTCGCGGCGGGCCGTCAGCCGAAGTAGTGCGGGAGCGTGCGCTCCGAGGCCTCGCGGGCCTCCGCCAGCGGGAGGGTGAACAGGCCGCGGACCTCGACCGCCGGGGCGTGCACGTGGTCCTCGGGCAGCTGGTCCGTGGGGGCACCGGCACCGGGCGTGCAGGTCTCCGCGGTGACGCCGATCTTCAGCGCCGGGACGCCCTGCGCGGTGCACAGGTCCTCGAACCGGACCTCCTCCGAGCGGGGCACGGCGACGACGGCGCGGGCGGTCGACTCGGACAGCAGCGCCTCGAACGGCGTCACGCCGTCGCGGGCCACGAGACCGTCGAGGTCGACCTGCACGCCCACGCCGTAGCGGAGCGACGCCTCGACCAGCGCCTGCGCGAGCCCACCCTCGGACAGGTCGTGCGCGGCGTCGACCAGGTCGTCGCGGGACGCGCGGACCAGCACGGTCGCGAGGCGGCGCTCGGCCTCCAGGTCGACCTGCGGCGGCACGCCACCGAGGTGGTCGTGCACGACGTCGGCCCACGCGGAGCCGTCGAGCTCGCCGCGCGTGGTGCCGAGCAGATAGACGGTCTGGCCCGCGGTAGTCCACCCGGAGGGGGTCGCCGCGGTGACGTCGTCGATCACGCCGAGCACGCCGACCACCGGCGTCGGGTGGATCGCGGAGTCGATCTTGCCGGGCTCGCCGGTGCCGTTGTAGAGCGAGACGTTGCCGCCGGTGACCGGGACCGTCAGGGTCGCGCACGCGTCGGCCAGGCCCTCGATGGCCTGCACGAGCTGCCACATCGACGCCGGGTCCTCCGGGCTGCCGAAGTTCAGGCAGTCCGTCACGGCCAGCGGACGGGCGCCGGACGCGGCGACGTTGCGGTACGCCTCGGCCAGCGCGAGCTGCGCGCCGGTGTACGGGTCGAGCTTCGCGTACCGGCCATTGGCGTCGGTCGCGAGCGCCACACCCAGGTTCGTGGACTCGTCCACGCGGACCACGCCCGCGTCGTCGGGCTGCGCGAGGGCGGTGTTGCCCTGCACGAACCGGTCGTACTGGTCCGTGACCCACGACTTCGACGCGAGGTTCGGTGACGCGACCAGGCGGAGCACGGTCTCGCGGAGCTCCGCGCCCGACGCGGGGCGGGCGTAGCGGGTGGCGCCCTCGGGGGTGCTGACGGAGTCGGCGACCAGGCCGTCCTGCCACTCGGGCCGCGAGTACGGCCGGTCGTACACCGGGCCCTCGTGCGCGACCGTCTTCGGGTCGACGTCCACGATGCGCTGCCCGTGGTGGTCGATCGTGAGCCGACCCGTGCCGGTCACCTCGCCGATGACGGCGGTCTCGACGTCCCACCGGGAGGTGATCGCGAGGAACTCGTCGAGCTTCTCCGGCGTGACGACCGCCATCATCCGCTCCTGCGACTCCGACATGAGGATCTCGCCGGCGGTCAGCGTGGGGTCGCGCAGCAGCACGTTCTCCAGGTCGACGTGCATGCCGCCGTCGCCGTTGGACGCGAGCTCGCTGGTCGCGCAGGAGATGCCGGCCGCGCCGAGGTCCTGGATGCCCTCGACCACGCGGGCCGCGTAGAGCTCCAGGCAGCACTCGATGAGCACCTTCTCCATGAACGGGTCGCCGACCTGGACGCTCGGCCGCTTGGACGGCTTCGTGTCGTCGAAGGTCTCGGACGCCAGGATCGACGCGCCGCCGATGCCGTCGCCGCCGGTGCGCGCACCGAACAGCACGACCTTGTTGCCGACGCCCGAGGCGTTGGCCAGGTGGATGTCCTCGTGGCGCAGCACGCCCAGGCACAGGGCGTTGACCAGCGGGTTGCCCTGGTAGGACGCGTCGAACACGAGCTCGCCGCCGATGTTCGGCAGGCCGAGGGAGTTGCCGTAGCCGCCGACGCCCGACACGACGCCGTGCACGACCCGGGCGGTGTCCGGGTGGTCGACGGCGCCGAACCGCAGCTGGTCCATGACCGCCACGGGGCGCGCGCCCATCGAGATGATGTCCCGGACGATGCCGCCGACGCCGGTCGCGGCGCCCTGGTACGGCTCGACGTACGACGGGTGGTTGTGCGACTCGACCTTGAAGGTCACCGCCCAGCCGTCGCCGATGTCGACCACGCCCGCGTTCTCGCCGATGCCGACCAGCAGGTGCTCGGTCATCTCCGGGGTGACGCGCTCGCCGAACTTGCGCAGGTGGTTCTTGCTCGACTTGTACGAGCAGTGCTCCGACCACATCACGGAGTACATGGCGAGCTCGGCGGCCGTCGGGCGGCGGCCGAGGATGTCCCGGATCCGCTGGTACTCGTCCGGCTTCAGGCCGAGCTCCGCGAACGGCTGCTCCTGGTCGGGCGTGGCCGCGGCGGCGTCCACCGTGTCGGACACGTGCCCGGCGGTGGGGTGGTCGGCGGGCTGCTGCGAGGCGGTGGTCGCGCTGGTCATCGAGTCCCTCGGGCTGGAGGCCGGTCGCGCGCGGTCGGGGGACCGGTCGGCGCGGCGGGCGGGGCGGGCGTCGTCAGACGTGACCCAGGTTACCGGCGCCCGGGACGGCGTCGTGACACGCGCCACTCAGGTCAAGGACCCTTGACATCCGCCCGACCGAACGCCAGGGTCGATGTACAGGTTCCTTGACACAAGGAGGGAGGTCCGGGTGCGCAACAGCGTCCCCGAGCTGCGCGCCGCCGCCGGACTCACCCAGTCCGAGCTCGCGCAGCGTCTCGAGGTCTCGCGGCAGACCGTCATCTCCATCGAGCGCGGCCGCTACGACCCGTCGCTCCCGCTCGCGTTCCGCATCGCCCGGCTGTTCGGGCGCACCATCGAGGAGGTCTTCCATGTCGACGACTGACCAGGCGCCGGCCCGCCCCACCCCCGGACGCCTGCTGCTCGCCGGCGCCGTCGTCGCCGTGGTGGCCGCCACGCTGGTGCTGACGGCGATCGCGCTCGACCGCTGGGGCCCGGGCAACATCGGGCGCGGGTTCGCCGTCGGCGCCGTCGTCGGGAGCGCGCTCGCCGGGTTCGCGATCTGGCGCGCGCTGCGTCGCCCCGACCGCGCGACCAGCGGCGACCGGCTGTTCGTCGGCCGTGGCGACGAGCGAGACCGCGCCGTCGCCGCCCGGACCTTCGCCCTGCTCGGTGCGTGGGCGCTGCCGCTGACGATGGCCGCGTTCCTCGCGATGGCGCTGGGTGCACCCGCTGACGCCTCCATGGGCATGCTGTTCATCGCGCAGGTGGCGGTCGGACTCGTCGCCGCCTGGCGAGCGGCGCAGCGCCTCTGACCCGCGCCGGGCGCCGGTGCGAGGAGGAAGCCGCCTCCGCACGAAGGAGGACGCGCTGGCACGTCCGGGCCTCCTAGCCTGGCCGGATGACCGATCGCGGCCCGTCCGGCACCACGGTGCTCACCTACCCCCGCAGCGACGTGGCCTGGACGTACGGTCTGCTCGCCGGGGGCGGGGCGACACTCGGCCTCGTGCTGCACCTGCTGCGCGACCGGCTGCTCGACCTGGACTTCCTGCCGTGGCGCGGGGCGGTCGAGACCGTCGACCGGGTCGTGGACGGCTGGGGCGCCTGGGGTGCGGTCGCGCTGGTGGCCGCGGGCGCCCTGCTGGGGGCGCTGCTCGCGTCGACCGAGGTCGACAAGGAGCCGCGGTTCGAGGTGTCCCCCGACCGCGTGGTGGTCGTCCACGGCAAGAGCCGCCGCACCTACCTGCGCCAGGACGTGCGCGAGGCGCTGCGCGACCGGGGCTGGCTCGTGCTCCTCGCGCACGACGGCACCGAGCTGACCCGGGAGAAGACCGGCATCGGCGCCGCCGCCCTCGCGGAGGCGTTCCGGGCTGCGGGGTACCCCTGGGACCCGATGGGTGGCTGACGTCCGGTCACACTGGTGCCCGTGACCCGCTCCCGCCGCCCCGCCCGCGCACCCTTCGCGGGGGCCGTCGTCGCCGTGTCGCTGCTCGCCGCGTGCACCGGCCCGAGCGACCCCGCGCCGACGCCGAGCACGCCCGCCGAGGCCACCTCCCCGGCGACGGCGCCCGGCGGCGACCAGGTCCGGGCCGAGGGCACCGTCGTCCGCCTCGGCGACGTCGACCTGTGGGTGCGCGACCTCGGCGGGACGCCGTCGACCGCCCCCGCGCAGGACGAGGACCTGCAGCTGTCCGCGACGACGCCGGCGGCCGAGGACGCGACCGCCGTGCCGGTGCTCGACCTCGCCGGCGCCCCGGGCACCACGGTGGAGGTGCTGGGGGACGACTCCGTCGTCGTCCGCGACGGTGCCGGGACGGTGGTGGCGGGCGTCGGCGCGCCTGTGCTGGACGACGCCGCGCGCACCGCGGGCGCCCGCGTCGAGGTCGTGCAGGACGCCGCCGACGCCGTCACCTGGCGCGTCACCGTCGCCGCCGCACCGGTTCCCGCCGCCTCCGTCGGCGGGATCCTGTCCGCGAGCGCGCTCGGGTCCGCGACGTGGCGGGACCTGGACGACGAGGGCGGACGGAGCCTCGCGGTCGTGCCGACGACGTGGGCCCGCACGGGGTCGCTCGCCGCGGAGGAGCTGCTGTGGGCGCGGCTGGCCGCGCAGGAGCCGGAGGCCGCGACGCAGGGGGTGCGCGACCAGCTGACCTGCCACGTCATCGGGGCGCCGGACAAGGCGAGCTGGAACCTGGAGCCGTGGCGGCCGGACGTCGGGCTGCTGGACACGCTGGCGGCGCGGTGCAACCCGTCGTAGCACCCGAGGCAGACCGCAGGACCCGGCGCTCTGGGTGGCCGACGTCGTGTGCGGCGCCGTCGTGGCGGCGCGGACCGGGTCGGCGTCGCACCTCGACGTCCTGCGTGACCGGGTGGACCTGGTCGAGGTCCCGGCATGACGCGGGCCCCGGGCCCCACCATCCGGCGGGATCTCCCGAGGCCCACTTCCAGCACCACCGCGATGGGCTGGCTCCGGGACCAGCCTACGGGAGCCCGGACCGGTCCGGTAGGGGGCCGGGACGCCCACGCCTCGGACGCGCGTCCCGGCAACCGGATGGTTGTTGCTACAGTCGACCCATCATGCGCCACACGACTCCCGCCGCACGCACCCGCGCCTGTCGACCCCTGTCGACCGCCGCGTGCTGTTGTCGTCGCTGAGCGCGCTGCGTCGCTGACGCGCTGACGACCCCGGCGCCCGCGTCCGGTCCCTGAGGGGACCCGCCGCCCCGGGAGCACCGTCCCCCCGCCCGACCCTCGGTCGCGGACCCCGGCACCTGCCGGCCCGTCCCGCGCACCCCGGCCCGGCCTCCTCCCGCCCTCGCGGTCACCCTCCGGTGCCCGCCCGGTCCGGGAATTCCCGACCGCATGGTCCGGTTCCGCCTCCTGGAACCGGGACGGCCGACCTCGTCGACCGGCCGCACCCTCCTGCTCCACCCCCGTGCCGCGCCCCGGCCCCGCCGCCGCGCACCCTCCCGGAAGGACACCACCCCGTGAGCTCCCGCCGATCCCGCGCTCCCCTCGGAGCCGCCCTCGTCGCCGTCGCCGCCCTGGCGCTGGCCGCCTGCGGCACCGGGGGTACCTCCTCCGCCGACGGCTCCGGCAGCACCGGCGCGACCGACGCGTCCGCCGAGATCGTCATCGGCTCGACCAACGAGCCGACCGGTCTGGTCCGGAACGTCGGCGGGTCGTCCGGCGTCTCGCAGACCATGACCCGCAACGTCTACGAGGGCCTGACCTCGGTGGACGTCGACGGGACGGTCATCCCGACGCTGGCCGAGTCCTGGGACGTGTCCGAGGACGGCCTGACGTACACGTTCCACCTGCAGCCGGACGTGACCTTCCACGACGGCAGCCCGCTGACCGCGGCCGACGTGGTGTGGAGCATCACCGAGGCCATCGGCCCGGAGTCGAAGTCCGCCCGCAAGAGCGACCTGCTGGTGATCCAGCAGGCCACGGCCGTGGACGACGCGACCGTGCAGCTCGACCTGTCGCGCCCGTCGCAGGGCCTGACGTTCTACCTGGCGTCGGTGACGGTCGTCCGCGACGGCGACACCGAGCTGACCAGCGACAACGGCACCGGTCCGTACCGGTTCGTCGAGTGGGTGCAGGGCGACCACCTCACCATCGAGCCGTACGACGGCTACTGGGGCGAGCCCGCGCAGAACGGCGGCGTGACGTTCCGGTTCTTCCAGGACACCACCGCGCTGAACAACGCGCTGCTGACCGGTGACCTCGACCTGGTCATCGCGGAGGACTCCCCCGACCAGCTCGTGCAGTTCGAGGACAACCCGGACTTCACGATCACCGAGGGCACCTCGACCACCAAGCAGATCTGGGCGTTCAACGACCGCGAGGCGCCGTTCAGCGACGTGCGCGTGCGGCAGGCGCTGTACAAGGCGATCGACCGCGAGGCGATCCTGTCGGCGGTGTGGGACGGCTACGGCCAGGTCATCGGCTCGATGGTCCCGCCGACGGACCCCTGGTACGTCGACCAGGCCGACGTGCACGGCTACGACCCGGACGCCGCCGAGGCGCTCCTGGCCGAGGCCGGCGTCTCCGACCTCTCGATCTCCGTGGACTACATCCCGGACGGCACGACCGACGCGATCCTCGCGCTGCTCACCAAGGACCTCGCGGCCGTCGGCGTGACCCTCACGCCGAACCCGATCGACGACGCCACCTGGTACCAGAAGGTCTACACGGACCACGACTTCTCCACGACGCTGATGGGCCACGTGAACCCGCGCGACGTGCTCTGGTACGCGAACCCCGACTTCTACTGGGGCTACGACAACCCGCAGGTGCAGGAGTGGGTCACCGCCGCCGACCAGGCGAGCACCGAGGCCGAGCAGGTCGAGCTGCTGACGCAGGTCAACGAGACGATCGGCGAGGAGGCGGCGTCCGCCTGGCTGTACCTGGACCCGCAGATCCGCGTCGCCCGGTCCGACATCTCCGGCTTCCCGGTGGACCAGGTGACCGAGTCGTTCTACGTCGCCGACATCGTCCGGGGGTCCTGACCCCGTGCGTGCCGCACTGCTGCGGATCGGCACCCTGCTGATCTCCCTCGTCCTGGCGAGCGTGGTCGTGTTCGTCGTGCTCCGGCTGCTACCGGGCGACAGCGCGGGCACCTCGCTGGGCGTGGGCACCACCGCCGACCAGCTGGAGCAGCTGCGCTCCGAGCTGGGCACCGACCAGCCGGTGGTGACGCAGTACGTGCAGTGGCTCGGCCAGGTGGTCCGCGGGGACCTCGGCACGTCCTTCGTGTCGCGCCTCCCCGTGGCCGACCTGATCACGCAGAAGCTCCCGATCACGGTCCCGCTCAGCCTGGCCGCGTTCGTCATGGCCGCGCTCGTGTCGGTGCCCCTCGGCGTGTTCGCCGCGGTGCACCGGCGCGGGCCGGTCGGGGTGGCGGTGTCGGCGGTCTCGCAGCTGGGTGTCGCCGTCCCGGTGTTCTGGGTCGGTGTGCTGCTGGTGCTGGTGCTCGCGCTGCAGGCGCGGCTGCTGCCCGCCGGCGGGTTCCCGCGCACCGGCTGGGACGACCCCGCCGCCGCGGTGCGGTCGCTGGTGCTGCCCGTGGTCACGGTCGCCATCGCCATGTCCGCGGTCATGGTGCGGTACGTGCGGTCCGCGACCCTCGACGTGCTGGACCAGGACCACCTGCGCACCGCCCGGTCGCTCGGCTACGGCCGCTGGCACGCGCTGGCCCGGCACGGCCTGCGCGGCGCGGCGGTGCCGGTGGTGTCGATCCTCGGCATCGAGCTCGCGACCTCGCTGCTCGGCGCCGTCGTCATCGAGAACGTGTTCGCGCTGCCCGGCCTGGGCACGCTGCTGCTCGACTCCGTGAAGGCCCGGGACCTGCCCGTCGTCCAGGCGCTCGTGCTGGGGCTGACCGCCGTGGTGCTGGTGACGAACGCCCTGGTGGACCTCGCGCAGCGGGCGATCGACCCGCGCCTGCGCCTGTCGAAGGAGGTGGCGGCATGACCGACCTCACCACCGCCGTGCCCGCCGCGACGGGTGCCGCGGAGCCGAGGCCGCGCCGACGCGCCCGCCGGCTGCCCCCGTCGCTCGTCGTCGGGGCCGTGCTCGTGGGCCTCGTCGCGCTGGTCGGCCTGGTGTCGCTGGTCTGGACGCCGTACGCGCTGGACGACACCGGCGACGGCGCCCGCCTGGCGGGGCCGAGCGCCGCGCACTGGGGCGGGACCGACCGCCTCGGGCGCGACCTGCTCAGCCAGCTGATGGCCGGCGCCGGGAACGCGCTGGTCGTCGCCGTCGCGTCGATGGTCGTCGCCGGGGTGCTCGGCGTGACCGTCGGCGTGCTCGCCGGTGCGACCCGCCGGTGGGTGGACGTCACCCTGCTGTCCGCAGTCGACCTGCTCATCGCGTTCCCGACGCTGCTGCTCGCCATGCTGATCGTCACGGTCCGCGGCGCGTCGCTGTGGTCCGCGGTGTGGGCCATCGGCATCTCCGGGTCGGCGGTGATCGCCCGGGTGACCCGGGTGAACGTCGCCCGCGTGCTGCGCGAGGACTACGTCACCGCCGCGCACGCCGCCGGCACCGGCTGGTGGGGCACCGTCACGCGGCACGTCGTCCCGAACGTGTGGCCGACGCTGCTGGTGCAGCTCATGCTGCTCGGCGGCGGCGCCGTCCTCGCCGAGGCGTCCCTGTCCTACCTGGGGCTCGGCGCCCCGCCGCCGCAGGCGTCCTGGGGGCGGCTGCTGCAGGAGGCGCAGTCCACGATGCTCGTGCAGCCGTGGGGCGCGATCCTGCCCGGCGTCGCCATCGTGGTCACCGTCCTCGGCCTGAACCTGCTGGGCGACGGGATCCGCGAGCGCACCGACCCGAACCTGCGAGGTGACCGGTGACCGCGCTGCTCTCCGTCGACGACCTGCGGGTCGAGACGTCCACCGGCCGCACCCTGCTGGACGGCGTGTCCTGGTCGCTGGACGCCGGGGGCCGCCTCGGGATCGTCGGCGAGTCCGGGTCCGGCAAGTCGCTGACCGCCCTGGCGGTGCTCGGGCTGCTGCCCGAGGGGATGCGCGCCACCGGGCGGGTGCTGCTCGACGGCACCGACCTGCTGACCCTGCCGCCGCGGGCGCTCGGCCGCGTCCGGGGCGCGCAGGTCGCGATGGTGTTCCAGGAGCCGCTGACCGCGCTCGACCCGCTGATGACCGTCGGTCGGCAGATCACCGGCCCGCTGCGGCTGCACCGCGGGCTGCGCGGGTCTGCGGCCCGGGACGAGGCCGCGCGACTCGCCCGGCTCGTGCACCTCACGGACACCGAGCGGATCCTGCGGTCCTACCCGTGGCAGCTGTCCGGCGGGCAGCGCCAGCGCGTCGCCCTGGCGATGGCGCTGGCCTGCGAGCCGCGCGTGCTGCTCGCCGACGAGCCGACGACCGCCCTCGACGTCACGGTGCAGGCCGAGGTGCTGGACCTGCTGGACGACCTGGTCGACCGCACCGGTGTCGCGCTCGCGTTCGTGTCGCACGACCTGCCGGTGGTCGCCCGCGTCGCCCGTGACCTCGTCGTCATGCGCGACGGCCGCGTCGTCGAGCGCACCACCGTCGCGGACGCCCTGGCCGGGGGCGAGGCCGCCTACACCCGGGACCTCGTCGCGGCGGCGCGCGCCGTCACCGGCCTCCCGACGCCGACCCGCACCGCCCCGGAGGACGCCCGATGAGCACCCCCACCCCCGCGCGCACCCCCGTGCTGGAGGCCGTCGACGTCGCCCGGACGTTCGGCAGCACCCGGGCGCTCGACGGCGTCTCCGTCCGGGTCGAGCCCGGCCGCAGCATCGGCATCGTCGGCGAGTCCGGCTCCGGAAAGTCGACGCTGCTGCGCCAGCTGCTCGCCCTCGACTCGCCGACGGCGGGCGAGGTCCGGTTCCGCGGGCAGCGCCTCGACCGCCGGGACCGCGGGCTGCTGCGGCGCCTGCGCGCCGACGTGCAGCCGGTGTTCCAGGACCCGCGGTCCTCGCTGGACCCCCGCATGCGGATCGGTGCGGTCGTCGCCGAGCCCCTGCGGTCGCTGAAGGTCCCCGGGGACCACCGCGCCCGGGTCGTGGAGGTGCTGGCCTCCGTCGGCCTCGACCCCGAGGTCGCGTCCCGCTACCCCGCGCAGTTCTCCGGCGGGCAGCGGCAGCGCATCGCCATCGCGCGGGCCCTCGCGCCGTCGCCGTCCGTGCTGGTCGCCGACGAGCCCGTGTCCGCGCTCGACGTGTCCGTGCGGGGGCAGGTCGTGGACCTGCTGCACGGCCTCGCGGCCACCCAGGGGCTGACGCTGGTGCTGGTGTCGCACGACATCGCCATCGTCGGGCGGCTGTGCGAGCGCACCGTCGTGCTGCACCACGGCCGCGTGGTCGAGGAGGGCCCGACGGCGTCGGTGCTCGCCGACCCGCAGGACGCCTACACGCGGCGGCTGCTCGCGGCGGTGCCGCAGCTGCCGGTCGGGTGACCGGGCCTCAGTCCCACCAGCAGAGCAGCGCCGCGTACCCGTCCGGGACGTCGAACGGCTCCAGGTCGCGCTTCGGGCCGCGCTCCCGGACGTCGTCGGGCGCGTAGTCCTCCGGGAACCACGACCGCACGGTCTCCGGGTCCGCGGTGGTCACGACGACGACCTCCTCGGAGAACGGCCAGAAGTCCGGGTCCTCCGCCTCCAGGACGACGACCCGCACGTCCGCCACCTCGGGGCGGTCGCGGACGGACTCCAGCACCGCGCGCACCTGCTGCGGCGTCGGCGCGTCGTCCTCGTCCTCGCCGGCACCGGTGAGGACGACGTTGCACAGGATCGACCCGGTGTCGTCGTTGCCGTCGAAGAACTCCGCGAGCGTCAGCACGGGGGCGGGTACGCCCTCCGCGCCGACCTCGCCGCCCCGCCCCACCCGCTCGTGCACCCGCTGCGTCGCCGTCGTCATGGGTACGACGGTACGGGGCCGCTGGTCGACGCTGCTGCTCAGCGGCGCGGCTTCGGCTCCGGGACCGGCTCCGTCCCCGACGCCCGGGCGGCCCGCTGGGCCTCGCGCGCCTCCGCCTGCCGGCCCGCCTCGGCCCCGGAGGCGATCTCCGCGCGCACGTGCTCGGGCCCGTAGCCGAACGCGTCGACGAGGTCCTGGGCGTGCGGGCGCAGCCGGAGCAGCAGGCGCTCGATGTACGACGTGACCGTGCGGGCCCGCCCGGCGGACAGCCGCCCGTTGACGAGGAACCACGCGAGGTCCCGCTCGATCAGCGTCAGCCCGAACAGGTCGCGCAACCAGGTCAGCACCTGCTTCGTCCCCGCGTCCGGGACGGTGTCGAGGGCCCGGGTGAACGCCTCCCACTGCAGCAGCTCGGCGTGCGCGCGGGCGGCCTGGACGAGCTCGTGCTGGTGGGCGTCGAACAGCGACGCGGCGACCTCGGGCGATGCCTTGCGGGCGGGGCGCAAGGCCTGCGCGAGCTCGGCGACCATCGTGGACACCCGGTCGGCGAGCAGGTCGCGCTGGGTCTCCGGGTCGCGGAGCTGCCCGGCGGAGCGGCGCGCGTCCCCGGCGTCGACCAGCGTCTGCACCGCCCGGGCGAGCGGCATCCGGTGCAGCGCGGCGTCAGCGACCTGCCCGGCGACGAGCCGCGCGATGTCGGCGGGGTCCCCGCCGACCTGCTGGGCGTACCGGGTGAGCAGCCGCTTGCCGACGAGCTGGTAGAGCACGGTGTTGTCGCCCTCGAACGTCACGTAGACATCCAGGTCGGCGCGCAGGGACGTCAGCCGGTTCGCGGTGAGGAACCCGGCGCCGCCGCACGCCTCCCGGCAGGTCTGCAGCGTGCGCAGCGCGTGCCACGTGGAGGTCGGCTTCAGCGCGGCGGCCAGCGTCTCGAGCTCCTCGCGGGAGTCCGGGGTGTCGTCCCGGCCGGAGAACACGTCGTCGAAGGCGGCGAGCAGGTGCTCGTGCGCGAACGTCGCCGCGTACGTCTCGGCGAGCAGCGGGAGCAGGCGGCGGCGGTGCTCGCCGTAGTCGAGCAGCACCACCTCGTCGGTCGGGGACGACCCCGCGAACTGGCGGCGCTGGTTGCCGTACGTCACGGCGATGACCAGACCGAGCTTCGCGGCGTTCACGGCGGCGCCGTCCAGGGACACCCGTCCCTGCACGAGGGTGCCGAGCATGGTGAAGAACCGGCGACCCGGGCTGGCGATCGGGGAGGAGTAGGTGCCGTCCTCGGCCACCGCGCCGTACCGGTCGAGCAGGTCGGTGCGCGGGACGCGCACGTGGTCGAACCACAGCCGGCCGTTGTCGATGCCGTTCAGCCCGCCCTTGAGGCCGTCGTCCTCGCCGCCGACGCCGGGCAGGAACTCCCCCGTCGCGGCGTCGCGGATCGGTACGTAGAACGCGTGCACGCCGTGGTTCACCGGGCGCGGGTCGTCCGGCCCCTGGGCGACGAGCTGCGCGAACACCACCGCGGCGGTGCCGTGCTGGCCCGCGTTGCCCAGGTAGTCCTTCCACGCCGCCCGGTACGGGGTGTGCACGACGAACTCGCCCGACGCCGCGTCGTAGGTGGCGGTGGTGGCGATGCTCGCGACGTCCGAGCCGTGTCCGGTCTCCGTCATCGCGAACGCGCCGGGGACGGCCACCGACATCGCGTCGGGAAGGTAGGCGTCGTGGTGCCGCTCGGTGCCCAGGTGCAGGATCGCCGAGGCGAACAGCCCCCACTGCACGCCCGCCTTGATCTGCAACGACGGGTCGGCGGCGACCAGCTCCTCGAACCGGGCGAGGCTGCCGCCGTGGTCGTCGGCACCCCCGAGGCGGGTCGGGAACGCCCGCAGCACGTCGCCCTCGGCCGCGAGGGTCCGCAGCTGGTCGAGCACCCGCGCCCGGTGCTCGGACACGGGCAGGCCCTCGACGCGCTGGAACCGGGGGTCGGCGACGACGCCCCGCGCCCCGCGGCGCAGGTCGGCGTACCGGCCGAGCAGGACGTCGGTGAGCGCGGGCACGGCGACCCGCGGCTCATCAGCGGCGCGGTCGCGGGCGTGGCCGGCGCCGGTCGGGCGGACGGTCGCGACGGGGCTCGCGGCGGTGACGGGGTCGGGGGCCGCCGGGCGCTCGGCCCCGGTGGGGGCGTCGGCGGGGCGGGCGTCGGTGGTGGTCATGCGTGCTCCCCTGGGGTCGGTGCGTCCTCGTCGACGCGGTCCTGGGTCAGGTGCTGCTGGTCGTTCCCGTGCTGGTCGTGCTGGTGCGCTCGCGGGACAGGACGGCGACCGGCCCGGCCCACAGCCAGGCGGCCACCCGCCCGGCGACGTCCGCGCGCGGCTCGCGCGCGGTGGTGTCGTCCCCCCCGAGCCACCGCTCCCCCGCGCCGCGGACGAAGCCGACGGCACCGGCGGCCCACAGCCGCGCCCACGCGGCCTCGGGTCCGTCGTCGTCCACACCGAGCGCGCGGACGAACGGGTCGGCGACGAGCTCGGTGACCGAGTCGAGGAACACCCCGACGGCGCCGCCCCGCGTGACGAAGGCGTACACGTGGGGCGAGGACTCGATCATCGCGAGGTAGGTGTCGACCATCCCGCGCAGCGCGTCGCGCGGGGTGGCGGCGCCGGTCGCGGCCTCGTCCAGCGCGGCCCGGATGTCGGCGACGACCGCGGCCGCGACGGCGAGCTGCAACCCCTCCTTGTCGGTGAAGTACCGGTAGACGATGGACTTGGACGTCCCCGCCGCCGCGGCGATGTCGTCCATGGACGCGCCCGGACCGCCGTGGTGCACGAGCTTGCGGGCGACGCGCACCAGCTCGGCGCGGCGGGCCTCGCGGTGGTCGTCCCACCGCGTGGAGCGGCCGTCCTCCGTCGCCGTCGACGGGTCCTGGGTGATCGGGGTCACAGAACCGACGGTATCAGGTACTGTGAGTTTCGGGCAGTGAGACAAGGGACCGAGGTCCCACGCCACGAGCGACCATGCACCACCGACGACATCGACGACGATGCGGGAGGACCCCCACATGGCACCCACCACCTCCGGGCCGCACGGCCCCGAGACGCCCACGACCCGGCGCGCCGTGGTCGTCGGCGGCAACCGGATCCCGTTCGCCCGCGCCGGCGGGGCCTACGCCCGGGTGAGCAACCTCGACATGCTCACCGCCGCGCTCGACGGCCTCGTGGCCCGGTTCGGGCTGCAGGACGAGGTGCTGGGCGAGGTCGTCGCGGGCGCCGTGCTCAAGCACAGCCGCGACTTCAACATGACCCGGGAGGCCGTCCTCGGCTCCCCCCTGTCCGCCCGCACCCCCGCGTACGACCTGCAGCAGGCGTGCGCGACCGGCCTGGAGGCCGTGGTGTCCGTCGCCAACAAGATCCGGCTCGGCCAGGTCGAGTCCGGCGTCGCCGGGGGCGTCGACTCCGCGTCCGACGTCCCGATCGCCGTCAGCGAGGGCCTGCGCCGCACCCTGCTGACCCTGGCCCGCGCGAAGACCGTGCCGCAGCGCCTCAAGGCCGCAGCCGCGCTGCGCCCCGGCGACCTCAAGCCCGCCACGCCCCGCACCGACGAGCCCCGCACCGGGCTGTCCATGGGCGAGCACCAGGCGCTCACCACCGCGCAGTGGGGCATCACCCGCGAGGCGCAGGACGAGATCGCGCTCACCAGCCACCAGCGGCTCGCCGCCGCCTACGACGCCGGGTTCTTCGACGACCTCGTCACCCCGTACCGCGGGCTGGTCCGGGACCAGAACCTGCGCGCGGACACGTCGCTGGAGAAGCTCGCGAAGCTCAAGCCCGCGTTCGGCACCCGCCTCGACACCCCCGCGACGATGACGGCGGGCAACTCGACGCCGCTCACCGACGGGGCGTCCACCGTGCTGCTGGCGTCCGACGACTGGGCGCAGGCGCACGGCCTCACGCCGCTCGCCGCCGTCGTGGACGCGGAGACCGCGGCCGTGGACTTCGTGCACGGCGAGGACGGGCTGCTCATGGCCCCGGTGTTCGCCGTCCCCCGGCTGCTCGCCCGCCAGGGCCTCACCCTGGAGGACCTGGACTACGTCGAGATCCACGAGGCGTTCGCGTCCACCGTGCTCACCACGCTCGCCGCGTGGGAGGACAAGGAGTTCTGCGTGACCCGCCTCGGCCTGGACGACGCCCTCGGCACCGTCGACCGCGACCGGCTCAACGTGCACGGCTCCTCGCTCGCGGCCGGGCACCCGTTCGCCGCCACCGGCGGCCGGATCGTCGCCACCGTCGCGACCGCGCTGCACCGCCGCCGCGCCGAGCTGCTCGCCGCCGGGGAGGACCGACCCGTGCGGGCCCTGGTGTCCGTCTGCGCCGCCGGGGGCCTCGGCGTCGCCGCGATCCTGGAGGCGGCGTGATGACCAGCACCGACCGGTACCTCGACCTCGTCAACTCCGGCGTCACGCAGAAGATCGCGAAGCAGCTCGGCCTGCCCCGCCCGGCCCGGCTGCGGCGCGCCGCCGACCGGCGACCCGGCGCCCCGCTGGTCGACGGCCCCGTGCTCGTCCTCGGCGACGGGCCCGACGCCGACGCGCTCGCCCAGCTGCTGTCCGGGACCTCGCCCGACCGCAAGGGCTGGGACCTGGACGTCCGGCGGCACGCCGCCGAGGGCACCCGGTTCGCCGCCGTCGTCCTCGCGCTCAGCGAGGTGCAGCACCCGGGCGACCTCGCCGCGCCCCTGCTCGCGCTCGGCCCGGTGCTGAAGACGCTCGCCCCGGGCGGGCGGGTCGTCAGCGTCTCCCGGCCCGCGCGCCCCGACCACGCGCCCGCGCTCGCCGCCGCCCGGCAGGGCGTCGACGGGACCGTGCGCTCCGTCGCGAAGGAGCTGCGCGCGGGCAGCACCGCCAACGGCGTCGTGGTCGCCGACGACGTCCCCGTCACCGCACCCGGCGTGCTCGGCGCCCTGCGGTTCCTGCTGTCCGCGCGCTCCGCCTACGTCGACGGCCAGCTGCTCGCCGTCGACTCCGCCGCCGGGTCGCTGCCCGCCGACTGGGACCGCCCGCTCGACGGCCGGGTCGCCGTGGTCACCGGCGCCGCCCGCGGCATCGGAGCCGCCATCGCCGAGACCCTGGCCCGCGACGGCGCCACCGTCGTCGCGGTCGACGTCCCCGCCGCGGGCGAGGCCCTGGCCGCCGTCGCCAACCGCGTGCACGGCACCGCCCTGCAGCTCGACGTCACCGCCGAGGACGCCGGGGCGCGCCTCCTGGAGCACGCGCTCACCCGGCACGGCCGCCTCGACGTGGTCGTGCACAACGCCGGGATCACCCGCGACAAGCTGCTCGCCAACATGACCCCCGACCGGTGGGAGGCCGTCCTCGCGGTCAACATCGCCGCGCAGCTGCGGATCAACGAGGCCCTGCTCACCTCGGGGGACCTCACCGACGCCCCGCGCATCGTCGCGCTCGCGTCCACCTCCGGCATCGCGGGCAACCGCGGGCAGAGCAACTACGCCGCCTCCAAGGGCGGCGTCATCGGCATGGTCCAGGCGACCGCGCCGCTGCTCGCCCCGTTCGGCGGCACGGCGAACGCCGTCGCCCCGGGGTTCATCGAGACGGACATGACCGCCCGGATGCCCACCCTCACCCGGCAGGTCGCCCGGCGGCTGTCCTCCCTGCAGCAGGGCGGGCTGCCGGTGGACGTCGCCGAGGCCGTCGCGTTCCTCGCGTCCCCGCCCGCCGGGGGCGTCGTCGGGCAGGTGCTGCGCGTCTGCGGGCAGAACATGGTCGGCCGGTGAGCGCCCCCGACCCCGCCAGGTCCGAGGAGCGGCTCGCCACCTCGCCCGCGCTCGGCGGGCTCTACGCCCGCGCCGGGCTCGCCGCCGCGCGCGACGCCGTCACCGCCCCCGTCCGCCGGGTGCTCGGCGGCACCGGCGACGAGCCGGCGGACCTGCCCGTCCGCACCCTCCGGCTCGACGACCTCCGGCCCGACCCCGCGCACCTCACCGCCTACCAGCACCTGCTCGGCGAGCCCGCCGCCGACGCCCTGCCCGCCGGGTACCTGCACGTCCTCGCGTTCCCCCTGACCACCGCCCTGCTCGTCCGGCCCGACTTCCCGCTGCCCGCGCTCGGGATGGTGCACCTCAGCAACCGGGTGGAGCTCCGCGAGCCGGTACGGCTCGGCGACCGCCTCGACATCCGGGCGTGGGCCCAGGACCTCCGGCCGCACCCCACCGGGACCCAGGTCGATCTGGTCGCCGAGGTGCGCCGGCACGGCGCCGCTTCCGGCTCGCCGGCGGCATGGCACGGCGTGTCCACGTACCTCGCGCGCGGGGTGCGACTCGGCGACCAGGCCGGGGACACCGCCCGACCCGCGCGCGAGCGGTTCGAGGCACCCTTACCGACCGGGCGCTGGGCGCTCGACGCCGGGGTCGGACGCCGGTACGCGGCGGTGTCCGGGGACGCCAACCCCATCCACCTGCACCCGCTGTCCGCGCGCGCCCTCGGGTTCCCGCGCGCCATCGCGCACGGGATGTACACCGCCGCGCGGGCGCTCGCCGACGTCGGCGCCCGGCGCGGCGACACCTACGCGTGGGACGTGGACTTCGCGGCGCCCGTGCTGCTGCCCTCGACCCCCGTCGTGCGGGTCGCACCCGCCGACGACGGGTGGGACGTCACCGCGTGGGACGCCCGCCGGGGACGGCTGCACCTGCGCACCCGGGTGCGGCCGCTGGGGTAGCGTCCGCTCAGTGGAACAGGGCGGCTCCGGCGTGTCCCCGCCGGGTGCGACGCTGGGGGCATGGCCACCCCGCACGAGGACGTCCTCGACCCGTTCACCGGCACGCTCGACCCCGAGGGCGACTACGACCGGCTGCTGCTCGCGGGCCTGGACCTGGCGGGGGCGGACGCGGAGAGCGCCCGGGTCATCGAGTGCCTGCTGCGGGGCTGCGACCTGGACGGCGCGGTCCTCGACCACGCGCACGTCGTGGACACGACGCTGGCCGAGTGCCGGGCCGGGACCCTGCGCGCCCGGTCCGGGTCGTGGCGCGACGTGACGCTGTCGGGCTGCCGCCTCGGCGCGCTGGAGGTGTACGGCAGCTCGTGGGACCGGGTGACCGTCGAGGGCGGCAAGGTCGACTACCTGAACCTCCGGGACGCGCGCCTGCAGGACGTGCGGCTGGTGGGGTGCACGATCGGTGACCTCGACCTCGCGGGGGCGCGGGCGCTGCGGGTCACGCTGGAGGACTGCCGGGTGGGGCGGCTCGACGTGACGCGGGCGCAGCTGCGGGAGGTCGACCTGCGCGGGGCCGACCTGTCCGGGCTGGACGGCACCGCGGGGCTGCGGGGCGCGGTGATCAGCCGCGAGCAGCTGCTGGACCTGGCGGACGCGCTGGCGGACCAGCTCGGGGTGGTCGTGCGCTGATCCTGCCGGGTCGCCGCACGGGGGTCACCCCCTGCGCGGCCCCCGTGCGGCTGCGCGTCGCCAGGGCACCGGCGTCAGTCCTCGACGGCCGGCCCGCAGGCCGCGGCCGCCGTGGCGGCGATCGCGTCGATGCCGGTCACGGCCGGCCGCGGCCGGGTGTCCCCCGCGACGGCCCAGCAGCCGTCCACGACCTCGTAGGCCGCGCGCGGCCCGTCGGTGACGTAGGCGCGCAGCCCCGCGACCAGTCGGTCCACGGCCTCGGTGGTGGTCCCGACGCCGACGGACGCGCGGATCGCCCCGCCGGGCACGCCGACGCGCGCGAGCAGCGGGTGGGCGCAGAACCGGCCGTCCCGGACGCCGATGCCGTGCTCGGCGGACAGGTACGCGGCGACGAGGCCGGAGTCGTGCTCGCCGACGGTGAACGACACGACGCCCACCGGGTCGGCGGAGTCCGACCACAGCCGCAGCACCCGCACGCCCGGGATGTCCGCGAGGCCGTCCAGCAGTCGCGTGCGCAGCGCGTCCTCGTGCGCGGCGAGCGCCCCGGTCGGGAGCGCGGCGAGGGTGTCGCAGGCCTGGGCGAGCGCGACGGCGCCGAGCACGTTGGGCGAGCCGCCCTCGTGCCGGGCGGGTGCGGGCTGCCACAGGGCCCGGTCGGTGCGCACGTCGCGCACGGCGCCGCCGCCCGCGAGGTACGGCGTCCCCGCGTCGAGCCAGTCGCGGCGGCCGACGAGCGCGCCCGCGCCGAACGGGGCGTAGGTCTTGTGCCCGGAGAACGCCACGTAGTCGACACCCGAGTCCGCGAGCGAGAACGCCCGGTGCGGCAGCAGCTGGGCGCCGTCGACGGCGACCCGTGCCCCGGCCTCCTGGGCCAGGGCGACGACCGAGGTGATCGGCAGGGCCTCGCCGGTGACGTTGGACGCCCCGGTGAGCGTGACCAGCGCGTACGGCTGCCGCGCGAGCTCGTCGCGCAGCGCCGTGAGCGTCCCCGCGACCGTCGGCGCGGCCGGCACCACGGTGGCCGTGCGGCCCGAGCCGCGCACCGACCGCACCCAGGGCAGCAGGTTCGCGTGGTGCTCGATGTCGAGCACCAGCACCCGGCCGCCGTCGGGGACGCAGCCCGCGAGCAGGTTGAGCGCGTCCGTGGTGTTGCGGGTGATGACGGCGACGTCGTCGTCTCGAGCCCCGGCGAACCGGGCGACCGTGGCCCGCGCCGACTCGTAGAGCGCGGTGGACAGCTGCGACAGGTACCCGGCGCCGCGGTGCACGGACGCGTACAGCGGCAGCACCTCCACGACGCGGGCGGCGACCGCCTCCAGCGCGGGCGCGGACGCCGCGTAGTCGAGGTTCGCGTACGGCACCTGGCGGCCGTCGACGAGCGGGACCAGGGTGTCGGCGCCGACGACCGGGAGCAGCGCCCGGTCGGCGGTGGTGGCGCAGGACGTGGTGGCCGGGAAGGACATGGGACTACCCCCGACGGATCGGTGGGGGCCCGGGTACGGCCGGGTCACCCCGCGCTTGCCGGACGCCGGACGGCGGACGGCCAGGTCGTCACCCGGGGCACCCCGCCGCGGAGGGAGGGTTGCCGGCCAGCGAGCCGGGGCTTCGCGCTGGCGCTCATGACCTGGTTCGAGGATGGGTCGGGCGCCCGCGGCCTGTCAACCGGTGTCCAGCACGCGGCCGGGGTGAACCCCGGCTGGACAGGCGCCCACCCCGCTCCCGACGATGGCGTAGCATCGCCGCACCATCCAGAGCGGCCGAGAGATCTGGCTCGTCGACGCCGCAGCAACCCGCGGTCCGCGGACCCCACCCCCACCGGTGGGCCCGGACCGGCCGAGGGTGCTTCCGCCAGGTCCGATGGAGGAGAGGGACACCCATGACCGACGACCGCCTGCGCTACCGGCTGCTGACGGGACCCGACGACCGCTCGTTCTGCGAGCGGGTCAGCGCCGCGCTGGACGAGGGCTACGTGCTGCACGGCGGCCCCGCCGCGACCCACGACGGGGAGCGCGTGATCGTCGCGCAGGCCGTCGTCCTGCCCGCCGGCACCACCGGCACGACCCCGGTGCGGCCGCTGTGAGCGCCGCGCTGCCGACCCCGTACGCGGGCGACCTGACCCCGCGCGAGGCGTGGGACCTGCTGGCGACCGACCCGCGCGCCCTGCTCGTGGACGTCCGCACCGACGGCGAGTGGCGCACCATCGGCGTGCCCGACACCGCGGACCTCGTGGGGGACGACGCCGACGAGCGCACGGCGTTCGTGCAGTGGACCGACGCGTTCGGGCGGCCGAACCCGGCGTTCCTCAACGACCTCGCGGCGGTGGGGCTCACCGCGGACGAGCCGCGCCCCGTGGTGTTCCTCTGCCGGTCCGGCGTGCGCTCGGTCGCGGCCGCGACGACCGCGACCGCCGCCGGGCTCGGACCCGCGTACAACGTGATCAGCGGGTTCGAGGGCGACGTCGGCCCGGACGGGCAGCGCGGCCACTGGGGCTGGCGCGCCGAGGGCCTGCCCTGGCGGGAGGCGTGACCGGGGCCCCGGGCCCGGCGGACTGGCGCGACGGGCGGCTGCCGCGCGCCACGCTGCGCCCGGACACGCTCGCCGTCCGCGGCGGGACGGTGCGCTCCGAGTTCCAGGAGACGTCCGAGGCCCTGTTCCTCACCCAGGGCTACGTGTACGAGCGCGCCGCGGACGCCGAGGCGGCGTTCGCCGGGGAGGCCGACCGGTTCCTGTACTCCCGGTACGGCAACCCCACGGTGTCGTCGTTCGAGGAGCGGCTGCGCCTGCTCGAGGGCGCCGAGGCCTGCTACGCCACCGCGTCCGGCATGTCGGCGGTGTTCACGGCCCTGGCGGCGCTGGTCCGCTCCGGGTCGCGGGTCGTGGCGGCGCGGGCGCTGTTCGGGTCGTCCGTCGTGATCTTCGACGAGATCCTCGCGTCCTGGGGCGTGCGCACCGACTACGTCGACGGCCACGTGCCCGAGCAGTGGGAGGCCGCGCTCGCCACCCCCGCGGACGTCGTGTTCTTCGAGACGCCGTCCAACCCGATGCAGGACCTCGTGGACATCGCGACCGTCAGCCGGCTCGCGCACGCCGCCGGGGCGGTCGTCGTCGTGGACAACGTGTTCGCGACGCCGGTGCTGTCCCGGCCGCTGCCGCTCGGCGCGGACGTCGTCGTGTACTCGGCGACCAAGCACATCGACGGCCAGGGCCGGGTGCTCGGCGGAGCGATCCTCGGCTCGGACGCGTTCGTGCACGGGCCCGTGCAGACCCTCATCCGGAACACCGGCCCCTCGCTGAGCCCGTTCAACGCGTGGGTGCTGCTCAAGGGCCTGGAGACGCTGTCCCTGCGGGTGCGGCACCAGACGGCGTCCGCGCTGACGCTCGCGACCTGGCTGGAGCAGCACCCCGCCGTCGCGCAGGTCCGGTACCCCTACCTGCCGTCGCACCCGCAGCACGCGCTGGCGCTCGCGCAGCAGGACGGCGGCGGCACCGTGGTGACGTTCGACCTGCGGGTGCCCGCGAGCGCGACGCCGGACGTCGCGAAGAAGGCGACCTTCGGGGTGCTGGACGCGCTGCGCGTGGTCGACATCTCGAACAACCTCGGCGACGCGAAGTCCCTGGTCACGCACCCGGCGACCACGACCCACCGCAAGCTCGGCCCCGCCGGGCGCGCGGCGGTCGGCATCGCCGAGTCCACGGTCCGCCTCTCGGTCGGCCTGGAGGACGTGCGCGACCTCCGCGACGACCTCGCCCAGGCCCTGGCAGCGCTCACCCCGTAGCCCCGGGGCGCGAGGTCGAGGGTTTCCCGCGACACGCCGGGCCGACACGCCGAGCCTGGGCGGGAAACCCTCGACCTCGCCGGGTGCCCGGCCGGATCACGGGGCGCCGGTGTGCGCCGCGTCAGGCGTCAGGTCGCGACCGCGACCGCCGAGTGCCGAGTCCCGACGGCTGAACGCGCGCGAGCTCGGAGCAGGCGCCATGGAGCGCGAGCACGCACGTCCCAGCCCGCAGCGCTCGGACCTACTCAGGGCCGAACGTCCCACTCATTCAGACGGCGTGCTGGTGTCGTCGGCGTTGTTCGTTCGTGCCGATCCCCGCTGCTGCCGCAGCGCCCGACTGACGGAGGCCCTGAGTGGCAACCTGGAGACATCGCCTCACAACGCGGGTCAGGAGTGCGCGGGGCGATTCCGGCTACGTGCTGGCGTCGGTGATCGGGATGATGTCGGTGCTGCTGCTGATCCTGCCGATGCTGCTCGCCGCCACCACGATGTCCATCGGGTGGTCGACCGCACAGCGTGCGGCGATCCAGGCGAGCGCCGCGGCAGAGGCCGGCATCGCCGAGGCCCGGGCCGTGCTCGCCTCGGGGGACTGCTGGTCACGCGCTCCGGGCGGCACGCTCACGTCGACGGTCACCCCCACCGGTGAACCGCTGGCCTACGAGGTCGAGATCCGACCGAAGGCGGCTGGATCCCTCACCGAACCGACCACGGCCGCGTGTCCGACCACCTCGGGCGCGCTCTACACCGAGTCGGTGACCATCGTGGCGACCGGGCACGCCAGCACCCCGGGAGTCGGGAACTCCTCGGGCGACACCCGCACCATGCAAGCGGTCGTGGATGCGCAATACCCCGCTCCACCAGGATGGGTCGATTACCAGGGGTACCCGTTCTCCGTGTACTCCGAGCGGGACATGACCAGAATGCCAAACTCTGAGTCGAACTTTAACCCGACGATCGATCTTGAGACACGCATCTTGGTGGGCGGCGACTTCACTTGCGGATACCCGAGCGCCACCGGGGCCTACGGCAACTCGCACACCTACGTCCTGGGCGACATGACCGTCGACGAATTACCCTCCACACACGGGGACCAATGCGGTCCGGTAAGCGGCGGCAGCAGCCTGGTAAGCGCTTCGGCGATGCGCATCGGGGGCGACCTCAACTTGGACAGCGAATTTCGGCTTTTCCGGAAGCTTGTGTGGGTTGACGGCTCCCTGCGCGCGAACCACCCTCGGGCTCTCTCGACGGGTTTCAGCAGTACCGTCATCGTCGACGGCGACCTCATTCTTGATAATTTCTACGGGGTGACCGAGAGCACCTCTGTGAGATACGTCGTCGGAGGCGATCTCGTCGTCAATGCGCGCTCGTCCCGCGACCGGTATACGGACAAGGCAATCGCCATACCGAGCGACTCGAGCTTGTCTGTCGTGGTCGGCGGGCAGCTGAGGGGGACCTGGGCGGACGCCTGGCAGGCGGAAGCCGAAGCCGACGACAAGTTCGATCTCACGGTTGGGGTGGGTAAGGAGGCGGCGCTCTCCACCGGCCCTGTCGCGCCTGAGTTCCCGGCAGAGCTCCTGGACCCGAGCCTCATGCGTTGGCGCGCCGACGCACCCCACCTCCGAGGTGGTGACGAACTCCAGGACATGGACTGGGACACTGCTCTGGAGGCGGCTTCGTCCGGAACCCTCTCCGATTCTTGCGTGCTGTCCGGTGAACTGGTCTTCACGGTCACCACCGGGACCCGCATCGACACACGTACAACCTGCCCCACAGGCTTGGTGTTCGACGGCGACGTCACCTTCGACCTGCAGGGCGACCTGGTGCTGCTGATCGCCGGCCTCACGCAACGCGGAAGCACCCAGGTCGTCGCCCCCAGCGACGGGTTCAGCGCGCTTTACGTGGTCGAACCCTGGCCCGACGCCCCCGGCGCGACCTGCGACGACAACGGCGCCAACGGAATCCACCTCGAGAGCGGCGCTTTCTCGCATGTCAACTACGAAGACGTGCGCAAGTCCTCAGCAGTCGTCTTCTACACCGCCGGCGAGCTCCGCCTGGGCGAGAACTTCCCCGCGCAGCTGTGGACGAACTCCCACCGGATGATCGGACACTGGTACGGCTGCACGGTAGAGATCGCCGACCGCACGGGGACGGGCAAGGTTCCCTACCTCTCTGCGCCCTTCGCCCGCAGCAGCGCGCCCTCGACACCCAGCGGGCAGGAGCCGACGTGGGTGCTGGTCAGCGTTCGCGACACCTGACTTCATAGCAGTTCGAGGCCGAGCAAGACACGTCACGCAGGCGCGTCGACTGGGAGCATGAGGCCCACGGACTGAAGCCGCGCGCGCCCGGAGAGGGCCGCACCGCTCCCCAGCGGGTGCAGGACGACGCCGTCGACCCTGGCGCGGCGGGCGAGCTCCTCGACCTCCGCTCGCAGGCGGTCCGGGGTCGTGACCACGCGGGTGTCCGCCGGGGACCAGGTGAGCCCGGCGAGGGCGTCCAGGTACTCGAGCTGCGACCGCTTGCGGCGCGCCACCCGGTCGTCGGCCGCGAGCACGACGTCCAGATCCAGCAGCACCCGCACCTCGGCGCGGTCCCGGCCAGCGGCGGCGACGGCGTCCTCGACCAGCGCGACGACCCGGGCCAGCGCGCCGACCGACGGCACGGCGACCGAGAACGCGAGCCGGATGACGTCCGCGGTGCGCGCGGCCACGTCGATGGCGGACTCGGAGCCGGGCCGCGCCTCGACGGTGCGGACGCCGTAGGCGGGCTCACCGACCTCGACGGTCACGGGCACAGCCAGGGCCGGGACGACGGCGACCGGCGCAGCGGCGCGCGGCAGGACCGGGGCCTCGAGGTCCGTGGGCGGTGCGGGGTGCCGACGCAGCGCGGCGCGAGCGCGGGCGGCGGGGAGCAGGGACGACGGGTGGGCGGCGGACGCGGCGACGCGGTCCAGCACGGGCTGAGCCATGGGGTGTCCTCGGGCGTGAGGCGGGGTGCACGCGAGGGCCGTCCGGCCGCGGGCGCGCGAGGTCGTCAGCTCAGCGACAACACACCCGGCTCAGGAACACGCGAGGACCTTAACCGCGCGACCCGGACCGGCACCACGGGGTGTCCACATCCCGGGCGAGGGTGTCGCCCTACAGTGCCTTCCCGAAGCACAGCGTCTCCGGGTGGTCGGCCCACGGCCCGTACGGCGTGATGGCGTCCCACCCGAGCGAGCGGTAGAGCGCGACGGACTCCGGCTGCCGCACGCCGGACTCCAGCACCAGCCGGGTCAGCCCGAGGGCGGCGGCACGGGCCTCGACGGCGAGGACCAGTGCGCGACCGAGCCCCCGGCCGCGCGCGCCGGGGGCGACGTAGAGCCGCTTGACCTCCCCGGTGCCGGCACCGTGCCCGGGCGCGGCGTCCCGCAGCGAGACGCACCCGACCGGCGTGCCGTCGTGGTGCACCACCAGGGTCGTGAGCATCCCGTCGCCGGTGATCGGCTCGGTGTCCTCGTCGCCGTACCGGTCCGCGATCTCCCGCTCCTGGGCGGCGCGCAGCGCTGCCGCCGCGGCGTCGTCCCAGGGGACCTCCGCGACGGCGGGCATCTGCCCCACGGTCAGGAGACCAGCGCGCGCATCACCGAGGTGAAGAACCGCAGCCCGTCGGTGCCGGAGCGGGGACCCTGCCCGCCGTCGGGGCCGAACCCGGCCTCGACCGCGTGCTCGGGGTGCGGCATGAGGCCGACGACGTTGCCCCGCTCGTTGGTGATCCCGGCGATGCCGCGGCGCGACCCGTTGGGGTTCCAGCCCTCGTAGCGGAACACCACGCGACCCTCGCCCTCCAGCTCGTCCAGCGTGCGCTCGTCGGCGACGTACTGGCCGTCCTGGTTCTTCAGCGGGATGGTGATGTGCTCGCCCTGCTGGTAGTCCCCGGTCCACGCCGTGCGGGTGGACTCGACGGAGAGCACCTGCTCGCGGCAGACGAAGTGCAGGTGGTCGTTCTTGATCATCGACCCGGGCAGCAGGTGCGCCTCGGTGAGGACCTGGAAGCCGTTGCAGATGCCCAGGACGGGCATCCCCTTGCCGGCGGCCTCGACGACCTCGCCCATGACGGGCGCGAACCGGCTGATCGCCCCGGCGCGCAGGTAGTCGCCGTAGGAGAACCCGCCGGGCAGGACGACGGCGTCGACGCCGCGCAGGTCCGCGTCCGCGTGCCACAGGGCGACGGGCTCGGCACCGGCGAGGCGCACGGCGCGCGCGGCGTCGCGGTCGTCCAGGGTGCCCGGGAAGGTGACGACGCCGATGCGCGTCATCAGGCGAGGCCCTCGGAGGCGACCGTGGCCGCGGCGTCCGCCTCGGCGTCGGCGACGCGGACGACGTCCTCGATGACGGGGTTGGACAGCACCTGCTCGGCGGCGGCCGCGGCGGCGGCCAGCACCTCGGGGGTGACCGGCCCGTCGACATCGAGCTCGAACCGCTTGCCCTGGCGGACGCTGGTGAACTGGCCGAAGCCGAGCCGCGGCAGCGCCCCGGCGACGGCCTTGCCCTGCGGGTCGAGGATCTCCGGCTTGGGCATCACATCGACGACGACTCGTCCCACGGGTTGGCTCCCTGGTTCGCGGCGGTGGGGTGGATCACAGCCTACCGACCGCGGACGGGTGCTCGGTGCGCGCGCCCGTCAGGCGGCGCGGACGACCCCGACGTACGCGTCCTGGCCGCTGGTGAGGTAGGCCATCACCGTGCGGTTGTCGGCGCGCGCGAGGTCGACGGTGTAGCCGACGACGACCATCGCCCACCCGCGGTCGAGCAGCGCGTCGAGCCAGTCGTCGTCGTGCTCCGCGACCAGCTCGGTCTCGTCGCCGACCCACAGGGTCGCCCAGCCGCCCGCGGCGGTCAGCGACGCCCGGTAGTCCGAGATCTCGGCCAGCCGCTCCCCCGTGTGCGGGCCGAGGCCGAGCGCGGCGGAGAAGTGGTCGAGGCGGGCGAGGGCACCGGCGTCGGCGGACGTGGGGTGCACCACCCAGCACGCGACGGGCCGGCCGTCGCGGGGGTGGAAGCCGAGGGCGGTCCGTCCGGCGAAGCCGTGGGGGGCGAGGACGCGCAGGTCAGGATGCATGGCTCTCCGACGTTACGACCCGGTACGCAGGACGTCAGGTGGGGCCGGGGTGGTAGCACCCAGGCCTCCACGCCCCGCCACCCGTTCGGGGGACGAGACCGCTCCGTCCACCCCCCGGACGGGCGCGCCCGGCGGGATGTCGACGCCGGACGGCAGGTACGGCCCTCGCGGCAGGGCGGCCCGCGTCGTCACGATGACGCCCATGGACCTCTCCCCCGACGCCGCCCTGGTCGTCATCGACGTGCAGCAGGGCTTCCTCGACCTCGACTTCTGGGGCCCCCGCGACAACCCCGCCGCGGAGGCGAACGTCGCCGCGCTCGTCGCCGCGTGGCAGGGCTCCGGCCGGCCGGTGGTGCTGGTGCAGCACGCGTCCCGGAGCTCGCCGCCGCTGTTCGACGGCACCCCCGGCTACGCGTTCCAGGACGTCGTCGCCGACGTCGACCCGGCGCTGCTGGTGCGCAAGTCCGTGAACTCGGCGTTCTACGGCACCCCGGACCTGCGGGCGTGGCTCGACGCCGCCGGCATCCGGCAGGTCGTGCTCTGCGGGATCCAGACGAACCAGTGCGTCGAGACGACGGCGCGCATGGCGGGCAACCTCGGCTACGACGTGCTGGTGCCGCTCGACGCCTGCCACACCTTCGACCTCGCGGGCCCGGACGGGACCGTGCTCGCCGCCGCCGACCTGGCGCGCGCGACGGCGGTCAACCTGCACGGCGGCGGCTTCGCCCGGGTCGTCGCGACGGCGGACCTGGTCGCGTCGGCGTAGCCGGTCTCAGAACGTCCGGTGCGTCCACCGCCCGCCCAGCAGCGTGGCGGCGACGGGCATCTCCCGCAGCGGCGTCCCGGCGACCAGCGGGTCGGCGTCGAGCAGCACGAGGTCGGCGGGCGCGCCCACGGCGAGCTCCAGCGGCTGCCCGTCGGTCGAGGACCGCAGCGCGGTGAGCAGGTCGAGCCGCTGCTCGGGGTGCCAGGGCTCCCGCCCGTCGCGGGTGCGCTCGACGGCGGCGGCGACGGCCTGCCAGGGGTCGAGCGGGGCCACGGGCGCGTCGGAGCCCATGGCCAGCCGGACGCCGGCGGCGGCGAGCGAGGCGAGCGCGAACGCCCGGTCGGTGCGCCCGGCCCAGTGCCGGTCGGCGACGTCGCGGTCGTCCATGGCGTGCTCGGGCTGCACGGACGCGGTGACGCCGAGCTCCACGAACCGGGCGACGTCCTCGGCGACGAGCAGCTGGGCGTGCTCGACGGAGCCGGTGGCGCCGGACGCGGCGAACGCGTCCAGGGCGAGGGTGTTGGCGTGGTCGCCGATGGCGTGGATCGCGCAGGTGAGGCCCTTGCGGTGCGCGTGCGCCATCAGGGGCACCAGGTGCTCGGGCGGGACGGACAGGATGCCGAACCGGTCGTCGCCGGTGAGGTCGGGGTACGGGTCGTGGCAGAAGGCGGTGCGGGTGTTCAGCGAGCCGTCGGTGACCACCTTGAGCGGCCCCTGCTCCAGCAGCCCGCCGGTGCCGACGACGACGTCGCCGCTGCGCAGGTCCTCGGCGAGGACCTTGTCGAGGTAGGACTCCCAGACCCCCGCCCGCACGCGCAGGGTGTCGGTGCCCGCGGCGATGCGTCGCCGCCAGGGCCCGAGGTTCTCGGTGATCTCGAGCTCGACCACGCCGACGACGCCCCGCGCGGCGGCGGCCTGGGCGGCCTCGGCGACCCACCGGTCGGCGAGGTCGTCGGGCACGTGGTCCACGACCGACGCGAGCGGCAGCCACTCGGTCTCGCGCAGCAGGCCGGTGGGGTGCGCGGCGACCCCGGCGTACCGCAGACCGGCGGTGCTGAACCAGGCGCAGTGCAGGTCCCCGGACACGAGGATCACGGGGGTGTCGCCGACGGCGGCGTCGAGCAGCGCGGCGGTCGGCTCGTCGGGCCACAGCCCGTCGCGGAACCCGTAGCCGACGAGAGCCGTCCCCGGGGTGAGTGGCCCGGCGGCGAGCCGGTCGAGCACGATCCGCACGGCGTGGGCCGCGGAGGTCGCGGCGGACACGTCGAGCCGCTGCCGGGCGAGCGCCCACTGCGTCATGTGGGTGTGGGCGTCCCACAGGCCGGGCAGGACGGTGCGCCCGCCGGCGTCGACCTGCTCGACCCCGGACCCGGCGGTGCGCGCGAGGTCGGGGCCGACGGCCTGGATCCGACCGTCGCGCAGCAGGACGTCGACGGTGCGGGGCGCGCCGAGCAGGCGCGCGCCGAGCAGGACGAGGGGGGTGGTGCTCACGGGTCGCGGGTCCTTGTCGTTCGGCGGGGTCGTGCGGGGCGGGGTGTCAGCCGTCGGTGGGGCGGCGGGCGAGCTCGGCCCGCATCGCGGCGGCCAGGCCGGGGTGGGCGTAGTGCGGGTCGTGCTCCAGGGCCACGGCGACGCGCTCGGCGACCTCACGGGGCTTGTCCTGACTGAGCTTCGCCTTGGCCTGGTAGCGGGTGACGTGCATCCGGATGCCGACGGCGCCCGGGGCGATGCGCCGGGCGTAGCCCTCGACGTCCGGCATCGTCACCGGCTCGGGCATGGGCGCCTCGTACCGGTCGACGGTGGCGCCCATGACGGCGTAGGAGTCCTCGGCGTCGAGCAGCTCGACGGTGCCGTACAGGTGCACGGCGACGTAGTTCCACGTGGGGACGGCGGGGCTGTAGCCGTACCAGCCGGGTGAGACGTACCCGTAGGGCCCCTCGACGACGAGCAGGTGCTCGCGGGTGCCGTCGACCTGGTGCAGCAGCTCGTCGGGGCGTCCGAGGTGGCTGAGCAGGGTGAGCGGTGCCGCGGGGGTCGCGAAGCGGTCCGGCAGCCCCCGGGCGTCGCGCGCGGGCCGGGGCGCCGCGGCCGGGCCCGCGGGTCCGGCGCCGGAGGGCAGGCGGACGTCGTCGGCGAGCAGCACGGGCAGGTGCGAGACCACGGGCCCGTCGTCGGTGACCGAGACCAGGCTGGCCCAGCCGTGCTCGCGCACCAGGTCCCGGACGCGCACCTCGTCGGTCAGGACGTAGTCGGTCGTGTGGATCACGCCGCCCATCGAACCACCGCGAGGTGGGGCGGCGGCACCCGTGCTCTGTGTCCTGCACGTAAAACTTTCATTTCCTGCTGAACTCTCAGTATCTCGGCTATTGACGCCCGACCTGGTGGTCGGGGTTGACTGACGCCCACCCCGCAGGACCCACCCGGTCCCGCGCCCAGCGCCCGCCGCACCCTCGGCACCGCGCCCCCGACGGCAGCGACGCCGACCCCGTTCCGCACTCCCCCGACCCCGGCGGCCCCTGCCGCCGCTCCCCCGCAGTGGAGGAACCATGAGAACGACCCGGACCCGGCTGGCCGCCGGCGCCCTCGTGCTGGCGCTCGCCCTGACCGCGTGCAGCGGCGGCGGTGACGGCGACTCCGCCGACGGCGGCGCGACCGGCGGCGGTGGCGCGATCCGCGTCGCCGTGACCGACCCGGTGCAGCTCATCCCCGGCCGCCAGACTATCGCGTTCGACTTCAACATGGCCGTGTGGGCGCCGCTGACCTGGATCAGCGACGACGGCGAGCTGTCGTACGTCGCGGCCGAGTCGGTCGAGTCCGAGGACGGCACCACCTGGACGATCACGCTCCGGGACGGCTGGACCTTCCACGACGGGACCCCCGTGACCGCGCAGTCCTACGTGGACGCGTGGAACGCGGTGGCCTACGGGCCGAACGCCTGGGAGAACTCGGGCCAGCTCGCCAACATCGTCGGCTACGCCGACCTCAACGTCGCCGAGGGCGAGCCCGCCACCGAGATGTCCGGCCTGCAGGTCGTGGACGACACGACGTTCACGGTCACCCTCACCGGGCCCGACGGCCAGTTCCCGATGCAGCTGTCGCAGGCGCAGACCGCGTTCTACCCGATGCCGGAGTCCGCGTTCGACGACTTCGACGCGTACAACACGCACCCCGTGGGCAACGGGCCGTTCGAGGTCGCGACCGACTACGCCGAGAACGAGGAGATGACCGTCACGGCGTACGAGGACTACCCGGGCCTCGAGCCGACGGTCGACGAGATCACCTTCGTCCCGTACACCGACGACACCACCGCCTACACCGACGTGCAGGCCGGCAACCTCGACGTCGCCGGCGTGCCGGTCGCCCGGCAGACCCAGGCCGCCGCCGACTTCGGCGACCGGCTCTACTCCTTCGAGGCCGCGGGCATCTCCTACCTCGGCCTGCCGCTGTGGGACGAGCGCTACTCGGACGTCCGCGTCCGCCAGGCGATCTCGATGGCCATCGACCGCGAGACCATCGACGAGGTCATCTACGGCGGCCTGTTCACCCCGGCGACCGCCCTGACCCCCGCTGTCGAGGCGGGCACGCCCGAGGGCATCTGCGGCGAGCTCTGCGAGTACGACCCCGAGGCCGCGAAGGCCCTGCTCGACGAGGCCGGCGGGTTCGACGGCACCATCGAGATCTACTACCCCGGCGGCGCCGGCATGGACGAGCTGTACACGGCCATCGCCAACAACCTCCGGCAGAACCTGGGTGTCGAGGCCGTCGCGTCCCCGAGCACCGACTGGGCGGAGTTCGCCGACAACCGCATGGCGGGCACCATCTCCGGCCCGTTCTTCTCGCGCTGGGGTGCCCTGTACCCGAGCCAGCAGAACACCCTCCGGGCGTTCTACGTCGACGGCGGCGGCTGCCCCAACTGCATCCCGTACTACGAGCCCGAGGTCGCGTCGCTGATCGCGGCGGCGGACGCCGAGGTCGACCCGGACGCCGCGGCCGAGGCGTACGCCGCGGTCCAGGAGCGGATCCTCGAGGACTTCCCGGCCCCGCCGCTGTTCTTCGAGACCTACTCCTTCGTGGTCTCCGAGCGCGTCGCCGAGCTGCCGACCTCGGCGGTCGGCAACCCGACGTACACCCAGGTCGTCCTCACCGAGGGCGCATGAGCCAGGGCACCCTGCCCGCGGGCTCGCTCGAGGACGTCCTCGAGCGGGCCCGCCGGGTCCCCCCGATGTCCGGCTTCCCCCCGGTCGACGAGCTGCTGGCGTGGTTCGGCACGCTGGCCGCCGACCACCCCGCGCTCGTGCGGGAGCGCCGGATCGGCACCTCCCGCCTGGGCGAGCCGATCCCGATGTTCACGATCGGCTCCGGGCCGCGCCCGCACCTGCTGTTCGCCGGCGTGCACCCCAACGAGCCGATCGGGTTCCGCACCCTGCAGCACCTCGCGTCGGAGCTGGTCGCGGACCCGGACCTGCTCGCGCGGTCCGGGGCGACGTGGCACCTCGTCCCGTGCATCGACCCGGACGGCACCCGGCTCAACGAGTCCTGGTTCGCCGACCCGTCCGACCGCACCGCCTACTCCCGCCGGTTCTACCGCCCGGCACCCGCCGAGCAGGTCGAGTGGTCGTTCCCGTTCGCGTACAAGGACGCGTACTTCGACGACGTCATCCCCGAGACCCAGGCGCTGATGCGCGTGATCGACGACGTGCGCCCGGAGCTCATGGTCAGCCTGCACAACGCGGAGCTCGGCGGCGTCTACTACTACCTCTCGCAGGACGTCCCCGGTGCGGTCGAGGCGCTGCACGCCGTGCCGCGCACGCTCGGCCTGCCCCTGGACGTCGGCGAGCCGGAGTCCCCGGCGATCCGGTCGATCGCGCCCGCGGTGTTCCACATGTCCAGCACCCGCGAGGAGTACGACTACCTCGCCTCGCTCGGCATGGACGCGGCGTCGATGGTCGGCGGCGACTCGTCGAGCGCGTACGCCGCCCGGCACGGCACCGTCTCCCTCGTCGCGGAGCTGCCGTACTGGTCGCACCCGCTCGCCGACGACACGACCCCCACCACGGCGGACTACGCCGATGTCGTGCGCACCAAGGGCGAGCAGCTCGTGGCCCTGGGCAGCACCCTCACCGGGCTGCTCGACGAGGCCCGGGACGACCTCACGGTGCGCACGCCGTTCCTGCGCGCCTCCGAGGCGTTCGTGCCGATGATGGGCGAGGGCGGGCGGTCCGAGCTGCTGCGCGCCGACCGACCCGAGCTGCACCGGCCCGCCACCGCGGCCGAGGTGTTCAGCAACGAGGACGTGGTCCGGTGCTTCCGGCTGCGGTTCGGCGGCATGCTCCTGCGTGCCCTGGACGCCGAGGTGCGGGCCGGCATCGCCACCGCCCGGGTCCGGCGGGTCGCCGACCGGGCGCGCGAGGTCTACGACGGCTGGGCCGCGGAGGCGGACGGTCTGACGGGCCTCACCGTGCTGCCGGTCGAGCGGCTGGTCGGCGTGCAGTACGGCGCCACGCTCGCGATGTCCCGCGTGCTCGCGCAGCGGGCGCCGGGCGGCGCCGCATGACCCGGTACGCGGTGCGCCGGGCCGTCGAGCTCGTCGTCGTCTTCCTCGGCGTCACCCTGGTCATCTACCTCATGGTGTTCGCCCTGCCCGGCGACCCCATCCGGTCGCTGGGCGGGGACCGCCCGCTGCCGGACAACGTGGTCGCCGAGCTGCGCGCCCGCTACCACCTGGACGAGCCCGTGCTGCAGCAGTACCTGCGGTACCTCGGCGGGCTGTTCACCGGCGACCTCGGGACCAACTTCAGCGGCCAGTCCGTGGCGTCGCGCATGGAGTCCCGCTGGCCCGTGACCATCACGCTCGCGCTCACGGCGTGGGGCATCGAGGTCGTCCTCGGCGTGCTGCTGGGCCTGTTCGCGGGCCTGCGCCGCGGTCGTGCCGGCGACCGCCTCGTCCTGGCGGGGACGATCCTCGCCACGAGCATCCCGGTGTTCGTGGTCGCGGTCACCGCCCAGCTCGTGCTCGGCGTCCGCCTCGGCTGGTTCCCGGTCGCCGGGACGTCCGAGGGCTGGCCCACGTCCTACCTGCTGCCCGCCACCGTCATCGCGGTGTTCGGCCTCGCCTCGGTCACCCGCCTCATGCGCGGCTCCGTCGTCGACACGCTGCAGTCCGACTTCGTGCGCACCCTGCGGGCCAAGGGCCTGCGGCAGCGGCAGGTCGTCGGCGTGCACGTGCTGCGCAACTCGGCGATCCCCGTCCTGACGTTCCTGGCGATCGACCTCGGCTTCCTGCTCGGCGGCACGGTCGTGGTCGAGGGCGTCTTCAACCTGCCCGGGGTCGGCCAGCTGCTGTTCCAGGCGATCCGCGCGCACGAGGGGCCGACGGTCGTCGGCGTCTCCACCGCCCTGATCATCATCTTCCTGCTGACGAACCTGGTCGTGGACCTGCTGTCGTCGGTGCTCGACCCGAGGATCCGCCATGAGTGACACCCTCGCCGCCACCGCCGTGTCCGAGGTCGACGGCGCCGCACCCGCCGCACCCCGCGGCCTCTGGCGCACGCTCCGCCGCCGCCCGCTGTTCTGGGTGTGCGCGACGGTCCTGGGCCTGCTGCTGCTCGTCGCCCTCGTGCCGTCGGCGTTCGCCGGCTGGTTCGGGCAGCCCGACCCACGGGCCTGCGACCTCGCGGACAGCGCGCAGCCGCCCGGCGGTGCGCACGTCTTCGGCACCGACGTCCAGGGCTGCGACGTCTACGCGAACGTCATCCACGGCGCCCGCGCGTCGCTGACCGTCGGGGTGCTGGCGACCGCCGTCGCGCTGGCCGTCGCCCTGGTCGTCGGGACCCTCGCCGGGTTCTACGGCGGGGTCGCCGACCGGTTGATCGCGCGGCTCACCGACGTGTTCCTCGGCTTCCCGTTCCTGCTCGGCGCGGTGGTCGTGCTCACCTCGATCGGCAGCCGGTCCGCCGTGACCGTCGCCCTGGTGCTCGCCCTGTTCTCCTGGCCCACGATGGCGCGGCTGGTCCGCGGGTCGGTGCGCGCCGTGCGGGACGCCCCGTACGTCGAGGCCGCCCGCGCGATGGGCCTGCGCGACCGGCGGATCATCGCCCGCTACGTGCTGCCGAACTCCATCGGCCCCGTCCTGGCGGTGGCGACCACCATGGTCGGCGGGGTCATCGTGTCCGAGTCCACCCTGACGTTCCTCGGCCTGGGCCTGCGCGCCCCGTCGATCTCGTGGGGCCTGCAGCTGTCCAGCGCGCAGACGTACTTCCAGACGTCCCCGCACATGCTGCTGTTCCCCTCGATCTTCCTGACGATCACCGTCCTGGCGATGATCACGCTCGGCGACGTCCTGCGCGACGTCCTCGACCCCAAGGGCCGCGGCTGAGCCGCGCCCCGCACCCGCACCGCACCCCGTCCCGAGAGGCCCGCCGCATGTCCGACAGCACCACCGCCGCCACGATCCGCGCCGCAGCGCCCTACCTCGCCTCCTGGATCGACCTCCAGGGCGCGTTCCGGCGGGCGGTCGGCATCCAGGTGGCGATCCGCTCCGGCGACGAGGTGGTCCTGGAGCACGCGTGGGGCACCGCCGACGTGACCACCGGCGAGCCGCTGCGGACGGACCACCTGTTCCGGATCGCCTCGCACTCCAAGTCGTTCACCGCGACCGCCGTGATGCGCCTGGTCGAGGCGGGTCGGCTGCGCCTCGACGACACCGTGGGCACGCACGTCGCCGGGCTCGCGGGCACCGCGCTCGGGTCCCGCACCGTCCGCGAGCTGCTCGGCCACCAGGCCGGCGTCATCCGCGACGGCGAGCGGGGCGACTTCTGGCAGCTGGACGGCCCGTTCCCCGACGAGCCGACCCTGCTCGCCGAGCTCCGCGACGCCGGCGAGGTCTACGGCGCCAACGAGCACTTCAAGTACTCGAACTACGGCTACGGCATCCTCGGCCTGGTCGTGGAGTCGGTGACCGGGCAGTCGTTCGCCGACCACCTGCGCGCGGCCGTCCTCGACCCGCTGGGCATGGCCGACACCGGCGCCGAGTACGACCCGGCTCTCGCCGACCGGTACGCCGGGGGCCACACCGCCCTGCTCGACGCCGACGACTCCCGCGAGACCATCGAGCACGTCGACACCCGGGCGCTGGCCGCAGCCACCGGCTTCTACTCCACCGCCCGCGACATGACCACGTTCGGCGCCGCGCACTTCCACGGCGACGAGACGCTGCTGTCCGACGCGGGCAAGCGGCTGCTGCACCGCCAGGAGTCCGTGGTCACCGTGCACGGCAAGGAGGTCGGCCGCTACGGCATCGGCCTCGACCTGCACACCATCGGTGACCGCGAGATCGTCGGGCACTCCGGCGGCTACCCCGGCCACATCACGCGCACCTACATCGACCCGCGGGCCCGCCTGGTGGTCAGCGTCCTCACCAACGCGATCGACGGACCCGCCGACCCGATCGCGGTCGGGCTGATCAAGCTCATCGACCTCGCCCTGAACCCGCCCGCCGACGTGCCCGCGCCCGCCGCGGACGCCCGCCCGCTCGCCGGGTACACCGGCCGGTTCGGCGCGCTGTGGGGGCTGACCGACATCGCCGAGCTCGGCGGCCGCCTGCTGCTGCTGCACCCCGCCGCCCCCGACCCGACCGCCGCCTACGACGAGCTGCACGTCCTCGGCCGCGACCGGCTCGGCACGACCCGCGAGCCCGGGTTCGGGTCCGCCGGCGAGGACGTGCTCGTCGAGCGCGACGCCGACGACGCGATCGCCGCCGTGCGCCACGGCATGACCTCGTGGCCGCTCGCGGAGTTCCGGCGCCGGCGCAGCGGGATGACGCGGCGCCGGGAGGCCGGTGCACCGGTCCCGTCGTCCCTAGGCTGACCGGCATGAGCGACGACGCCCCCGCGACCGACCTGGCGCTGAGCCCCGACCAGCTGCACTGGATCGAGCAGTTCGCGCTGACCTGGGAGGGCTCGCACAGCCCGCGCATGGAGGGTCGCGTGGTCGGGCTGCTGATGATCGTCGACCGGCCGTTCCTGTCCTCCCAGCAGATCGCCGCGCTGCTGAGCGCGAGCGCGGGCGCCGTGTCCTCCGCCACCCGGCGTCTCGTCGAGGTCGGGTTCATCCAGCGGCACCCGGTGCCGGGCGACCGGAACCACTACTTCCGCGTCGAGGACGACATCTGGGGCCGCTGGCTGGAGAGCGAGCGGGCCTACCTGCCCCGGCTGCAGCGGGTGCTGGACGAGGGTCTGGCCGCCTCGGGCGACCCCACGCAGGGGCCGCACCGCCGGCTGCGCAACGCCCGCAACTACATGGAGTGGCTCGCGGGGTACCACCGCAAGATGCTCACCGACTGGGAGGCCTACCGCGACGCGGGGGCGACGACAGGAGAACCGTGACCACCGACACCACCCCCGCGCCCGTCCTGCGTGTGCGCGACCTGGCCGTCACCTTCCGCGTCGACGGCGGGCGGGCTCCCGACGTGCCCGCCGTCCGCGGGCTCTCCTTCGACCTCGCCGCCGGGGAGGTGCTGGCCGTCGTCGGGGAGTCCGGGTCCGGCAAGAGCGTGTCCACCATGGCCCTGCTGGGGCTGCTGCCCGGGACCGCGACCGTCACCGGCAGCGCCCGGCTCGGCGACCTCGAGCTGATCGGCCTCGACGACCGCGCGCTGTCGGACGTCCGCGGCCGCCGCGTCGCGATGATCTTCCAGGACCCCTCCAACGCCCTGGACCCGGTGTTCACCATCGGCTACCAGCTGCGCGAGACGCTGCGCCGGCACCTGCCCGGGCTGTCCCGCGCCGAGGCCCGGGAGCGGGCGGTCGAGCTGCTGCGCATGGTCGAGCTGCCCGACCCGGAGCAGCGCCTGAAGTTCTTCCCGCACCAGCTCTCCGGCGGGCAGGCGCAGCGCGTCATGATCGCCATGGCCCTGGCCTGCGACCCCGAGGTGCTGGTCGCCGACGAGCCCACCACCGCCCTCGACGTCACCGTGCAGCAGGAGGTGCTGGACGTGTTGCGCCGCCTGCGTGAGCGCACGTCCGCGGCCGTCGTCCTCATCACGCACGACATGGGCGTGGTCGCGGACCTCGCGGACCGCGTCGTCGTCATGCGGCACGGCGAGGTGGTCGAGACCGCGCCGGTGCACGACCTGTTCGCGGCGCCCGCCGCGGAGTACACCCGCACCCTGCTCGCCGCGGTCCCGCGCATCGGCACCCCGGAGCGGCCCTCGGCTGCCGACACCCGCGAGCGCCCGGCCCTCAACGTCGAGCACCTGGTGGTCGAGTACAAGGACCGCCGCGGCCGCGTCGTGCGGGCCGTGGACGACGTCACCCTGCGCGTCCAGCCCGGCGAGATGGTCGCCCTGGTCGGGGAGTCCGGCTCCGGCAAGTCCACGCTCGGCCGCTGCGCCCTCGGCCTCGCCCCGCTCACCTCCGGCACCGTCGAGGTCGTCGGCACCCGCCTCGGCCGGGACACCCCGCGCGCCGTGCGGGCCGCCCGCACCCGCATCGGGGTCGTGTTCCAGAACCCCGCCGCGTCGCTCAACCCCCGCTACACCATCGGCGAGTCCGTGGCCGAGCCGCTGCGCGTGCACGCCGGCCTGCGCGGCGACGCCCTGCGGACCCGCGTCGCCGAGCTGCTGGACGCCGTCGAGCTGCCCGCCGCGTGGGCGTCCCGGTACCCGCACGAGCTGTCCGGCGGGCAGCGGCAGCGTGTCTCCATCGCCCGTGCCGTCTCGCTCGACCCCGACCTGCTGATCGCCGACGAGCCGACGTCCGCGCTCGACGTCTCCGTCCAGGCCACGGTGCTGGAGCTGTTCCGGTCCGTGCAGCAGCGCCTGCGGTTCGCGTGCCTGTTCATCAGCCACGACCTCGCCGTGGTGGACGAGCTCGCCGACCGGGTCGCCGTCATGCACCGGGGCCGGCTCGTCGAGGTCGGGGAGCGCAGCCGCGTCCTCGGCGCCCCCGAGCACGACTACACGCGTCGGCTGCTGAACGCCGCGCCCGTGCCCGACCCGGCCGCGCAGGCGGCCCGGCGGTCGGTGCGGCTGGCGTCGTGAGCCCGACCGGGAGCGCGTGATACCGACCACACGGACGGATTTCACCCGCTCCCGGGTGGCGGATTCCGCAGGTTCGTGTGCGACCGTCCGATGGACACGAGACCACGTCGGCGTGAACGCGCCACGTGGCCCACCGCGACACCGGTCTGCCCCCAGAGCGGTGCCGCACCGGGCGGTCGCCCCACGGCCGCCCCGAGGAGGCGCCGAGCATGACCACCACGACCACCGCCGACCCTGCCGCGGAGCTCAGCGCCGTCGTCGGCCCGCAGCCGTGCGTCGCCCGCCCGCACTCCGGGCTCGAGCACCGCGACGGCCCCTGCCGCTGCTTCGTCGGGGGACCCGCACCCGTGCACGTCCTCCGTCCGGATGCGGCCGCGCTCGCCGCCGCCGCCCACAGCGCGGCCTGACGCCACCGGATCCCGCACCGCCCGCGACCTCGTCGGCCGGTGCCTCCGGTACTCGCTCGGCGGCCGGGCGCGAACCGGCACGCGCGCGACGTCCCCGCGGCGCCGGACGCACGAGAAAGCCTCGCCGCCCGGACGATCCCGAGCGGCGAGGCTTCTCGTCGGGTGTCAGACCAGCGGCACGTCCGCCGGCGAGATCTGCGCACCACGCACGCGACGCACCCACAGCAGGCCGCCGCCAGCGACGAGCGCGCCCAGCGCGCCGCTACCGATCAGCCAGGGGTTGGCACCGGTCTGGGCCAGGTCACCGCCCGCACCCGAACCACTCCCACCGGCGGCGGCGCGGGCAGCGGCGTCACCGTCGACCGCACCGAGGTCCTGGATCCCGTCCGGGGCGGGGTTCGCCGCGCTCACGTCCCAGCGCGCGAACAGGCTGGTCCCGTTCTCGGAGCGGAGCTCGACCATGTACGCGCCCGTGGCGAGCTCGGGCACCATGACGTCGAGCATCGCGTCGCCGGCGCTGTCCGCGGTCCCCGAGGTGAGGAGCCGCTCGGCGCCGTCGACCTGGACGAAGGCGCGGACCGTCGATCCGGCGCCGAGGGCCCCGGTCTCCTTGTTGTACATCCGGACGGTGTCACCAGGACGCACGGCCAGCGACGGCAGGGCAGCGAGCACGTCCTCGAGGGTGTGCACCTCGAACGTCACCTGCCGCGTCGTGGAGCCCGCCTCGTTCCCGGCCGTCACCAGCAGCGTGTGCTCGCCGGTCGTGAGGTCACGCAGCGTCACCGAGGCGCCGGACTCGCCCTCGAGGTCGACGCCGTCGAGCTGGTACGACCAGGCGACGGCATCCTGGTCCGCCGCGAAGCGGAAGGTGACCTGCGAGAAGAACGCCGTCCAGGACGGGTCCTCGGCGATGGAGATGTCGGGGGCGACGACCACCGGGTCCGTCGGCTCCGTCGGGTCCACCTCGGGGTCCGTCGGGTCGACCGGGTCGGTCGGGTCCACCTCGGGGCCCGTCGGGTCGACCGGATCGGTCGGGTCCACCTCGGGGCCCGTCGGGTCGACCGGGTCGGTCGGGTCCACCTCGGGGCCCGTCGGGTCGACCGGATCGGTCGGGTCCACCTTCGGCTCCGTCGGGTCGACCGGGTCCGTCGGGTCCACCTCCGGCTCCGTCGGGTCGACCGGGTCCGCCGGGTCCACCTCCGGCTCCGTCGGGTCGACCGGGTCCGCCGGGTCCACCTCCGGCTCCGTCGGATCGACCGGGTCGGTCTCCGGGTCGACCGGGTCCGTCGGGTCCGTCTCCGGGTCGACCGGCTCCGTCTCCGGGTCGACCGGGTCCGTCGGGTCGACCGGGTCCGTCGGGTCAGCCTCAGGGTCGACCGGGTCCGTCGGGTCGCCAGGGTCGACCTCGCCGTCGCAGTCCTCGCCCTCCTCGCAGTCGTCGACCGCGGTGATGACGAGAGCCTCGTGGTCGTCCGGGACGGTGGCGACGGCAGCGGGCGCGAGCCCGACGCCGGAGATCGCGACGGCCGCGACGCTCGCGAGAGCAGCACGGGTCCGGCGTGTCGTGATGTGCGTCTTCATGTCCTGCGCTTCCGTGAGCGGGTTCCCGCGCCGCCGTCGGCACGGGTGGGAGATTCCCGCGCAGGACTCTTCTGACCTGTGCCTACGCACTTTGCGGGACCTCGGTCCTGCGTGGGTGGGCGCACTTCACCCATCCGCCCCTCCTGCCGCTCCGAACTCTGGGCGTACACCGATCCCGACGGGCGAGAGAAGCGATGATGCGACGCACCCGAAGCACCTACGCAGTAGCGATCATGGCCACCGGCCTCACGCTGGGTCTGACCCTGACCGCGTGCAGCAGCGACGACACCTCCGGCTCGGCACCCTCGATGTCCGCCACGATGGACATGGACATGGGCGGCGACTCGACCGCCGCGGTCGAGCCCATCAGCACCGGCGACCCGTTCGCCGACGCCCGCACGGCCGCGCAGCACATGCCGGAGACCGCCCTCACCCTGGCGACCGGCCTGGCCGCCGCCACGGACACCGCGGGCGAGGTCGACTCCGACGCCGCCACCCTGCGCGCGAACCTGACGGCCCTGCTGCAGGAGCACGTCTACCTGACCGGCATCGGCGTCGCCACGGCCTACACCGCGGGCGCCGACTCCGCCGAGTTCACCGCCGCGAAGGCGACCCTCGACGCGAACACCGCCGACCTGGCCGCCGCCGTGGGCTCGCTCGCGGGCGAGGAGCAGGGCGCCGCGTTCCAGGCGCTCTGGGACGAGCACATCGGCTACTTCGTCGACTACGCGGTCGCGAAGAAGTCGGGCGACCAGGCCGCCGCCGACGCCGCGCAGGCGTCGCTGGCCGGGTACACCACCCAGGCCGGGGCGTTCTTCGAGCAGATCAGCGCGGGGAACCTGCCCGCCGCGGACGTGGCCGCCGCGCTCACGATGCACGTCACCACGCTGACGGCCGCGATCGACGCGCTCGCCGCCGGCGAGCCGACCGCGTCCGACACGCTGAAGGCCGCCGCCGACCACGTCGGCATGGACGCCGCCACCATCGCGACCGGTCTCGCGGCCGGCGCCGGGCTGTCCGGCGACGCGATGGACGACGCCTCCACCCTGCGGTCGGGTCTGACCGCGCTGCTCCAGGAGCACGTCTACCTCGCCTCCTACGCGGTGTTCACCGCGTACACGGCCGAGGGCGGTGTGGAGTCCCCGGCGTTCACCGCGGCGGCCGCCACGCTCGACGCGAACTCCGTGGCGCTGTCCGAGGCGGTGGGCTCGCTCGCCGGCGAGGAGAACGCGGCGGACTTCCTCGACCTGTGGCGCTCGCACATCGGGTTCTTCGTCGACTACGCGGTGGCGGACGCTACCGGCGACGAGGACGCCCGGCAGGAGCAGCTGCTGAACCTCGACGGCTACCGCGGCCCCGCGGGCGAGTTCTTCGAGAAGGTCAGCAACGGCGAGCTCCCGGCCGACGCCGTCGCCGACGGCCTGGCGCACCACGTCGCCACCCTGGCGGGCGCGATCGACTCGCTCGCCGCCGCGCTCGTCAAGTGACGGACGCCCGATGACCGTGGCGCCGGCCCGCCTCCCCGCACGGCCGGCGTCACGCCTCGCGAGGCCCGGGGAGGGCACGTACGGCAGGATGACGTGCGTGCCCTCTCCTGGACCCCGCTCCCCCGGACGCGTGACCGCCGACGAGGCCCTCACCCGGGTCGCCGACGGCGACACCGACGCGTTCACCGAGCTGTACGACATGCTGTCCCCCGCCGTGCACGGCACGGCGCTGTCCGTCCTGCGTGATCCCGACCACGCGGCGGAGGTCACCCAGGAGGTCATGGTGGAGATCTGGCGCACCGCCCCGCGCTGGGACGCCCGACGCGGCACCGCCCGCGCGTGGGCCACCACGATGGCGCACCGCCGGGCGATCGACCGCGTGCGGTCCGTCCAGGCGCAGCGCACCCGCGACCAGGCGGCCATCGACGCCGACCGCCCCCGGGCGTTCGACGTCGTCTCCGAGCAGGCCGAGAGCAACCTCGAGGCCCAGCGCGTCCGGCACTGCCTGGGCGGGCTCACCGACACCCAGCGCGAGGCGGTCGTCCTCGCGTACTACGACGGGCGCACCTACCGTGAGGTCGCCGAGGACCTGGAGGCTCCGCTGCCCACCGTCAAGAGCCGCATCCGGGACGGCCTGTCCCGGCTGCGCGACTGCCTGGGGGTGGCCGCGTGACCGGCCCCGGCGCCCCGCGCGCACCCCGTCCGGGAGAGCGCCGTCCCGACGACGGCGCGACCCGTGAGCTCATCGGCGCCTGGGCGCTCGACGCCCTCGACGCCACCGAGCGCGCCGCCGTCGAGGACCTGATCGCCCGGGACACCGACGCCGCCCGCGAGGCCCACGGGCTGCGCGAGACCGCCGCCGTGCTCGGCGCGGCGGTGGCCGTGGGCGCACCCGCGTCCGTCCGGGCCGCCGTGCTGGAGCGCGTCACCCGGACCGCGCAGGAGCCGGCGGCCG
>NZ_RFFI01000070.1 GCF_003696205.1 Cellulomonas triticagri
GTGCACGTGCCGCGCCTCCCGGAGCAGGTCGCCGACGGCGCCGCGTCGCTCGCCGCGGACCGGGCCGGGGCCGGCCTGGCCGCGCTGCTGCGCGCCGCGCTGCGCACCCGCGAGGACGTGGCGCTGGTCGCGGGCACGCTGTCCTGACCTCCTGACCTCCTGACCTCCTGGCCTCCTGGCGCGGGGGTCCGCCGTCACGTCGTGGGCTGGTCGGCGGTGCGCCTGCGGCGAACTGGTGACCCCTGCGGTGGGGTGTGTCAGAGGGGAGACGTACGGTGGACGCCATGCGTCCCGTGACCGACCTGCAGCGCACCGTCGCCCCGTTCGAGGTGGTGTCCGAGTTCACGCCCTCGGGTGACCAGCCGACCGCCATCGCCGAGCTCGCGCAGCGCATCCAGGCGGGGGAGAAGGACGTCACGCTGCTCGGCGCGACGGGTACCGGCAAGTCGGCCACCACGGCCTGGCTGATCGAGAAGCTGCAGCGCCCGACGCTGGTCATGGCGCCGAACAAGACGCTGGCCGCCCAGCTCGCGAACGAGTTCCGCGAGCTGCTGCCGAACAACGCCGTCGAGTACTTCGTCTCGTACTACGACTACTACCAGCCCGAGGCGTACATCGCGCAGACGGACACCTACATCGAGAAGGACTCGTCGATCAACGACGAGGTCGAGCGCCTGCGGCACTCCGCCACGTCCTCGCTGCTGACCCGCCGCGACGTCGTCGTGGTCGCGTCGGTGTCCTGCATCTACGGCCTCGGCACGCCGCAGGAGTACGTCGACCGGATGGTCACGCTCGACGTCGGCGACCAGGTGGACCGGGACGCGCTGCTCCGGCAGTTCGTGTCGATGCAGTACAGCCGCAACGACATGGCGTTCACGCGCGGCACCTTCCGGGTGCGCGGCGACACCGTCGAGATCATCCCGGTGTACGAGGAGCTCGCGATCCGCATCGAGTTCTTCGGCGACGAGATCGAGGCGATCCAGACCCTGCACCCGCTCACCGGCGACGTGGTGCGCAACGAGCAGCAGGTGCACATCTTCCCGGCCACGCACTACGTCGCGGGCCCGGAGCGCATGGAGCGCGCCATCGCCCGCATCGAGCACGAGCTCGAGGAGCGCCTGAAGGACCTGGAGCGCGCGAACAAGCTGCTGGAGGCTCAGCGGCTGCGCATGCGCACCACCTACGACATCGAGATGATGCGGCAGATCGGCTCCTGCTCCGGCATCGAGAACTACTCGCGGCACATCGACGGCCGCGAGGCGGGCACCGCCCCGAACACGCTGCTGGACTACTTCCCCGAGGACTTCCTGCTCGTCATCGACGAGTCGCACGTCACCGTGCCGCAGATCGGCGCGATGTACGAGGGCGACATGTCCCGCAAGCGCAACCTCGTGGACTTCGGGTTCCGGCTGCCCAGTGCCATGGACAACCGGCCGCTGCGCTGGGAGGAGTTCGTCGAGCGCATCGGGCAGACGGTCTACCTGTCGGCGACGCCGGGCGACTACGAGCTCGCCATGTCCGACGGCGTCGTGGAGCAGATCATCCGCCCCACCGGCCTGGTCGACCCCGAGGTCGTGGTCAAGCCCACCCAGGGCCAGATCGACGACCTGCTGGAGGAGATCCGGCTCCGCGTCGAGAAGGACGAGCGCGTCCTCGTCACCACCCTGACCAAGAAGATGGCCGAGGACCTCACGGACTACTTCCTGGAGAAGGGCGTGCGGGTCCGGTACCTGCACTCCGAGGTGGACACGCTGCGCCGCGTCGAGCTGCTGCGCGAGCTCCGGATGGGCGAGTACGACGTCCTCGTCGGCATCAACCTGCTCCGCGAGGGCCTGGACCTGCCCGAGGTCTCGCTCGTGGCGATCCTCGACGCCGACAAGGAGGGCTTCCTGCGCTCCGGCAAGTCGCTCATCCAGACGATCGGCCGCGCGGCCCGCAACGTCTCCGGCCAGGTGCACATGTACGCGGACAAGATCACCCCCGCGATGCAGATGGCGCTGGAGGAGACCGACCGCCGGCGCGAGAAGCAGATCGCGTACAACACCGAGCGCGGCATCGACCCGCAGCCGCTGCGCAAGAAGATCGGCGACATCACCGACCTGCTCGCCCGCGAGGACGCCGACACCGCCGAGCTGCTGGGCGGCGCGGGGCGGCAGGCCAGCCGCGGCAAGGCGCCGGTGCCGGGCCTGAGCTCGAAGGGCGCGCCCACCGAGCGCACCAAGCTCACCGGGGCCGCGGCGGGCGAGCTCGCGGGGCTCATCCAGGAGCTCAGCGACCAGATGCACACCGCCGCGGGCGAGCTGCAGTTCGAGCTCGCCGCCCGGCTGCGGGACGAGATCTCGGGGCTCAAGAAGGAGCTCCGGCAGATGCAGGCCGCGACGGCCTGAGCATCGCCCGGACGAGGCGGGACAACCCCGCACGAGGACGGGCGAGGCGGGACGAGGAGGCTCGGATGGCGCTCGAGGTGCAGGTCGTGCTCGACGCGGGGTCCCCGCGCGCGCTCGGCGACTTCTGGAAGATCGCGCTGGGCTACGTGGAGGAGCCGCCACCGGCGGGCTTCGCCACGTGGGACGAGGCGCTGGACGCGTGGGGACTGCCCCCGGACGACCGGGACGTCGCGTACGCGATCATCGACCCGGACGGGGCGGGGCCGCGGGTGTTCTTCCAGCGGGTGCCGGAGGGCAAGACCGCGAAGAACCGCGTGCACCTCGACGTCCGGTACTCCGCCGCGCAGGGCGTCGACCGCGAGGACCGCGCGGCCAAGCTCGCGGCGGCCCGGGAGCACGTGGCCGTCCTCGTGGCGGCGGGTGGTTCCGTGCTGACCGAGGTGGACGACCCGCGCGAGGGCGCCTGGGTGGTTATGGCCGACCCGGAGGGCAACGAGTTCTGCGTCACGTGAGCCGACACGGGGACGTGTCGCGCCGGACCGGGACTCATGTCCTATAGTTGCCGACGCAGTGGAGGGGAGTATCCCGACACGACGCCCCCCGTCAGCACGGTCGCCATGGAAGCCGACCCGGGAGCGTCGGCCTGGTGAGCCAGGTGGGAGAGACCTCCGGTACTCAGTCGTATCTTCGCAACGTCCGTACCGGAGGAACACCTATGTCCGTCGACCTGTGGGTCTGGATCGCGACCGCCGTCGCGATCGTCGGGATGATCCTGTTCGACTTCTTCGCGCACGTGCGCACCCCGCACGCGCCGTCCTTCAGGGAAGCCGCGACCTGGTCGACGGTCTACATCGTGCTCGCGATCGTGTTCGGCCTCGGGCTCGGCATCGTCTGGGGCTGGGACCACGGCACGGAGTACTTCGCCGGGTACGTGACCGAGAAGAGCCTGTCGGTCGACAACCTCTTCGTCTTCCTCATCATCATGACGAAGTTCGCGGTGCCCCGGGAGTTCCAGCAGAAGGTCCTGCTGGTCGGCGTCGTCATCGCCCTCGTGCTGCGCACCGTGTTCATCCTGCTGGGCGCCGCCGCCATCGAGCAGTGGTCCTGGGTGTTCTACATCTTCGGCGCGTTCCTCGTGTACACCGGCATCAAGCTGGCCAAGGAGAAGCACGACTCCGAGGAGGTCTCGCACGCCGACGAGCAGAAGGACGGCCTCGCGGTCCGCCTGCTGAAGAGGGTCCTGCCGACCACCGAGGAGTACCACGGCGACCGCCTGACCACCGTGATCGACGGCAAGCGGTTCATCACCCCGATGCTCGTCGTCATGGTCGCCATCGGCGCCACCGACGTGCTGTTCGCCCTCGACTCCATCCCCGCGATCTACGGCCTCACGCAGGAGCCGTACATCGTGTTCACGGCCAACGCGTTCGCGCTGCTCGGCCTGCGCCAGCTGTACTTCCTCATCGGCGGCCTGCTGGAGCGCCTGGTCTACCTGAACAAGGGCCTGTCGTTCATCCTCGGCTTCATCGGCGTCAAGCTCGTGCTGCACGCCATGCACGTCAACGAGCTGCCGTTCATCAACGGCGGCGAGCACATCGAGTGGGCCCCCGAGATCCCGACGTGGCTCTCGCTGCTCGTGATCCTCGGTACGCTCACCGTCGCCACCGTCGCGAGCCTCATCAAGACCCGCCGCGACGCTGACGCCGCCTCGGCCGCCGTGACCGACGCGCAGGAGCCCGCCACCAAGGAGCACTGACCCGTTGGACGTCTCACCGCTCGTCTGGTGCGTGTCGCTCGGTCTCGCCGCCGCCGTCCTGATCGTGGACGTCGCGGTGGTGGGCCGGCGGCCGCACATCCCCTCGACCGCCGAGTGCCTGCGGTACCTGGGGGTGTACATCGGGCTGGCGGTGGCGTTCGCGGTCCTCGTGTGGGCCGTGTGGGGCGCCGACCCCGCCGGTGAGTTCGTCGCCGGGTGGCTCACCGAGTACTCGCTGTCGGTCGACAACCTGTTCGTGTTCCTGCTGATCATGAGCCGGTTCGCCGTCCCGCGGCAGTACCAGCAGACGGCCCTGCTGATCGGCATCATCCTGGCGCTGGTGTTCCGCGGCGTGTTCATCGCCGCCGGCGCCGCCGTCATCGCCAGCTTCAGCTGGGTGTTCTACCTGTTCGGCGCGTTCCTGGTGTGGACGGCCGTCAAGGTCGCGCGCGAGGGCGTCGGTGAGGAGGAGTCCGCGGAGGACTACCGCCCGCCCGCCCTCGTGCGCGCCGTCCAGCGCGTGCTGCCCACCACCGACGGGTACCACGGGGTGCACCTCACGGCCCGCGTGCACGGGCGGCGGGCGGTCACGCCGATGCTGCTCGTGCTCGTCGCCATCGGCGCGACCGACCTGCTGTTCGCGTTCGACTCGATCCCCGCGGTGTTCGGCCTCACGCAGGAGCCGTACCTCGTCCTCATGGCGAACGTGTTCGCGCTCATGGGGCTGCGGCAGCTGTACTTCCTGCTCGGCGGGCTGCTGACCCGACTGCGCTACCTCAACATCGGGCTGGGCGTGCTGCTCGGGTTCATCGGCGTCAAGCTCGTGCTCCAGGCGCTGCACGAGAACTCCCTGCCGTTCCTCAACGGCGGCGAGCCCGTCGCGTGGGCGCCCGAGCTGCCGTCGTGGGTGTCGCTTGCCGTGATCGTCGTGACGCTCGGCGTCACCGCCGTCACGAGCATCGCGGCGGCCCGACGCGACGAGCGCCGGGCCGACGTCAGCGCCTGAGCGACGGGTACGGGTCAGCGGGGCTCGGCCCAGGGGCCGAGGACCAGCGTCCACGGGCGCACCTCGACGTCGGCGATCACCCCGGCGTGCGCGAAGGGGTCCGCCGCGAGCACCGCGTCCAGCGCCGCGCGGTCGGCGACGTCGAACACCAGCAGGGCGCCCGGCGTGCCGTCGGTGAACGGGCCCGAGCCGAGCAGGTCGCCGCGCTCGGCGACCCCCCGCAGGTAGGCGCGGTGCTCGGGACGGACCTCGTCCTGGAGGTCGGCGCGCTGGTCGTACGTGTACCGGACGGCGAAGGTGGCCATGCCCGCCATGATGCCCGACGCGCGCAGTGCGCGAGACGCCCGAGGTGCCCTGGGTGCGAGAGTGGGGGCATGAGCCGACCGGAACCGCGCACCCTGCTCACCGACGACCTGCTGCGCCGCGTCGCCGAGCGCGCGCCGGTGCACGACCGCGAGAACACCTTCCCGGACGCCGACCTCGACGACCTGCGGGACGCGGGCTACCTGCGCGCGTTCGTCCCCGAGCGCCTGGGCGGCGCCGGACTGACGCTGGAGGAGGTCGCGCGCGAGCAGGTCCGGCTCGCCGGTGCCGCCCCGGCGACGGCGCTGGCCGTGAACATGCACCTCGTCGTCACCGGCATGGCGGCGCTGCTCGCCGCGCGCGGGGACGACTCCCTGGACCACGTGCTGCAGGACGCCGCGGCGGGGGAGGTGTTCGCGTTCGGGAACTCCGAGGCGGGCAACGACCTGGTCATGTTCGGCTCGCGCACGCGCGCCGAGCGGCAGCCGGACGGCGGGTACCGGTTCACCGGCACCAAGATCTTCACGTCCCTGGCACCCGTCTGGACGCGGCTGGTCACCTTCGGGCGCGACGACGAGCACCCCGACGGGTCGCGCCTGGTGCACGCCGTGGTCGCGCGTGCCGACGGCGGCGTCACGACCAAGGACGACTGGGACACCCTCGGGATGCGCGCCACCCAGAGTCGCACCACCGTCCTCGACGGGGCGTACGCCCGGCCCGACCGCGTCGTCCGCGCCCTGCCGCCCGGGCCCAGCGCCGACCCGTACGTCTTCGCCCTGTTCGCCGCGTTCGAGGTGCTGCTCGCCGCCGTCTACACCGGGATCGGGCGCCGCGCCCTCGACCTCGCCGTCGCCGCCGCGCACCGGCGCACCTCGATGAAGCACGACGGGCGGCCGTACGCCCAGGACCCCGACATCCGGTGGCGGGTCGCCGACGCCGCGCTCGCGCAGGACGGCATCGAGCCGCAGGTGTGGTCGCTCGCCCGCGACGTCGACGACCGCGTCGACCACGGCGCCCGCTGGTTCAGCCTGCTCGTCGGGCTGAAGGTGCGGGCGACGGAGACGGCCCGCCAGGTGGTCGACGGCGCGATCCGGGTCGCCGGGGGCGGCTCCTACTTCTCCGGCCACGAGCTCGGGCGGCTCTACCGGGACGTCCTGGCCGGCCTCTTCCACCCGTCGGACGACGAGTCCGCGCACGCCACCGTCGCGACCGCGTGGCTCGGCCCCCTGGACGACTGACCCCGGACGACTGACCCCGGAGGGCCGACCCCGGACGCACGAGCGCCCCGGGACACCAGTCCCGGGGCGCTCGACGTGCGCTCAGGCGGCGAGCTCGAGCTCGCAGCTGAACGAGTCCGTCACGCGGCCGCCGCAGGTGAGGCCGAAGTCCTCGTACGAGGAGCCCTCGGGCGACGCCCAGTACAGGTCGTCGCAGGCCGTGCCATCGCCCGCCGCGCACGCGTCGTAGAGCGCGTCGAGCGCGGGGTCGCTGCCGTACCCGCCGGACGACGCGCCGGTGTCGGCGGCGCCCTCCTCGGTGCCGGCCGTGTCGTCGCCGAACAGGTCCTCCAGGTCCTCGGGCAGGCCGCTGCCGCCGTCGGCGCAGTACGCGCTGCCGTCGGTCGTGCCGCCGCAGGTGGCACCGAACTCCTCGTACTCCGAGTCGACCGGCGCGCTCTCGTACAGGGTGTCGCACGCGGTGGCGTCCCCGGCCGCGCAGGCGTCCCACAGGGCATCGAGCTCGGCGTTGTCGCCGTACGTGAAGCCGTCCTCGAACGCCGAGCAGGAGACCGTGCCGTCGGTGCGGCCGCCGCACGTCTTGCCGAACTCCTCGTGGTCCGATCCGATCACCGAGTCCTGGTAGAGGTCGTCGCACGCGCCCATGTCGCCCGCCTCGCACTGCGAGTGCAGCGTGTCCAGCCGGTCGTTGTGCGACTGCACCGCGAAGAACACCGTGAGCCCCACCGCGATCGAGCCGAGGATCGCCAGGCCGCCGAGCACGATGCCCGCGATGGCGAGGCCCCTGCCCTGCGTGCCGTTCTTCTTGACGCGGCCCAGGCCGATGACGCCCAGCACGATCGGCACGACGCCCATCAGCAGGATGCCGGTGACGAGCGCGGCGATCGAGACGCCGTCCGTCCGCTGGCCCGCGGGGACCGGGCCGGGGTACTGGCCGTACGGGGCGGCGCCGTACGGGGTGCCGCCGGGCGGCGGCGGGTAGCCGGGACCGCCGGCGCCCTGCTGGCCGGGCTGACCCGGCTGCTGGCCCTGCTGCGGGTAGCCGTAGGGTGCGCCGGTCGGGGTCGGCTGGCCCGACGGCCCCGGGGCGCTCGACGGGTTCTGGCCCGGGGCCGCGAACGCGGCGTACGGGTCGGTCGCCGGTGCGGTCGGCTGCCCAGCGGGGGTCGTGCCGTCCCCGGGCGTGCTCGGCGTGCTGGCGGACGCGCCGGGGGCCGTCGGCCACGCCGAGGTCCCGGTGCCGGACGTGCCGGTCGGGGGCGCCGGGGTGGTCGGGAACGCGACGGTCGGCTGACCCGGGACGGGGAACGCCTGCGTCGGGGCGTCCTGCGCGGGGCGCGGGAACGCCTCGGTCGGGGTGTCCGCCGCGGGCGTGGCCGGGCCGGTGCTCGACGGCGCCTCGTAGCCGGAGGGGGCGGGCCCGCTGCTGCTGGAGGCCTCGTACCCGGAGGGTGCGGGCGCGGGCCAGGTGCGGTCGTCCGGCTCGCGCCCGGGCTCCGGCGCGCTGGTGCCGTCGTTCGACATGGACGTCCCTTCGGAGGTGTGCGGTTGCTGTGCGCCATCATGGCAGACTGCCTCTGACCGGGAGGAACACGGACAGACCGGACATCCCCCGTTCGTGTGGGCGTCACCGCGTCGCGCTGCCCGCCGCCGCCCGGTCGTGCGCGTGCACCGCGCGCACCAGCGCGAGGTGCGAGAGCGCCTGCGGCACGTTGCCGACCATGCGACCCGTGGCGGGGTCGTACTCCTCGGCCAGCAGACCCACGTCGGTCCGCAGGCCGACGAGCACGTCCAGCACTGCTGCCGCGCCCTCGACGTCGCCCCCGCGCGCCAGCGCGTCCGCCAGCCAGCCGCTGCACGCGAGGAACGGGTGCTCGCTCCCGCGCAACCCGTCGTCCGTCCGGTCGGTCCGGTACCGCAGCAGCAGGCCCGGCGCGACCTCGAGCTCCGCCCGGACGGCGGCCACGGTGGCGCGCAGCCGCGGGTCGTCCGGGGGCAGGAAGCCCGTGCCGGGCAGCTGCAGCAGCGCCGCGTCGGTGTGCGTCGCCCCCTCGTGCTGCACGAACGTCCCCGCGTCCTCGTCCCAGCACCGGGCGAGCACGTCGGCGTGCACGGCGTCGCGCTCCCGCCGCCACCGGTCGAGGGTCGCGTCGTCGGCGGGCATCCCGTGCTCCTCGACGCCGCGGACGGCGCGGTCGAGCGCGACCCACGCCATCACCATCGAGTGCGTGAAGCGCCGCGGCGCGCCCCGGACCTCCCAGATCCCGTTGTCCGGGAGGCGCCACGTCCGGCACAGGTGCTCCACGAGGTGCGTCTGCAGCGACCAGGAGTCCGGGCTCTCGGCGACCCCGGCCTCCCGCGCCAGGTGCAGTGCCGCCATCACCTCGCCGAGCACGTCGTTCTGCACCTGGCCGACCGCCGCGTTGCCCACCCGTACCGGTCGCGACCCCGCCCAGCCCGGGAGGTGGTCGAGCGTGCGCTCCGGCAGGTCCCGGCTGCCGTCCACCCCGTACATGATCTGCACCTGCGCGGGGTCGCCCGCCACGGCCCGCAGCAGCCACTGCCGCCACTGCTGCGCCTCGTGCCGGTAGCCGTGCTCCAGCAGGGCGCTCAGCGTCAGCGCGGCGTCCCGCAGCCAGCAGTAGCGGTAGTCCCAGTTCCGCTCGCCGCCCGGGTCCTCCGGCAGCGACGTCGTCGCGGCGGCGACGATGCCGCCCGTCTCGGCGTCCGTCAGCAGCCGCAGCACCAGCAGCGAGCGGACCACGGCGTCCCGGTACGGGCCGCGGTAGCGGGACGCGCGCGCCCAGTGCGCCCACCGGTGCTCGGTCGCCTCCACCCGGTGCGCGAGCCGCGGGGCGCGGGGGACCGGTCGCCACGACGGCACCCAGGTCTGGGAGAACGTCACCTCCTCGCCCGCCGCGAGGTCGAACGCGTCGGCGTGGGCGCGGTGCCCGTCGCCGCTGCCCGGGCGGGGCAGGCGGTCGCCGCGCAGCACCAGGCTGTCCGGGCCCGCCACGGCCCGGATCACCTCGCCCTCGCCCTCCGCGTCGGGGACCCGGTGCACCCACGGCAGCACCGCTCCGTAGCCGAACCGCACCACCCACTCGTGCCGCACCCGCACCCGCCCCTGCGTCACGGTGAGCCGCCGCACCAGGTCGCACCGGTCGTCGCCCAGCGGCATCGCGTCGAGCAGCACGGCCGTGCCGGTGGGGGTCTCGAACGTCGTCTCCAGCACGAAGGAGTCGTCCAGGTACCGCCGCGTCACCGCGGTCGCGTCATCGACGGTGAGCAGCCAGCGCCCGTGCTCGGGCCCGCCGAGCAGCGCCGCGAAGCAGGCGGGGGAGTCGAAGCGCGGCGGGCAGAGCCAGTCGACCGACCCCGCGCGGGACACCAGCGCGGCCGTGCGGCCGTCCCCGAGCACGGCGTACTCGCCGATGGGGGTGCTGGCCGGGGTCGTGCTGGGCGGCGCCGTCGTCACGGGGCCATCATGGGCGGGCCTGCCCGAGCGCGCGCGTCGGGGCGGACGTGACCACCGACACCGTTCGAACACGTGTGCGCATGTCGGTGGTCCGCCGTAGCATGGCGCGCGTGAACGATCGACTGGTGGTCCAGGGGGCCCGCGAGCACAACCTCCGCAACGTCGACCTCGACCTCCCGCGCGACAGGCTCATCGTCTTCACCGGCCTGTCCGGGTCCGGGAAGTCGTCGCTGGCCTTCGACACCATCTTCGCCGAGGGGCAGCGCCGGTACGTCGAGTCCCTCTCCGCGTACGCCCGGCAGTTCCTCGGGCAGATGGACAAGCCCGACGTCGACTTTATCGAGGGCCTGTCGCCCGCGGTGTCGATCGACCAGAAGTCGACCAACCGCAACCCCCGGTCGACCGTCGGCACCATCACCGAGGTCTACGACTACCTGCGCCTGCTGTTCGCGCGCGCCGGGACCCAGCACTGCCCCGTCTGCGGGGAGAAGGTCACCGCGCAGACCCCGCAGCAGATCGTGGACCGGCTGCTCGAGCTGCCCGAGGGCACCCGCTACCAGGTCCTCGCGCCCGTGGTGCGCGGCCGCAAGGGCGAGTACGCCGACCTGTTCAAGGAGCTCCAGGCCAAGGGCTTCGCCCGCGCCCGCGTGGACGGCGAGGTCGTCCAGCTCGCCGAGCCGCCGACGCTGGAGAAGAAGCTCAAGCACGACATCGAGGTCGTCGTCGACCGCCTCGTGTCGCGCGAGGGCGTGCAGCGCCGCCTCACCGACTCCGTCGAGACCGCACTCGGCCTGGCCGGCGGCCTCGTCGTGGTGGACATGGTCGACATGGACGCCGACGACCCCGAGCGCGAGCGGCGGTTCTCCGAGAACCGCGCCTGCCCGAACGACCACCAGCTCACGCTGGAGGAGATCGAGCCGCGCACGTTCTCGTTCAACGCCCCCTACGGCGCCTGCCCCGAGTGCACCGGCATCGGCTCGCGCCTCGAGGTCGACCCCGAGCTCGTCGTCCCCGACGAGGACCTGTCGCTGCGCGACGGCGCCGTGGCGCCCTGGGCGCAGATCTCGTCCGAGTACTTCGAGCGCGTGCTGAGCGCCCTCGCCGAGGACCTCGGCTTCTCGATGGACGTCCCGTGGCGCGCGCTGCCCGAGCGGGCGCGGCTCGCCGTGCTGCACGGCGAGAACCACAAGGTGCACGTCAAGTACAAGAACCGCTGGGGCCGCGAGCGGCAGTACTCCACCGGCTTCGAGGGCGTCGTGACGTTCCTCGAGCGGCGCCACACCGAGACCGAGTCGGAGTGGAGCAAGGAGAAGTACGAGGCCTACATGCGCGAGGTCCCGTGCCCCGTGTGCGAGGGCACCCGCCTCAAGCCCGAGGTGCTGGCCGTGCTGGTCGGCGGCAAGTCCATCGCCGACGTCTGCGCCCTGCCGATCCGCGAGGCCAAGGAGTTCCTCGACGGTCTCGAGCTCGGCGTCCGCGAGCGGCAGATCGCCGAGCAGGTCCTCAAGGAGATCCAGGCGCGCCTCGGCTTCCTGCTGGACGTCGGCCTGGACTACCTCTCGCTCATGCGCGCCGCCGCCACGCTGTCCGGCGGCGAGGCCCAGCGCATCCGGCTGGCCACGCAGATCGGCTCCGGCCTGGTCGGCGTGCTGTACGTGCTGGACGAGCCGTCCATCGGCCTGCACCAGCGGGACAACCGGCGGCTCATCGACACCCTGACCCGGCTCCGGGACCTCGGCAACACCCTCATCGTCGTCGAGCACGACGAGGACACCATCCGCACGGCCGACTGGATCGTGGACGTCGGTCCGGGCGCGGGGGAGCACGGCGGCCGCGTCGTGCACTCCGGCGACCTGCAGGGGCTGCTGGACTCCCGCGACTCCGTCACCGGGGCGTACCTGTCCGGGCGACGCCAGATCCCCATGCCCGCGCAGCGCCGCAAGGTCGACAAGAAGCGCCAGGTCACCGTGCACGGGGCGCGCGAGCACAACCTCAAGAACATCGACGTGTCGTTCCCCCTGGGCACGTTGACCGCGGTCACCGGCGTCTCGGGCTCCGGCAAGTCCACGCTCGTGAACTCGATCCTCTACACGGTGATGGCGAACGAGCTCAACGGCGCCCGCCGCGTCGCCGGCCGGCACAAGCGGGTCAGCGGCCTCGACCAGCTCGACAAGGTCGTGCACGTCGACCAGGGCCCCATCGGCCGCACGCCGCGCTCCAACCCCGCGACGTACACCGGCGTGTGGGACCGGATCCGCAAGCTGTTCGCCGAGACCACCGAGGCGAAGGTCCGCGGCTACACGGCCGGGCGGTTCTCGTTCAACGTCAAGGGCGGCCGCTGCGAGGCGTGCTCCGGCGACGGCACCCTGAAGATCGAGATGAACTTCCTGCCGGACGTCTACGTCCCCTGCGAGGTCTGCCACGGCGCGCGGTACAACCGCGAGACGCTCGAGGTGCACTTCAAGGGCAAGACCGTCGCCGACGTGCTCGACATGCCGATCTCCGAGGCCGCCGAGTTCTTCGCCGCCGTGCCCGCCATCGCCCGGCACCTCACGACGCTGGTCGAGGTCGGCCTCGGCTACGTGCGGCTCGGGCAGCCCGCGCCGACGCTCTCGGGCGGCGAGGCGCAGCGCGTCAAGCTCGCCACCGAGCTGCAGCGCCGGTCCACCGGCCGCACGGTGTACGTCCTGGACGAGCCCACCACGGGGCTGCACTTCGAGGACATCCGCAAGCTGCTCGGTGTCCTGCAGGGCCTGGTCGACAAGGGCAACAGCGTGCTCGTCATCGAGCACAACCTCGATGTCATCAAGAACGCCGACTGGGTCGTCGACATGGGCCCCGAGGGCGGCTCCGGCGGTGGCACCGTCGTCGCGCAGGGCACCCCCGAGCAGGTCGCGCGGGTCGAGGCCAGCCACACCGGGCGGTTCCTCGCCGAGGTGCTGGGCGACCCCGCCCAGGAGCGCGTCAGCGCGTGACGATCCCGGCGTCCGTGGTCTCCAGGACCGCGGGCGCGGGGTCGGTCCGCACGGGGAACGTCACCGAGCGGGCGATGAAGCAGTGCTCGTGCGCCCGGCGGTGGAGGTCCGCGAGCTGCGCGTCCAGCCCGGGCGCGCCGTCGTCGCCCGGCACCGCGCCACCGGGGCGCACAGTCACGTGCGGCCGGAGCACCACCTCGGTGAACTGGCCGTGCCCCGCGGCCTCGACGCGCATCGTCCCCGACGCCCGGTCGGAGTAGCCGACGACCACCACACCGGAGGTCGCCGCGAGGTGGAGGAACCAGAGCATGTGGCAGGACGAGAGCGACGCGACCAGGAGCTCCTCCGGGTTGTGCCGCGCGGGGTCCCCGCGGAACGCCGGGTCCGCCGAGCCCAGCACGACCGGCTTGCCCGGCACCCGGACCTCGTGGTCGCGCCCGTACGCGGCGTACCCGGTGGTCCCGGCGTCGCCCGCCCCGGTCCAGACGACCTCGGTCGCGTACTCGTGCAGCAGCCCCATCGGGCCACGGTACCGGCGGGCGCCCGGTGGGGCCCGGCCGACCGGTGCGGGACCTGTCGGCGGGTCGAACTACGGTGGTGCGCATGGCTGACCCCGCGACCTACCGCCCCGCTCCCGGGGAGATCCCGGACCAGCCGGGCGTCTACCGGTTCCGGGACGAGCACGGCCGCGTCGTGTACGTCGGCAAGGCCAAGAGCCTGCGCTCGCGCCTGAACAGCTACTTCCAGGACGTCGCCGGGCTGCACCCGCGCACCCAGCAGATGGTCACCACCGCGGCGTCGGTGCAGTGGACCGTGGTCGGCACCGAGGTCGAGGCCCTGGCGCTGGAGTACTCCTGGATCAAGGAGTTCGACCCGCGGTTCAACGTCAAGTACCGCGACGACAAGTCCTACCCGTACCTCGCGGTGACGCTGGCCGAGCAGTTCCCCCGCGTGCAGGTGATGCGCGGCGCCAAGCGCCCCGGCACCCGCTACTTCGGGCCGTACGCGCACGCCTGGGCGATCCGGGAGACCGTCGACCTGCTGCTGCGGGTGTTCCCCGTGCGCACCTGCTCGGCGGGGGTGTTCAAGCGCGCCAAGCAGCAGGGACGGCCCTGCCTGCTCGGGTACATCGACAAGTGCTCGGCACCGTGCGTCGGCAAGATCTCGCAGGAGGACCACCACGTCCTCGCCGAGGAGTTCGCCGACTTCATGGCGGGTGACACCGCCCGGTTCACCAAGCGCCTGACGGCACGCATGCAGGAGGCCGCCGCGGACCTCGACTACGAGCGCGCGGCCCGGCTGCGCGACGACATCGGCGCGCTGAAGCGGGCCACCGAGAAGAACGCCGTCGTGCTGTCCGACGGCACCGACGCCGACATCTTCGCGCTGGCCGGTGACGAGCTCGAGGCCGCCGTCCAGGTGTTCCACGTCCGCGACGGCCGGATCCGCGGCCAGCGCGGCTGGGTGGTCGAGAAGGTCGAGGCGCTGTCCGACGCCGAGCTCGTCGAGCACCTGCTGCAGCAGGTCTACGGCGATGACCCGGGCGACGGCGCCGCCACGGCAGGCGGCGCGACCGCGGGCTCCGTGCCGCGCGAGGTCCTCGTGCCCGTGCTGCCGCCCGACCTGGACCAGGTGCAGGCCTGGCTGTCCGGCCTGCGCGGCAGCCGCGTGCAGGTGCGGGTCGCGCAGCGCGGCGACAAGCACGAGCTCGCCGAGACGGTCCGCAAGAACGCCGAGCACGCCCTCGCCCTGCACCGCACCCGGCGCGCGGGCGACCTCACCACCCGCAGCCAGGCGCTGCAGGAGATCCAGGAGGCGCTGGGGCTCGACTCCGCGCCGCTGCGCATCGAGTGCTACGACGTCTCGCACAACCAGGGCACCTACCAGGTCGCGTCGATGGTCGTCTTCGAGGACGGCCTGCCGCGCAAGGGGGAGTACCGCACCTTCGGCATCCGGGGCCCCGAGGGCACCGGCGCGCGGGACGACACCGCGGCGATGCACGAGGTCATCACCCGCCGGTTCCGCCGCTACCTCGCGGAGCGCGAGAAGGCGGGCGACCTGGAGCTCGGGCTCGGGGAGGACCAGGTCGCCGAGGCGCTGGCCGACGCCGACGCGGGTCCTGTCCGTTCCGGCCCGGTCGACGAGTCCACGGGGCGGCCCCAGCGGTTCGCGTACCCGCCCAACCTCGTGGTCGTGGACGGCGGGCCCCCGCAGGTCGCCGCCGCGGCGGCCGCGCTGGCCGAGCTCGGCGTGGACGACGTCGCGCTGGTGGGCCTCGCCAAGCGGCTCGAGGAGGTGTGGCTGCCGGGGGAGGACTACCCGGTGATCCTGCAGCGCTCCTCCGAGGGGCTGTACCTGCTGCAGCGCGTCCGCGACGAGGCGCACCGGTTCGCGATCACCGCGCACCGCAAGAAGCGCAGCAAGGGCATGACGGCGTCCGCCCTCGACTCGGTGCCCGGGCTCGGGCCCGCCCGCTCCGCGGCGCTGCTCAAGCACTTCGGCTCGCTCAAGCGGCTCAAGGCCGCGTCGGCGGAGGAGATCGCGACCGTGCCCGGGATGGGGGAGCGCACCGCCGCGGCCGTCGTCGCCGCGCTGGCCGGGCAGGCGGTCACGCACGTCGCCCCCGTCGTGCCCGGCGCGGAGCCGGCACCCGCGGCGGACGGCCAGGTGGACGCACCCGCCGACGCGCACGGGTAGGGAGGCAGGGGGCCGGGAGGCTGGCATGCTGGGGGCATGAGCGACGAGATCTCGCCGATCACGGTCCCCCAGGGCATCCCCGCCATCGAGGCGGCGACCGAGGCCCCCCGCGTCCAGCAGCCGCACGTCCTGATCATCACCGGCATGTCCGGCGCGGGCCGCACCCGCGCGGGCGCCGTGCTGGAGGACATGGGCTGGTACGTCGTCGACAACCTGCCCGCGCAGATGCTCACGCACCTCGTGGGCATGCTGACGCACGGCGGCCCGCCCAGCGCCGACCTGCGGATCGCGGCGGTGGTCGACGTGCGCGGCCGGGAGTTCTTCGCCGACCTCCTCGCGGTCCTCGGGCAGCTGCGCGAGTCCGGCGTCGACTACAAGATCCTGTTCCTCGACGCCTCCGACGAGGTGCTGGTCCGCCGGTACGAGCAGGTCCGCCGCCCGCACCCGCTGCAGGGCGAGGGCCGGATCCTCGACGGCATCGCCACCGAGCGCACCCTCCTCGCGGACATCCGGGAGCGGGCCGACGAGCTCATCGACTCCTCGGAGACGAACGTCCACGAGCTCGCGCGGATCGTGCGCGGCCTGGTGTCGACCGAGCACGACGACGAGCTGCGGGTCAACGTCATCTCGTTCGGCTTCAAGTACGGCATCCCGCTGGACGCCGACCACGTCGTGGACGTGCGGTTCCTCGCCAACCCCTACTGGATCACCGAGCTGCGGCACATGTCCGGGCGGGACGCCCCCGTGCGCGACTACGTCCTCGGCCTGCCCGGGGCGCTGGAGTTCGTGGACCGGTACGTCGACGCCCTCGAGCCCGTGCTGTCCGGCTACGTGGCCGAGGAGAAGCGGTTCGTCACGATCGCGGTGGGCTGCACGGGCGGCAAGCACCGCTCGGTCGCGATCAGCGAGGCCGTCGCGGAGCGGCTGCGGGCCCGGGGCCAGCGCGTCACCGTCGCGGCGCGGGACCTCGGCAAGGAGTGACCACGGCCCGCGACACGCAGCGGCCGGCGTTCGTCGCCCTCGGCGGCGGGCACGGCCTGTCCGGCACCCTCGGGGCGCTCCGCCGCGTCACCGACCGCCTCACGGCCGTCGTGACCGTCGCCGACGACGGCGGGTCCTCCGGCCGCCTGCGGGGCGAGCTCGACGTGCTCCCGCCGGGCGACCTGCGGATGGCGCTGTCGGCGCTGTGCGACGACTCCGACTGGGGCCGCACCTGGCGCGACGTCCTGCAGCACCGGTTCACGTCCAGCGGCGACCTCGACCAGCACGCGGTCGGCAACCTGCTCATCGTCGCGCTGTGGGAGCTGCTGGGGGACACCGTCGACGGGCTCGACTGGGTGGGCCGCCTGCTCGGCGCGCGCGGCCGGGTGCTGCCGATGGCGGCGGTGCCGCTCGACATCGAGGCGGACGTGCGCCGTCCGGACGGCACGCTCGACCTCGTGCGCGGGCAGAGCCACGTCGCCGTCGCCCGCGACCCGATCGAGGCCGTGCGGCTGCTGCCCGAGCGTCCGCCCGCGCGCCCCGAGGCGGTCGCCGCCGTCGAGGACGCGGACTGGGTCGTCCTCGGCCCGGGGTCCTGGTACACCTCCGTGATCCCGCACCTGCTGGTGCCGGACCTCGCGGACGCGCTGCACCGCACCCGCGCCCGCAAGGTCCTCGTGCTCAACCTGCAGGCCGACGCCGAGACCGCGGGCATGGGCCCGTGCGAGCACCTGGACGCGCTGCGCGCGCACGCCCCCGACCTGCGGGTCGACGCGGTGATCGCCGACCCCGGGTCCGTCGACGACGTCGACGAGCTGGAGGAGCGCACCCGCGCCGCCGGCGGCCGCCTGCTGCTGCGCCAGGTCCGGCGCGGCGACGGCACGCCCCGGCACGACGCGCTGCGCCTGGCCGCCGCGATCAGCGACGTGGTCGAGGGCTACCTCGGCGACGTCGGGGGTGCTCGCGGGATGGCAGGATGACCCGCATGGCTCTGACGGCACAGGTGAAGGACGAGCTTGCGCGGCTCCAGGTCGACAAGACGTCGTGCCGCAAGGCGGAGGTGTCGGCGACCCTGCGGTTCGCGGGCGGGCTGCACATCATCTCGGGGCGCATCGTCATCGAGGCCGAGCTCGACACCGGTGCCGCGGCCCGGCGGCTGCGCACCGCCATCGCCGAGGTCTACGGGCACGGCTCCGAGGTCATCGTGGTGTCCGGCGGCGGTCTGCGCCGCGGCAACCGGTACGTGGTGCGCGTCGTCAAGGACGGCGAGTCGCTGGCCCGGCAGACCGGCCTGCTCGACAACCGCGGGCGCCCCGTGCGGGGCCTGCCCCCGCAGGTCGTCGGCGCCGGTGCGCAGGAGGCCGCGGCCGCGTGGCGCGGGGCGTTCCTCGCGCACGGCTCGCTGACCGAGCCCGGGCGCTCGTCCGCGCTCGAGGTCACCTGCCCGGGCCCGGAGGCCGCGCTCGCGCTCGTCGGCGCCGCGCGCCGCCTGCAGGTGCCCGCCAAGTCCCGCGAGGTCCGCGGGGTCGACCGCGTCGTCATCCGCGACGGCGACGCCATCGCCGCGATGCTCGCCCGGCTCGGCGCCCACGAGACGCTGCTGGTCTGGGAGGAGCGGCGCGTGCGCCGCGAGGTCCGGGGGACCGCGAACCGGCTGGCGAACTTCGACGACGCCAACCTGCGCCGGTCCGCCCGCGCGGCGGTCGCGGCCGGGGCCCGCGTGGAGCGCGCGTTCGAGATCCTCGGGCCGGACGTCCCCGAGCACCTGCGCGAGGCGGGGGAGCTGCGCCTCGCGCACAAGGAGGCGTCGCTGGAGGAGCTCGGCAAGCTCGCCGACCCGGTGCTCACCAAGGACGCCGTCGCGGGCCGGATCCGGCGGCTGCTGGCCACCGCGGACAAGCGCGCGCAGGAGCTCGGGATCGGGGACACCGAGTCCGGGCTGAGCCCTGACCTGCTGGACCTCTAGGACGCCGGCGGCGGGCCGGGTGCCAGCCCCCGCGCACCACGGCCGGTGCGCGCGCCGGGCAGACCTAGGTCCCTGCGGCACCCACCGCTCGGGTATAGGCTTTGTGCCATCCGGATGTCTCCAACGGGTCAAGTTCCTGTGACCACGGGGTTTCCGGTAGCGCACAGCGGCGTGCGCAGTCCATCACCGCAACAGTGTGCGCTGGCCCCTGCCGGCGCGTGCCGAGGAGGGCAAGTGACCATCAAGGTCGGGATCAACGGCTTCGGCCGCATCGGGCGCAACTTCTACCGTGCCATCGTGGCCTCGGGCGCCGACATCGAGATCGTCGGCGTCAACGACCTGACGGACAACAAGACGCTGGCGCACCTGCTCAAGTACGACACCGTGCTGGGCCGCTTCCCGCTGAGCGTCGACTTCGACGAGAACAACATCATCGTCGACGGCAAGAACATCCGCGCCCTCGCGGAGCGCGACCCGGCCAACCTCCCGTGGGCCGAGCTCGGCGCCGACATCGTCATCGAGTCGACCGGCTTCTTCACCGACGCCGAGAAGGCCAAGGCGCACATCGCCGCCGGCGCCAAGAAGGTCATCATCTCCGCCCCGGCGAAGAACGAGGACGCGACCTTCGTCATGGGTGTGAACCACACCGACTACGACGCCGCCGCGCACCACATCATCTCCAACGCGTCGTGCACCACGAACTGCCTCGCGCCGATGGCCAAGGCCCTCAACGACGCGATCGGCATCGAGCGCGGTCTCATGACCACGATCCACGCGTACACCGGCGACCAGAACCTGCAGGACGGCCCGCACAAGGACCTCCGACGTGCCCGCGCCGCCGCGCAGAACATCGTCCCGACCTCGACCGGTGCGGCCAAGGCCGTGGCGCTCGTGCTCCCGGAGCTCAAGGGCAAGCTCGACGGCTTCGCCATGCGCGTCCCGACGATCACCGGCTCCGCCACCGACCTGACCTTCACCGCCTCGCGCGAGGTCACCGTCGACGAGGTCAACGCCGCGGTCAAGGCCGCCGCCGAGGGCCCGCTCAAGGGCGTGCTGTCCTACGTCGAGGACGAGATCGTGTCCTCCGACATCGTGACGGACCCGCACCAGAGCATCTTCGACGCCAAGCTCACCAAGGTGTCGGGCGACCTGGTCAAGGTCGTCTCCTGGTACGACAACGAGTGGGGCTACTCGAACTCCCTCGTCGCCCTCACCAGCTACGTCGGCGAGCGTCTCTGACACTCGTCCGTCAGTAGCGACGGTCATGCGTCCGCGTGCGCCGGGGTCGGTCAACGGCCCCGGCGTCCGCGGACGCTGCCATGTAGGAGCCCTGGTCGTCGTGCCCGACGGCCGCTCGCAGCAAGGTAGGAGAGCATGAAGACCATCGAGGACCTCGGCGACCTGCGCGGCAAGCGCGTGCTCGTCCGCTCCGACTTCAACGTGCCGCTCGACGGCACGACGATCACCGACGACGGCCGCATCCGCGCCGCGCTGCCCACGCTGCAGCGCCTCGTGGACGCCGGCGCCCGCGTCGTCGTCACCGCGCACCTCGGCCGCCCCAAGGGCGAGCCCGACGCGAAGTACTCGCTCGCGCCCGTCGCCGCCCGCCTCGGCGAGCTGCTGGGCCAGGACGTCACCCTCGCGGGCGACGTCGTCGGCGAGTCCGCGCAGGCCACCGTCGCCGCGCTCCAGGACGGGCAGGTCGCCCTCCTCGAGAACATCCGCTTCGACGCCCGCGAGACCTCCAAGGACGAGGCCGAGCGCGGCGCGCTCGCCGACGAGCTCGCGGCCCTCGCGGACGCGTTCGTGTCCGACGGCTTCGGCGTCGTGCACCGCAAGCAGGCGTCCGTCTACGACGTCGCCCTGCGGCTGCCCCACGCGGCCGGCACCCTGGTGCTCGCCGAGGTCGAGGCGCTGCGCAAGGCCGTCGAGGACCCGGAGCGTCCCTACGTGGTCGTGCTCGGCGGCTCGAAGGTCTCCGACAAGCTCGGCGTCATCGCGAACCTGCTGACCAAGGCCGACAAGCTGCTCATCGGCGGCGGCATGGTCTTCACCTTCCTCAAGGCCCAGGGTCACGAGGTCGGCTCCTCCCTGCTCGAGGAGGACCAGGTCGAGACCGTCAAGGGCTACCTCGCGCAGGCGCAGGAGTCCGGCGTCGAGATCGTGCTCCCCGTCGACATCGTCGCGGCCGACGGCTTCGCGGCCGACGCCCCGCACGAGACCGTCGCGGCCGACGCCATCCCGGCCGGCAAGATGGGCCTGGACATCGGCCCGAAGTCGGGCGAGCTGTTCCGCGCGGCCATCCTCGACGCGAAGACCATCGCGTGGAACGGCCCCATGGGCGTCTTCGAGTTCCCGGCGTTCGCCGAGGGCACGAAGGCCGTCGCGCAGGCGCTCGTCGACACCGACGGCTTCTCCATCGTCGGCGGCGGCGACTCCGCCGCGGCGGTGCGTCGTCTCGGCTTCGACGAGGCCGGCTTCGGCCACATCTCCACCGGCGGCGGCGCGTCGCTGGAGCTCCTCGAGGGCAAGACCCTCCCCGGCATCGCTGTCCTGGAGGACTGATCCGCATGGCACGCACCCCCCTGATCGCAGGCAACTGGAAGCTCAACCTCGACCACCACGAGGCCGTGCACCTGCTCCAGAAGCTCGCCTGGACGCTCAAGGACGCCAAGCACGACTTCTCGGACGTCGAGGTCGCCGTGCTGCCGTCGTTCACCAACATCCGCTCCGTGCAGACGCTGGTCGACGCCGACAAGCTGGAGATCGGCTACGGCGCGCAGGACGTGTCGCAGCACGCGTCCGGCGCCTACACCGGTGAGGTCTCCGCCGCGCAGCTCGCGAAGCTCGGCGTGACCTACGTGGCCGTCGGCCACTCGGAGCGCCGCGAGTACCACGGCGAGTCCGACGCGGTCGTCGCCGCCAAGGCCGTCGCGGCCTTCGGCGCGGGCATCGTCCCGATCGTGTGCGTCGGCGAGGGCCTCGAGGTCCGCAAGGCCGGCGAGCACGTCGCGTACACCCTCGCGCAGCTCGAGGGCTCGCTCGCCGGCATCACCGCCGAGCAGGCCAAGACCGTCGTCATCGCCTACGAGCCCGTCTGGGCCATCGGCACCGGCGAGGTCGCCACCCCCGAGGACGCGCAGGAGGTCTGCGAGGCCGTCCGCGGCAAGCTCGCCGAGCTGTACTCGGCCGAGGTCGCCGACGCCGTCCGCGTGCTCTACGGCGGTTCCGTGAAGTCCGGCAACGCCGCGCAGATCATCGGCAAGGCCGACGTCGACGGCGCGCTCGTCGGCGGCGCGTCGCTCGACCCTGAGGAGTTCGCGAAGATCGCGCTCTTCCGGGCGAACGCCTGATCGCACCCCGAGGTCACGCCCGCGCGTGACCCCGACAGCGGCCCGGCAGCGGGGTGCGGTGGTCACCACGACCACCGCACCCCGCCCCCGGACCGGCTAACCGGTCCGCCTCCCGGCCTGTCGTGCTGGATCACGGGGCCCGGAGTCGCCTACCCTGGACCGCGGTCGCCCCGGCGACCACCCCGCCCCGCACCGGGACGGGCACCCTGAGCGAGAGAGTCAGACCGTCGTGACAGCCCTCACCATCGCCCTCCAGGTCATCCTGGTGGTCACGAGCCTGCTGCTCGTCCCCCTCGTCCTGCTGCACAAGGGCAAGGGCGGCGGTCTGTCCGACATGTTCGGCGGCGGCATCACCTCCAGCGCCGGCAGCTCCGGCGTCGCCGAGCGCAACCTGAACCGCATCACCGTGGGCGTCGCCCTGGTGTGGGCGGTCGTCATCATCCTGCTCGGCCTCGTCGAGCGCGTGAGCTGAGGAGCGGACGACCATGGCGAGCGGAAGTGCCATCCGGGGGTCGCGCGTCGGTGCCGGCCCCATGGGCGAGGCCGAGCGCGGCGACGCCGCCCCCCGCGTCTGGATCTCCTACTGGTGCGCGAACGGCCACGAGACGCGCCCCAGCTTCGCCGAGGAGGTCGCCGCCGAGGCGCCCGAGACGTGGGACTGCCCGCGCTGCGGGTTCCCCGGCGGGCAGGACCAGGCGAACCCGCCGTCTCCCGTGCGCAACGAGCCGTACAAGACGCACCTCGCGTACGTGAAGGAGCGCCGGTCCACCGAGGACGGTGAGGCGATCCTCGACGAGGCGCTGACCGCGCTCCGCGCGCGCCGCCGCGGCGGGGTGCGCTGACGGACCGCCCTGTGCCGCGGCGTCTCCGGGCAAGCACCACGCCCTGAGCGGCACCGCGAACGCGGCTGCACCACGCGACGCACCACGACCGACGAGCAGGGCCCGGGAGCATCACGCTGTCGGGCCTTCGCCGTCCCCGGACGCTGGCTCCTGCTCGTGCGTCCCGACGGCCGACCGCTGCTTTCCCGACCGCTGCCTTCCCGACCGCTGCCTCCCGACTGCTGCCTCCCGGCACCGGACGTCGGAGACCTGATCAGGCCGCGCCGGTCGGGTCGGCGGCGTCGCCGCCGGTGCGCGAGGTCGGGACAAGCAGTCGAGGTCGGGGAAACCGTTCCACCGACCGCGCACGGATCCACCGACCTCGCGCCGCGCGGCGCGGCCGCGCGCTGCTGGCCGTTCGCGCCTCGCGCCGTTGCCGCCCTGCGTCGCGCCGTCCGCGCTGCGCTGCGTCCGTCCTGCGCTGCGCTGCGCTGAGCCGCCCGCCTTGCGCCGGCAGCGCCTCGGGTGC
>NZ_RFFI01000071.1 GCF_003696205.1 Cellulomonas triticagri
CGCCGCGCCGGCGCCGTCGGCGCCGTGCTGCTGGCCGTCGCGGTGCTCGCCGCCCTGGCGCTGCACCCCGCCAGCGCGGCCCGGCTGCCGCTCACCGGCGCGCAGATCACCACGGGCAGCGCGGCGCCCTGCTCCACCGCGGCCCTGGCCGCGACGACGGCCGGGTCGGGCTCGTCCGTCACGCAGGTCGTGCTGTCGGGCGTGCCGGTCGCGTGCCGCGGGCAGGTCGCCACGATCCGGTTGTTCGCGGCCGACGGCAGCGCGCTGGCCGGTGCCGACACGTCCACGACCCTGGCCGCGGCCGCGACCACCACGGTGACCGTGCCGGCGTACGCGCCGTCCCGCGTGGCGGGTGTCGCCGTGACCGTCGGGACGTGGGGGCTCCCCGCGACGTGGACCGCGAGCACCGGCTCCGTGTCCGGCCCGGTCACGCCCGGACCGGGGACGAGGTTCGGCACGCTCACCTGGAGCCAGGTCGCGTCCTCGGGCACGCAGGCGTGCGTGTCCGTGCCGGTCACGCCGAGCACCGGCGGCGCCTGGCGGGTCGACCTGCACCTCGCCCAGCGCCCGTTCAACGGCCTGACCTCGGGCTCCGGCTTCGTCGTCAGCCCGTGGTGGGCGGCCGTGCGCTCGACCACGCCGGTGGACGGCGTCGTGTCCGTCGCGCCGCGCGCCGGGTACGAGCAGATGGGTGCGGGGCAGACCACGACCGTGCAGATCTGCCACTACGACCTCCCCGCGCCGCAGCACGACCCGGCGCTGACGTACACGCAGACGCCCGGCACCCCGGCCGGGTCCGCGGACTACGCCTGCCTGCCCGTCACCCTCGCCGTGTCCGGCACGCCGCAGTTCTACGCGGGCTGGCGCACCGACGTCGACATCGCCCCGCTGATCGCGTTCTTCACGTCGCGCGGCCGGACGCCGGACCTGCGCACCCTGACCGTCGGCGGCAACTACACGGTCGCCGCCCAGGGCGGGACCGTCTACCGCGTGACGCCGACGGCGTGGGACACCTGGGGCGTCCGCGACGACACCCCGCGCGCGTTCCAGGTCTGCCTGCGCCCCTGAGGCCGGGGTTCGCCCGGACGGGTGGACCGCGCCCCCGGATGCTCAACCGCGCCCCGCGCCCGACGATGGGGGCTCCAGGTCGACGGATCGACCGGGTCCACGGAGGGGGCGCCGATGGCGCACGAGCACGTCCGCGCACGCCGCGGGGCAGCGGTGACGCTGGTGTGCCTCGGGGCGTTCGGCCTGGCCGTCTCGCTGCTCAAGGCCCTGACCTGGGACGGTGCCGAGCCCGTCACCACGGGCGCGTGCGTCGTGGAGCGGATCGTCGTGGGGTACGACATCGGGTACGTGCCGGAGCTCGGCGGCTACGGCGTCACCACCGCGGCGCTGTCCGACGTGCCCGACGGCTGCGCGGGCCGCGAGGTCGCCGTGACGCTGCACGGCGCCGACGACCAGCCGCTCGCCGAGGCGCGCACGCCGGTCACCGCCCCGACCACGACCGTGGACATGGGCGGCACCGTCGCCGTCACCGACCTCGGCGGGGTGTCGCTCGCCCTCGTCACGGACGAGCCGGTCAGACCTCGGTGAGGTCCGGGAGCTTCGCCCGCCGGGTGTCGCCCGAGGACCGGCCCCGCAGCCGCCGCGTCGCCCACGGGTAGGCGTACAGCCGCACCCACCGCGCGTCCTGCCGCGCCTGCTCCACCCGGGGCAGCCGGGGTGCGGGGGCCAGCGGCTCGTCCCACGCCGGGTCGTCCGGCGCGAGCCCCAGTGCGACGAGCGCGCCCTGCGCGACGCGGGCGTGCGACTCGGACGTCAGGTGGATGCGGTCCGGCGCCCACATCCGCAGGTCGTGCAGGTGCCGCATGCCCCACAGGTCCAGCACGTACGCGCCGTGCCGCCGGGCGGTCGACCAGATGTGCGCGTTGTAGACGCCGACCTTCGGCCGGGTCGCCGACACCAGCGGCGAGCCCGACGAGTCGAAGCCGGTCGCGAGCAGCACGTCCGCGCCCGTCGCGCGCGCCCGGGCGACCGCCTGGTCCAGCACCCGGCCCAGGCGGTCCGGGTCCGAGCCCGGGCGCAGGATGTCGTTGCCCCCGGCGACGAGGCTGATCAGGTCCGGACGCAGCGCCAGCGCCTGCGGCAGCTGCTCGGCGACCACCGGCGCCAGCAGCCGCCCCCGCACCGCGAGGTTCGCGTACCGCAGCGGGGCCTCGCCCGCGGCCCGGCGGCGCGCCGACAGCAGGCCCGCCAGGACGTCCGCCCAGCCGCGGGTGGGGGCGTCCTCGCCCTGCGGCGCGTCCCACAGGCCCTCGGTGAACGAGTCGCCGACGGCCACGTAGCTGCGCCAGCGGGGGAGGGCGTCGGGTCCGTCGGGTGCAGCAGGTGCGTCGGGGGTGGACTGCGTGGTCATGCCCGCAGTCTGCTCCCGGCGCGCGCGGGCGGCCAGGGAGATCGGGGCGTCGGCGTCGGTGGCGCGCCGGAGGTCAGGTCAGGGCAGCGACCAGTCGACGGGGTCGGCGCCCTGCTCGACCAGCAGGGCGTTCACGCGGGAGAACGGCCGGGAGCCGAAGAACCCGCGGCTCGCCGACAGCGGGCTCGGGTGCGCGCTGGCGACCACGGGGACGTCGCCCAGCGAGGGGCGCAGCGACTGCGCGTCCCGGCCCCACAGCACCGCGACCAGCGGCCCGCCGCGCTCGACCAGGGCGGCGATGGCGCGCTCCGTCACGGCCTCCCAGCCCTTGCCGCGGTGCGACGCGGGCTCCCCGGCGCGCACGGTGAGCACGCGGTTCAGCAGCATGACGCCGCGGTCGGCCCACGGGGACAGGTCGCCGGTGCTCGGGCGGGGCAGCCCGAGGTCCTCCTGCAGCTCGGTGAAGATGTTGCCGAGCGAGCGCGGCACCGGGCGGACGTCCGGCTGCACCGAGAACGACAGGCCCATCGGGTGCCCGGGGGTCGGGTAGGGGTCCTGGCCGACGACCAGCACCCGCACGTCCGCGAGCGGCCGGGTGAAGGCCCGCAGCACGTCCGGACCGGCGGGCAGGTAGCCGCGCCCGGCGGCGACCTCCTCGCGCAGGAACGCGCCCGCGGCGTGCACCTGCGGCTCGACGGGGGCGAGGGCGTCGGCCCAGTCGGCGGCCACGAGCTCGTGCAGGGGTGCGGGGGTCACGCCGACCGACGCTAGCCCACGGCGCGGGGCCGCTGAGTGGGGGTCGGAGGTGTGCCGGGTGCACCGGGGTGGGCGAATGACACCCCTGTGATTCCGGTCGTACCATGGTCGGCGGACCCAGCCCGGGCCCGGACGGGAGGCACAGATGGACACCGCGACGCAGGTCGACGCCACCGACCGTCCCGTGCTGGTCGCCGTCCCCGACGCGCCGGACGCCGCCCCCGAGGCCGGCTCGCTCTCCGAGCGCGACCGCGAGGTGCTCGCCTTCGAGCGCCAGTGGTGGAAGTACGCCGGGGCCAAGGAGCAGGCCGTCCGCGAGCTGTTCGACATGTCGGCGACCCGGTACTACCAGGTGCTCAACGCCCTCATCGACTCCCCGGCGGCGCTCGCGCACGACCCGATGCTGGTCAAGCGGCTGCGCCGGATGCGGTCCACCCGGCAGCGCGCCCGCAGCGCCCGCCGCCTCGGCCCCGAGGCCTGAGGTCGCCCGGCAGCACCTACCCGCGCGGGTGGTCCACCCCCGGTCCCCGGCGCGCGCGGCCGGTCCGCCCAGCGCGAACCGTTAACCTGTCCGCCGTGACCAAGGCGAGTGACCCGTACCCGGAGGACGAGTTCGACGCCCCTCCGGCGCCCGACGCACCGGTGGGCGTGCACCGTGCACCCCGCTCCTGGTGGAGCCGCTGGTGGCCGTTCGTCGCGGTGATCGTCCTGGTCCCGTCGCTGACCGTCGGCTTCGTCGTGTGGGCGTCGTCCTGGGACGGCGACCTGCCCGGGTTCTCCTCGTCGGCCGACGACGACGCCGCGGCGCCCGAGGAGTCGACCCCCGCGCCCGAGGACACCGGGGCCGCGCCCGAGGAGTCGGCGCCCGTCGAGGAGGAGGCGCCCCCGGTCGAGGAGGAGCCCCCAGCCGTCGCCGACCTCAGCACCCCGGTCCGCGTGCTCAACGCCGCCAACGTCTCCGGCCTGGCCGGCAGCGCCGCGGGCGACCTGGAGGACGCCGGGTTCACCTCCGTCGTGGCCGACAACGGCAACGCCGGCGGGCTCACGACGACCACCGTCTTCTACGGCAGCCCCGAGCTCGCCGTCACCGCGCAGCAGGTCGCCACGACGCTCGGCATCACGTCCGTGGTCGAGTCCGCGGACACCGCGCCCGAGGGGATCGTCGTCCTCCTGGTGGCGGACTTCGCGCGCTGACCTCTTCCGCAGGTCGGAGGGCCCGGCTACAGTCGGCGCGTCGCGGTGACGACGCCCTGCCCGGACCGAGCCGCCGCGGCGGTCCGTGCCGTCGTCCCCCCAGGAGCTCCACATGCCGCAGGGCACCGTCAAGTGGTTCAACGCCGAGAAGGGCTTCGGGTTCATCACCCCGGCCGACGGCGGACAGGACCTCTTCGTCCACTTCAGCGCCATCCAGACCAACGGCTACCGCACCCTCGACGAGGGCCAGTCGGTGGAGTTCGAGGTCGGCCAGGGCACCAAGGGCCCGCAGGCCGAGCAGGTCCGCCCGCTCTGACGCGGTCGTGACCCGGTCCTGAACCGCTGGTCGCCGCGCGGCCGGACGGCTCAGCCGTCGAGCGCGTCCACCGCGAGCACCACGCACGCGGCGGACCACGCCAGCGGGGCCACCGCGGCGGGGGACCCGTCCGCGAGCACCTTCTCCGGCAGGGCGCCCATCGCGGTGCGGTGGGCGCCCAGCCAGTCCAGGCGCGCCCGCGCGTCGTCGGTACGGCCGTTCGCCGCGGCCGTGAGGGCGTACAGCGAGGTCTGCGGCGTCCACGAGATGCCGTCCTGCTTCCACGCCGCCCCGGGAGCCACGCCGCCCGCGGGTCGGGCCATGGCGTCCGCCGAGGCCAGCCACGCCGCCGTGGCGCCGGTCAGCGGCTCGGGCTGGAACGGCGGCAGCACGAACGCGCTCGCGGCGTCGGCCGGGCCCGCGCCCGCGTACCGGCCCCAGGGGACGGTGCCGCCGCCGAACTCCTCCTCGACCGCCGAGCGGGTCAGCGCGGCGGCCTCCCGGGCGTCCGCCGCGGCCGCGGGGTCGTCCAGCCGGTCCAGCAGCGGTCCCGCGGCCTCCAGCCCGGCGAGCAGCGGGGCGACGGTGCCCAGCGTCAGCTCGGTCTCCGCGACCTCCCAGTAGTCGGGCGACGCGGGGGGCAGCCCGTCGCCCGCGACCAGGGCGGTCGCGTGCGCGGCCGAGCGGCGTACCAGGCCGGACAGCGCGTCGACGACCTCGGCCTGCTCCGCGCGCGGCGCGGCGTCCACGACCTCCCCGGCGGCCCACAGCGCCCAGCCCGTGCCGTCGGTCTGCGCGCCGCGGTCGTCCGGCACGTCGCCCGACCCGTCGGGCAGGTACCGCGCCTGGAACGACCCGTCCGCGCCCTGCACCCGGTCGAGGAAGCCCAGCACCTCGACGGCGTCGTCCAGGTGGCCCGTCCGGGCCAGCGCCACCGCGACGAAGGACGCGTCGCGGGGCCACACGTACCGCCAGTACGGCGTCCACGCGGCGACGGCCGCGCCGTCGTCCAGCACCAGCGTGCGCAGGTCGAGCAGCGCGTCGGTCACGAGGTCCTGGTACGGGCCGCCCGCCCCCGGCACGGTGCCCGACGCCAGCCACGCGCGCTGCCCGGCCGCCAGGTCGTCGTCCGCGCTGCTCGACGGGTCCGCCGCCACCCGGGTGCCGGGGTGCAGGTCCGGCGTCGCGCCCGCGGCCACCGACTCCGGGCCCGCGGGGGTCAGGACGACGCCCTCGGCGTACAGGTCGACGTGCGCGTGGTGCGGGCCCGTCACGCCGACCGAGACCAGGGCGCCCGCGAGGACGGTCAGAGCCACGACGGCAGCGGCGGTGCGGGACGGCATCCCGGAAGGCTAGCGGGCGCGGCCGTGCGTTCGCCCTCGGCGTGAGGGTTGCACTCGCGGGGGTGGAGTGCTCACCATGGACTTAGCACTCTCGGGTCGAGAGTGACAGAATGACAACCCAGGCCGACCAGGTGAGGTCCGCCGCGCGACGGGACGTGACCGTCCGCGCGACGTGGCCGTCCGTCGCGGGCACCGACCGGCCGAACCACGAGCCACAGTGAAGGATCGATAGCCCCATGGCCAAGATCATTGCCTTCAACGAGGAGGCCCGCCGCGGCATCGAGCGGGGTCTCAACGTCCTCGCCGACACCGTCAAGGTCACCCTCGGCCCGAAGGGCCGCAACGTCGTGCTGGACAAGAAGTGGGGCGCCCCCACGATCACCAACGACGGTGTCTCCATCGCCAAGGAGATCGACCTCGAGGACCCGTACGAGAAGATCGGCGCGGAGCTCGTCAAGGAGGTCGCCAAGAAGACGGACGACGTCGCGGGTGACGGCACCACCACCGCCACCGTGCTCGCCCAGGCGCTCGTGCGCGAGGGTCTGCGCAACGTCGCCGCCGGCGCCAACCCGATCGCCCTGAAGAAGGGCATCGAGCAGGCCGTCGAGGCCGTCACCGAGGCCCTGCTCGCGCAGGCCAAGGAGATCGAGACCAAGGAGGAGATCGCCGCCACCGCGTCCATCTCCGCCGGCGACTCGGCGATCGGCGAGCTCATCGCCGAGGCCCTCGACAAGGTGGGCAAGGAGGGCGTCATCACCGTCGAGGAGTCGAACGCCCTCGGCCTCGAGCTCGAGCTCACGGAGGGCATGCGCTTCGACAAGGGCTTCCTGTCGGCGTACTTCGTGACCGACCCGGAGCGTCAGGAGGCCGTCCTGGAGGACGCGTACGTCCTGCTCGTCGAGGGCAAGATCTCGAACGTCAAGGACCTGCTGCCCCTGCTGGAGAAGGTCATCCAGTCCGGCAAGCCGCTGTTCATCGTCGCCGAGGACGTCGAGGGCGAGGCCCTGGCCACGCTCGTCGTCAACAAGATCCGCGGCACCTTCAAGTCGGTCTCCGTCAAGGCTCCCGGCTTCGGCGACCGCCGCAAGGCGATGCTGCAGGACATGGCGATCCTCACCGGTGGCCAGGTCGTCTCCGAGACCGTCGGCCTCAAGCTCGACACCGTGGGCCTCGAGGTCCTCGGCCAGGCGCGCAAGGTCGTCGTCACCAAGGACGAGACCACCATCGTCGAGGGCTCCGGCGACGCCGCCCAGATCCAGGGCCGCGTCAACCAGATCCGCGCCGAGATCGAGAACTCGGACTCGGACTACGACCGCGAGAAGCTCCAGGAGCGTCTCGCCAAGCTGGCCGGCGGCGTCGCCGTCATCAAGGCCGGCGCGGCGACCGAGGTCGAGCTCAAGGAGCGCAAGCACCGCATCGAGGACGCCGTGCGCAACGCGAAGGCGGCCGTCGAGGAGGGCATCGTCGCCGGTGGTGGCGTGGCCCTCATCCAGGCCGGTGCCGTGGCGTTCGAGAAGCTGTCGCTGACCGGCGACGAGGCGACCGGCGCGAACATCGTCAAGGTGGCCATCGACGCCCCGCTGAAGCAGATCGCGGTCAACGCCGGTCTCGAGGGCGGCGTCGTGGCGGAGAAGGTGCGCAACCTCCCCGCCGGCCAGGGCCTGAACGCCGCGACCGGCGTGTACGAGGACCTGCTGGCCGCGGGCGTCAACGACCCGGTCAAGGTCACGCGCTCCGCGCTGCAGAACGCGTCGTCCATCGCGGCGCTGTTCCTCACCACCGAGGCGGTCGTCGCCGACAAGCCGGAGAAGGCCGCTCCGGCTGCCCCGGCCGACGGCGGCATGGGCGGCATGGACTTCTGATCCACGCCGCGCGCGGGCGCTGAGCGCCCACCGCACGCACGACGGGCCGGTCACCCCTGCGGGGGTGGCCGGCCCGTCGTCGTCGGTGGGTCGGGGGTCCTACCGCCGGACGGTGCCTGTCAGATAACCTCGTGACCTGTCATACAGGTGACCACGGCGGTCACCCCGGGTCGAGGAGGTCCCATGTCCGACACCATCCGCCACATCCAGCTCAGCTCGGTCGTGCTCCCGCTCGCGACCCCGATCTCCGACGCGAAGGTCTTCACCGGGCGGCAGAAGCCGATGACCGAGGTGTGGTTCCTCATCGCGGAGATCACCACCGCCGACGGCCTCGAGGGCGTCGGCTTCTCCTACTCCAAGCGCGCCGGCGGTCCCGCGCAGTTCGCGCACGCCCACCAGGTGTCCGACGTCCTCATCGGCGAGGACCCGTCCGACATCGGCCGGCTGCACGTCAAGATGCTCTGGGCGGGGGCGTCGGTCGGGCGCTCGGGCGTGGCGGTCCAGGCGCTCGCCGCGATCGACGTCGCGCTGTGGGACCTCAAGGCCAAGCGGGCCGGCCTTCCGCTGGCCAAGCTCATCGGCGCGCACCGCGACTCCGTGCGCACCTACAACACCTCCGGCGGGTTCCTGCACGCGCCCATCGAGGAGGTGCTGGAGAACGCCACCCGGTCCCGCGAGGCCGGCATCGGCGGCATCAAGATCAAGGTCGGTCACCCCGACCCGCGGGTCGACATGGCACGCCTCACCGCCGTCCGCGAGCACCTCGGGGACGACTTCCCGCTCATGGTCGACGCCAACCAGCAGTGGGACCGGCCGACCGCCATGCGGATGTGCCGGGCGATGGAGCCGTTCGGCCTCGTGTGGATCGAGGAGCCGCTGGACGCCTACGACTACACCGGCCACGCCGACCTGGCCCGCGCGATCGACACCCCGATCGCGACGGGCGAGATGCTGTCCTCGGTCGCCGAGCACCTGCGGCTGATCGACGAGCGGTCCTGCGACGTCATCCAGCCGGACGCGCCCCGCGTCGGCGGCATCACCGAGTTCCTCCGGCTGTCCACCATCGCCGCCCAGGCGGGGCTGCAGCTCGCCCCGCACTTCGCCATGGAGATCCACTGCCACCTGGCCGCGACGTACCCGATCGAGCCGTGGGTGGAGCACTTCGACTGGCTCGACCCGCTGTTCGAGGAGCGCATGGAGATCGCCGACGGCCGGATGATCGTCTCCGAGCGCCCCGGCCTGGGCGTCACGCTCACCGAGCAGGTGCGATCCTGGACCGTCGAGACGGCCGGGGTCGGCCGCCGCTGAGCAGCGAGGGGACCACGGATGGCGGCACCGCAGGGCCGACGGGACGAGGCGCGCCTCGTGGACCGGGTCGCGTCGACCCTGCGGCACCGCATCCTCGCCGGGGAGCTGCCCGTCGGCGCGAAGCTGCCCAGCGAGGCCGAGCTCACCGCCGACCTCGGGGTGAGCCGCCCGGTGGTGCGCGAGGCGGTGGCGCGGCTGCGCGCCGCGGGGGTCGTGGAGACCCACCAGGGGCGCGGCTCCTACGTGCTCGACCCGGGGGAACCCGCACGGCCCGACCGGTTCGACGTCCGCACCACCGCCGACCTGCGGCACCTCATGGAGCTGCGGGTGGCGCTGGAGCAGGAGGCCGCCGCACTCGCCGCCCGGCGCCGCACCCCCGCGCAGCAGGCCGCCGTCGGGGCGGCGCTCGACGCCTTCGTGCGCGCCGTGGACGACCCCGCCCGGCTGGTCGAGGCGGACTTCGCGTTCCACCTCGCGGTCGCGGAGGCCGGCGGCAACCCGCTGCTGGTGGGCCTGCTGCACGACGTCGGGCCGCGGGCGATCCTGCTGCACCGCACGCAGCTCGGCGAGCGCGACTCGGCGGGGGACCCGGAGCACCGGGCGCTGCTGGTGCACGAGCACCGGTCCGTGGCCGACGCCGTCGCGCGCGGGGACGTGGACGCGGCGCGCGCGGCGATGGCGGTGCACCTGCGGCGGTCGCTCGCGGCGCTCGCCGACGACAGCGGGGTCTGAGCCGCCCCGGGACGGGCACCGGGGCCGGGCGGGCGCGCCGGGTCGTTCAGCGCGGGGTGCCGGTCCGCGGGGTGCCGGTCAGTGCGCGGTCCTGGTCAGCGCAGGGGTGCTGGTCAGCGCCGGGGTGCTGGTCAGCGTGCGGTGGCGGTGAGGGTCTCCTCGAGCGCGGCCCACTCGGGCGACGCGGTCGCGTACCGGCGGCTCCGCTCGAGCAGACGCTCGGCGACGGCACCGAGGACGCGCGGGCGCCGGTCGCCGACGCGCTCGTCCAGCTGGACGGCGACGAAAGCGGGCGCGGAGTCCAGGGTCCCGGGAGAAGTCATGGGACCAATTTACCTCGACGTCGACAGGTTCCGGCAGCCCCCGGGCGTGTGACGGCGGGCACCACCGCCCGGGCGCCGGTCAGTAGAAGTCGTGGGTGTCGACCACGTTGCGCAGCGGCCGCCCCTCCCGGAACCGGTCGACGTTGTCGCAGAACAGCTCGGCGATCCGCCGCTCCTCGGCGGGGCTGTTCGCCGCGGTGTGCGGGCTGACGAGCACCTGCGGCAGGTCCCACAGCGGGCTGGACGCGGGCAGCGGCTCGACCTCGAAGACGTCGAGGGCGGCGTAGCCCACCCGCCCGTCCTCGATCGCGCGCACCAGCGCCGCCTCGTCGACCACCGTGCCGCGACCGACCGAGACGAACGTCGTGCCCGGCCGGAACGCCGCCAGCACCTCGGCGGACACCAGGTGGTGGGTCGCCTCCGTGCCGGGCAGGGTCACCACGACCGCGTCCGCCGCCGCGACGGCCTCCGCCAGCCGGTCCGGCGGGAGGACCCGCTCGACGCCGGGGACGTCCTTCGCGGACTTGTTCACGCCGACCACCCGCGCGCCCAGCGCCGCGGCGAGCCGGGCGACCTCGACGCCGATGTGCCCGAGCCCGACCACCACCACCGTCTGGTCCGCGACCTGCGCGGTCGACCACCGGCCGGGCCAGCGGTGGTCGCGCTGGTCCGCGCGCAGCCGTGGCACCTGCTTGGCGCCCGCGAGCAGGCCGAGCAGCGCGAACTCCGCGAGCGGGCCCGCGTGCACCCCGGCCGAGGTCGTGACGACGACCCGGTCGAGCTCGGCCGCCGTCAGACCCGCGGCGCGGACCTGGGCGCCGGAGCCCGCCGCCATGGCCTGCACCCAGCGCAGGCGCGGGTTCGCGCGCACGGTGCGGGCGAGCGCGGCGGGGGAGACGTCCGGGATCCCGTACAGCACGTCCGCCGAGTCGAGCAGCGCGTCGAACCGCGCCTGCTGCTCGGGGGTGCGCCGGAACGCGGGGTCGCCGCCGAAGTCGCCGGGCCAGCGCATCGGCGGCAGCAGGTCGGGCTCGCGGACCAGGTCGACGCCGGTGCGGTCGACGACCAGGGCGTGCAGGTCGTCGGGCAGGGGCGTGGCGACCACCACGCGCAGGTCCGGGGCGGTCACGGGATCCTCCGGTCGGTGTCGGTGTCGGTGTCGGTGAGGGCGCTGGTCGCGCCGAGGCGCAGCAGCCGCAGCGTCGTCGCGACCGCGTGCTCCAGGTTGTCCGGCCCGGCGGCCAGCGCCTCGGCGACGTCGCCGAGACCGCGCAGGATCGGCACCACGGCGGCGAACCCGTGGTCCAGCAGTGCGTCCGCGCTCGGGTCGACCCGCCCGGCGAACGCGACGATCGGCACGCCGGCGCGGCGGGCCACGGCGGCGACGCCCGCCGGGGTCTTGCCCGCGAGGGTCTGGGCGTCGACGGCCCCCTCGCCGGTGAGGACGAGGTCCGCGCCCCGGACGTGCTCCGTGAGCCCGGCGGCCTCGACCACGACCTCGACGCCGGGGCGGCGGGTCGCGCCGAGCGCGAGGAACGCGGCCCCGAGGCCGCCCGCCGCCCCCGCGCCCGGTTCGTCGCGCACCGTGCGCCCGGCCGCGGCCTCCAGCGCCGTGACCAGGGTGGTGAGCGCGGCGTCCAGCGTCCGGATCTGCTCCGGGGAGGCGCCCTTCTGCGGGCCGAACACCGCGCTCGCCCCGTCGGGGCCGAGCAGCGGGCTGGTGACGTCGCACGCGAGCTCGACCGCGACGTCCCGCAGCCGCGGGTCCAGCCCGGACAGGTCCACGGCGGCGACCCGGTGCAGCGCGCGCGGCTCGGGCGGCACCGGGTCGCCCGCGGCGTCGAGCAGCCGGGCGCCGAGGCCGACGAGCAGCCCGGCCCCGCCGTCGTTGGTCGCGGACCCGCCGAGCCCGACGACCACCCGGCCGCTCCCGGCGGCCAGCGCGGCGCGCACCAGCGGCGCGACCCCGGCCGACGTCGCGGCCATGACGTCGCGGTCGCCGGGGGCGACCAGGCCGATGCCGACGGCCGCCGCGACCTCCAGCACCGCGAGCCCACCCGGAGCGAGGCCGACGGCGCCGGTCACCGGGCGCCCGAGGGCGTCGGTGGTCGGGACCTCGAGCAGCCGGCCGCCGAGCGCGGCGACGAGGGCGTCGGTCGTGCCCTCGCCGCCGTCGGCCATCGGCACCGGGACGCACGTCGCCCCGGGCAGCACCCGGTGCACGCCGCGGGCCATCGCGGCGGCCGCCTGCGCGGCGGACATCGACTCCTTGAACGAGTCGGGGGCGAGCACGATCCTCATCGACGGGCTCCTCGGGTCGGGTGCTTCAGCGGACCATCGCGGGGCGCTTGTTGTCGAACTCCCACCCCGGGATCAGGTACTGCATCCCGATCGCGTCGTCGCGGGCGTCCAGCGCCTTCTCGAGGTACAGGGCGTGCGCCTTCTCGATCTGGTCCATGTCGACGGTGACCCCGAGGCCCGGGGTGTCGCCGATGGTGATCTCGCCGCCGACGATCTGCGGCGGGGCGACCGTGAGCCGCTCGACGCCCTCCTGCCAGATCCAGTGCGTGTCGAGGGCGTTGTACGCGCCGGGGGCGGCGGCCCCGCAGTGCGCGATCATCGCCAGCGAGATGTCGAAGTGGTTGTTCGAGTGGCAGCCCCAGGTCAGGCCCATGGCGTGGCAGAGCTGGGCCACCCGGACCGACCCGCGCATGGTCCAGAAGTGCGGGTCCGCCAGCGGGATGCTCACCGACTGCAGCAGCAGCGAGCTGGTCATCTGCCGCCAGTCCGTCGCGACCATGTTCGTCGCGGTGGGCAGGTTGGTGGCCCGGCGGAACTCGGCCAGGATCTCCCGGCCGGAGAACCCGCCCTCGGCGCCGCACGGGTCCTCGGCGTAGGCGAGCACGTCGCCCAGCGGCTTGCACAGTCGCACCGCCTCCGCGAGGGACCAGGCGCCGTTCGGGTCCAGGGTGATCCGGGCGTCCGGGAACCGCTCCTTGAGCGCCCGCACCGCGAGCACCTCGTCGTCGCCGGAGAACACGCCGCCCTTGAGCTTGAAGTCCTCGAACCCGTAGCGGTCGTACGCGGCCTCGCCGAGCGCCACGACCTGCTCGGGGGTGACGGCCTCCTCGTGCCGCAGCCGGTACCAGTCGACGTCGGAGCCCGGTTCGCGCAGGTAGTCCAGGTCGGTGCGTCCGGGGTCCCCGACGTAGAACAGGTAGCCGAGCACCTTCACCGCGTCGCGCTGCTTGCCCTCGCCGAGCAGAGAGGCCACCGGCACCTCCAGGTGCTGGCCCAGCAGGTCGAGGTAGGCGGACTCGATGGCGGTCACCGCGTGCACGGTGGTGCGCAGATCGAACGTCTGCAGGCCGCGCCCGCCGGTGTCGCGACCGGCGAACCGGTCGCCGATGGTGCGCAGCACGTCGGCGTGGTCCCCGAGCCGGGAGCCGCGCACCAGCGCGAACGCCTCGGTGATGGTGTCGGTGATCTTCTGCCCGCCGGGGACCTCGCCGACGCCGGTGTTCCCGGTGGAGTCGGTGAGGACCACGACGTTGCGCGTGAAGTAGGGGCCGTGGGCGCCGGAGAGGTTGAGCTCCATGCAGTCCCGGCCCGCGACCGGGTAGACGGCGGCGTCGACGATGGTGGGGGTGGACATCAGGACGGCTCCCCTCGGGTGAGCTCGATGCCGGCCGCGCGCTCGTAGGTGCGCAGCAGGGCGGAGTGGTCCTCGCCCTCGTGGCCGTGCGCCCGGAGCTGGGTCATCAGCTCGAACACGGCCGCGGTGAGCGGCATGGGCGCGCCCACGGTGTGCGAGGTGGACATGACGTTGGTCAGGTCCTTGAGGTGCAGGTTGATCCGGAACCCCGGGGCGAACTGGTGGTCCAGCATCAGCGGCGCCTTGGCGTTCATGACGTTCGAGCCCGCGAGCCCGCCCTTGATCGCCTCGAACACCTGCTCGGGGTCGACGCCCGCCTTCTGCGCGAGCACCAGCGCCTCGGCGACGACGGCGATGTTCACCGCGACGACGGCCTGGTTCGCGAGCTTCGCGATGTTGCCCGCGCCGATGCCGCCGACCCGGACGACGGACTTCCCCATCGCCGCGAGGACGGGCTGCACGACGTCGAACGTCGCGACGGGGCCGCCGACCATGAACGACAGCGTGCCCGCGACCGCCATCGGCTCGCCGCCGGAGACCGGGGCGTCCAGCATCGCGACGCCCCGCTCCGCGAGCGCGTCGCTGACGTCCCGGGACACGAGCGGGTCGATGGAGCTCATGTCCGCGTACAGCAGGCCGTCGCGGGCGCCGGACAGCACGCCGTCCTCGCCGAGCACGACCTCCTGCACCTGCGGGGAGTTGGGCAGCATGGTCAGCACCAGGTCGACCTGCTCGGCGATCTCCCGGGGCGTACCGGCCGTGGTGGCGCCCAGCGCGGTGAGCTCGGCGACGGCGTCGGCGCTGCGGTCCAGCACGACCAGGTCGTGCCCGGCCGCGACGAGGTTCTTCGCCATGGGGCGGCCCATGATCCCGAGTCCGATGAATCCGATCTTCATGAGGGTTCCCTCCTGGGGGTCAGCCGATGACCAGGTTCAGCAGCAGCACGCCGCCGAGACCCAGCACCGCGAGGACGGTGGTGTAGGTGGTGCGGGCCTTGAGGGCCTGCGGGACGGTGAGCCCGAAGTACTCCTTGAACATCCAGAAGCCCGGGTCGTTGACGTGGCTGGCGGCGATGGAGCCGCACGCGGTCGCGAGGACCATCAGCTCCGGGGACACCCCCGAGGCGGCGACCAGCGGCGCCGCCACGCCCGCGGCGGTGACCACGGCGACGGTGGCCGAGCCGAGCGCGATGCGCAGGATCACGGCGATCAGCCACGCCAGGACGATCGGGGACAGCGCCCAGCCGGACGTGACGTCGGCGATGCTGTCCGCGATACCGGTCTCGACCAGCACCTGCTTGAACGCGCCGCCCGCGCCGATGACCATGAGGATCATCGCCATCGCCTTGGCCGACGAGGAGCAGGACGCCGCGACCTCGCCCAGCGACCGGCCGATCCGCGGGCCGAACACCCACATGGCCACCAGCAGCGTCAGCAGCAGCGCGATGGGCGCGGCCCCGAGGAACTGCACGACCGGCAGGAACGACGCGTCCGGGGCGGCGAGCTCGACCACCGCGGCACCCGCGATGACCACCACCGGGAGCAGCACGACGAACAGCGACCAGCCGAGGCCCGGCATCTCGTCCTCGGAGAACTCCTTGTCGGAGACGAGCCCGGCGGGGATCGACGGGTTCATCGCCCGCACGAACGACAGCCGCGGCCACAGGAACGCGATGAACGCCCCGGCGGGCACCGCGATGATCAGCCCGTAGGCGAGCGTGAGGCCGACCGACGCCCCGTAGGTCGCGGCCACGGCGGTCGGGCCGGGGTGCGGCGGCAGGAACGAGTGCATGGTCGACAGCGCGATGGACATCGGCAGGCCGACCCACAGCAGGTTCTGCTTCGTCGCCCGCACCAGCGTGAACGCGACGGGGACGATGATGACGAACGCGACCTCGTAGAACATGGTCACGCCGACGAGCATCGCGGTGACGACCATGGCGGCCTGCACCCCGCGCTCACCGAACGCGTCGACCATCTTCATGGCGATGCGCTGGGCGCCGCCCGCGTCACCGACGACGCGGCCGATCATCGCGCCGAGGCCGATGACCAGCAGGGTGCCGCCGAGCTGGCCGCCGACGCCCTCCTCCAGGATCTCCGGGATCGAGGCGACGGGGATGCCCTCCACCAGCGCGACCGCGACGGCCACGAGCAGCAGGGCGATGAAGCCGTTGAGCTTCAGACGGGTCATGAGGAAGACCAGGACGACGACCGCGACCGCGACGACGACGAACTCCATGGCGCGCCTCCCTCAGTCCGTGGCCGCGAGGGCGTCGGCGACGACGACCGCGAGCTCGGCGAGCACCTGCTCGTCGATGTCGCGCGCGGGGGCCAGGCACACGCCGGCGTCGACGCCGGCCAGGCGCAGGCCCTCCTTGAGCACCACGGGGAACGTGGCACGGTCGACGATGGCGCGCAACGGCGACAGCGCTGCCTGCAGCCGCGCCGCGCGGTCGAGGTCCCCGGCGCGGTGCGCCTCGTAGATGCCGGTGACCAGCGCCGGGGCGATGTTGGCGGTGGAGGCGATGGCGCCGTCCGCGCCCTCGCGCAGCCCCTCGAGGATGAGGGTGTCCCGGCCGACGAGCACCGTGAACCCGTCGGGCCGCTCGGTGAGGAACCGGTGCAGCAGGTCGGGGTCGCCGCTGGAGTCCTTGATGCCGACGACGGTGTCGACCGCGGCGAGCTCCAGGACCGTCTCCACGTCGAGGTCGACGCGGGTGCGGCCGGGGTTCGTGTAGAGCACGACCGGCAGGTCCGTGGCCGCCGCGACGGCGGTGTAGTGCGCGACGAGCTCGCGCTGGGTCGGGGTGACGAAGTACGGCGTGAGCACCGACAGGGCGCTGACCCCGCCGACCTCGGCGACCATGCGCGCGGTGCGCACGCAGTCGCGGGTGGTGATCTCGGACGCGCCGGCGTACACCGGGACGCGCCCGGCGACGTGCTCGACGGCGATCTCGACGACCCGGCGCTTCTGCCGGTCGTCCAGGCCGTAGATCTCGCCGGAGCTGCCCAGGACGAAGACGCCGTGGACGCCACCGGCGATGACGTGGTCGAGGAGGGCGCGCAGCCCGTCCTCGCGGAGCTCGCCCTGCGGGTCGAGCGGGGTGACGAGGGCCGGGACGACCCCGGTGGGTGTGAACATCGTTGTTCCCGTCTGCGGAGGCTGTTCAAAAGTGCGAACGGCGTTCAGATATGTGAACACTACGACGATGACAGCCCGAGGGGAAGGCGGGGAGGGACTTTGGTCGGAGATCCGGGGCGCGACGCGCCGAGGGGCGGCGGCACCCGCGTCCCCGCCCGGCCGCCTGCCCGTACGCTGGGACCCGTGGCTGCCCCGACCCCGCACGACGCGTCCGCCGAGGTCGGCGACGCGCGGTCGTCCGCCGTGAAGTCGGCGGCCCGCACCCTCCAGCTGCTCGAGGCCCTCGCCGAGCGCGGGGGAGTGCCCGCCCGGCTCGCCGAGCTCGCCGACGAGCTCGGCGCGCCCCGGTCCTCCGTGCACGCGCTGCTGCGCACCCTCGCCGCCTCCGGCTGGGTCCGCACCGACCCCACCGGCACGCTCTACGCGATCGGCCTGCGCTCGCTGCTCGTCGGGACGTCGATCCTCGACTCCGACCCGTACCTGCGCGCCGCCCGCCCCGTGCTCGCCGCGCTGCGCGACCGCCTCGGCGAGACCGTGCACCTCGCCCGGCTCGACGGCGACCGGGTCGTCTACCTCACCACCCAGGAGTCCGGCCGCGAGCCCCGCCGCATCGCCCGCGTCGGCCGCTGGCTGCCCGCGCACTCCACCAGCCTCGGCAAGGCGCTGCTCGCCGAACGCGGCGACCTGCCCACCGGCCCGCTCGCCGCGCTCACCCCGCGCACCCTCACCACGCCCGAGGCGCTCGCGGCCGACCTGGTGCGCACCCGGGAGCGCGGCTACGCCGTCGACGACGAGGAGAACACCCCCGGGCTGCGCTGCATCGGCGTCGCGCTGCGGTACGCGCACCCGGTGCTCGACGCGATCAGCTGCTCGGTCCCCGTCGACCGCATGACCCCGGAGCGTGAGACGGAGGTCGCGTCAGCGCTGCTGGCGGCCCGCACCCAGATCGAGGACACCGCCCCGGTCCAGGGCGTCTTCTGACGGTGCGCGCGCGGCGCGCGGCGGTCAGTGGGGGGCGCGGTCCCGCGCCGGGACGCGCAGGCCGCTGGCGCGCAGGCGGCGGATCAGGTCGCCCGCCGTCACCGGCTCGGCGCCCAGGGCCACGAGGTCGTCGTGCTTCTCGTCCGGCACGTCGTAGTGGTCCAGGTCGAAGGCGCGCCGGGGCAGCCCGGCGCGCGCGGCGAACGCGTGCAGCTCCTCCAGCGACGTGTCGCTCACCAGGTGCGACCAGAACCGGCCGTGCCGGGGCCAGAGCGGCGGGTCGACGAGGACCGTCACGCCCCGCGCCGGAGCGGGTCCGCGGTGCTGGGTGCTGCTGCCTGGTGCCCGGGGTCGAGCGCGGGCTCGGTGCCCGGCACGGCCTCGGGGTCGGCGGCGTCGAGCTCGGCGAGCACCTTGCCGAGCTTGTGCAGCTCCGCGGCGAGGTTCTGCCGGGCGGGCTCCTCCCACGCGGCGCCCAGCGGGCTCACGAACAGGCTCGGCCGCTTGAGCAGCTTGGTGACGATGCGGTGCCGCGCCCGGATGTAGTCGGGCAGCGGGATGTCGGCGTACTCCTCGCGGACGTCGTGCAGGTACGCCTTGTACCGCTGCGGCTCGGCGGCGAGCATCGCGAGGTCGGCGTCGCACAGCACGGCGCAGTCGAAGTCGCTCGGGTCGGCGACGTGCCGGACGAGCGCGCTGACGAGCTGGTGGACGCGCTCGACCCCCGCGGCGGGGACGCCGAGGTCGGTGAGCTGCTCGCGGGCCAGGCGCGCCGAGGCGATCTCGTCCTCGCCGCCCCGGTTCGCGTAGGCGGCGACCTGCGCGGCGTCGAACACCGCGCCGTGGTACCAGGCGGCGAGCCGGACGAGCTCGGGCTCGTGGGTCTCCTCGGCGAGCTCGTCCACGCGGGCGAGGACGTCCGTGAGGTGCCGGAGGTTGTGGAACGTGCGTCCGGTGCCGGACCAGCGCTCGAGCAGATCGGCCGCGGTCTCCCGGAGGCGGTCGTCAGGTGCGGTGGCCCCGGCCCCCTTCGCGCTGCGGACGAAGGCTGACGTCAGCCACTGCGGTGCGTCGTAGACGCCCATCGGGAACTGCCTCACGGGACGGAAGGACCTTGCTCGGACGCGACATCGTAGCCACAGCCGTCCGGGCCCCGCACACCGCCAGGTGGTCACCCGGCCGGGTGGTCCTCCGCGGCCTCCGGACCGGGCACGTCACCCGGCGGGAGCGCGACGCGGACGGTCGTCCCGCCGCCCGGGGTCTGGCTGATCGCGACCTCGCCGTGGTGCGCCTCGACGATGGCCGCGACGATCGCCATGCCGAGCCCCGCACCGCCCCCGGTGCCGTTGCCCTCCCGGGTGCGGCTCGGGTCGATGCGGTAGAACCGCTCGAACACGCGCGCGGCGTGCTCGGGTGCGATGCCCGGCCCGTGGTCGCGCACCTCGAGGAGCACCCGGTCGCCGACGCGCCCGACGGCGAGCTCGGCCGGGGAGCCCTCGGGGGTGTGCCGGGCGACGTTGCCGACGAGGTTGGCGACGACCTGCCGCAGCCGGGCCTCGTCGCCGAGGACGACGGTGTCGGGCAGGTCGCCCTCGCCGGCTTCGCCGCCCCGGGCGTCCCCGAGGGGGCCGACGCGCACCTCGCGGGTCGGGTCGATGGCGCGCAGGTCGTGCGCGGCGTCGGTGGCGACGACGGCGAGGTCCACGGGGGCGTGCCGGTCGGCGCGGTCGGCGTCGAGCCGGGCCAGGGCCAGCAGGTCCTCCACGAGCCCGCCCATGCGGGTCGCGGACTGCTCGATGCGGCGCATCGTGTCGTCCACCTGGTCCTTCTCGGTCAGCGCGCCCATCCGGTAGAGCTCGCCGTACCCGCGGATCGCGGCGAGCGGGGTGCGCAGCTCGTGCGAGGCGTCGGCGACGAACCGGCGCATCCGCTCCTCGGAGCGGGTCCGGTCGTCGAACGCCGTCTCGATCTGCGACAGCATCGAGTTCAGGGCGGCGCCGAGCCGGCCGACCTCCGTGGACTCCGGGGCGGGCGGGACGCGCTCGGACAGGTCGCCCGCGGCGATGCGGCCGGCGGTCGACTCGATCTCGCGCAGCCCGCGCAGCGACCGCTGCACGGCCCAGGTGCCGACGATCGCGCCGATGACCAGGATCGCGACGGCGCTGGTGAGCAGGAGCAGGCCGGCCTGGCGGACGATCTTCTCGATCTCGCCGCGCGGCTCGGCGTACATCACGTACCCGACGGTGGCGCCGTCGGTGCGCAGCGTGACCGGGAGGACCGCGACGCGCCACGTGGACCGCCCGTCCGTGCTCCGGACGTCGAGCATCGTCCGCTCGATGTCGTCGGCGTCGAGCGTCGGCAGCGCGGGGGTGCCGTAGTCACGGGCGGTCTCGTCCTGGGGCGGGACGTCCACCTGGTACGACCGGATCACGAGGCGCAGCGCGAAGTCCGTGGAGCCCCACCCGCCGGGGTTCACAGCGGACAGGTCACCGCCGTTGGCCGAGTACTCGTCGGTGAGGGCCTTCCCGTAGGCCTGCGCCTGGATGCGGAGCCGGTCGTCGGCCTGGCGACCGAGGTACTGCGACAGCAGCGTGGTCGTGGTGGCCGACGCGATGGCGAGGCCGAGGGCGAGCAGCATCGTGCTGATCCCGACGAGCCGGGTCAGCAGGGGCGTGCGCGCCCACACGGCCCGCGCCCGCAGCAGCAGGCGCGCGACGATCCCGCCGGGTGGGGGCGGCTCGGGCGAGACGGTCCACACCGGCCACGGGCCGGGGGCGGGCGGCTGCTCGGTGGTGCCGGAGGAGGCGCCACCCGGCTGCTGCGGCCCGGTCACGACCCGCTCGGCTTGCGCAGCATGTAGCCGACGCCCCGCTTGGTCTGGATCAGGGGCGCGACCTTGGTGCCGTCGGGTGCGGTGAGCTGGTCGACCTTGCGCCGCAGGTACGAGATGTACGACTCGACGATGTTCGCGTCGCCGCCCCAGTCGTACTGCCACACGTGGTCGAGGATCTGCGCCTTGGACAGCACGCGGCCGGGGTTGAGCAGCAGGTAGCGCAGCAGCTTGAACTCGGTGGGCGACAGGTCCACGACCTGCCCGGCGCGGCGCACCTCGTGGCTGTCCTCGTCGAGCTCCAGGTCCTCGTACGCGAGGACGCTGCTGCTGGGGACCTCGCCGACCTGGGTGCGGCGCAGGACGGCGCGGATGCGTGCGATGACCTCGTCCAGGCTGAACGGCTTGGTGACGTAGTCGTCGCCGCCGACCGTGAGGCCGGTGATCTTGTCGGCGGTGTCGTCGCGCGCGGTGAGGAACAGCACGGGGACGTGCTGGCCCTTCTCGCGCAGGCGGCGGGTGACGGTGAACCCGTCCATGTCGGGCAGCATGACGTCGAGGACGAGCAGGTCGGGCTGCACCTGCTTGGCGAGGCGCAGGGCCGCGCCGCCGTCGGCGGCGGCGTGCACCTCGAAGCCGGCGAACCGCAGCGACGTGGCGAGCAGCTCGCGGATGTTGGGCTCGTCGTCGACGACGAGGAGCCGCGCCTCGGGGTTCTGGGCAGCACCGGTCATGCCGCTCAGTCTGCGCCGAGATGCTGACGATTTCCTGGGAGCGGGCTGGTCGCTCCGCGCGGGCGGTACCGTGCTGCCTTGTGAGTGCCGTCTCCTCCACGTCCCGGACCGCCTCGGCCGCCGCGCGCGGCCTGCCCGACCCGTCCGGCCCCGTCCTCGGCGACGCCGTCCCCGGCTCGTCGTCCCGCCCCGTCGTCACGGTCGTCCAGCTGGACGCCGAGGTGCCGCTCGACCGGTTCGCCGCACCCCTCGCGGAGTCGGTGCAGGTCCGCCTCGTCCGCGCGTACGCGGGGGAGGACGCGGGCGCCGCCGCCGACCTCGACGGGCTGCTGGTGCTCGGCGGTCGCATGCACGCCTACGCCGACGCCGAGCCCGGCCTCGCCGCGACCCGCGCCCTGCTGGCCGACGCCGTCGCCGCGGGCACCCCGACGCTCGGCATCTGCCTGGGCGCGCAGCTGCTCGCCGCCGCGACCGGTGGCCGGGTGCACGTGGCCGCACCCCCCGGGCGGGAGATCGGCGTGGTGGACGTGCGCTGGCGCCCCGAGGCGACGGCCGACCCGCTGCTCGGCGCGCTGGCGACGGCGGCGGAGGCCGCGGAGTCCCGCAGCACCCCGATGCCGACCATGCACGACGACGCCATCGTGGACCTGCCCGCCGGTGCCGCGTGGCTCGCGGCGTCGCGGATGTACCCGTACCAGGCGTTCCGGGTCGGGGCGGCCGCGTGGGGCGTGCAGTTCCACCCCGAGGCGTCCCCCGCGACGATGCACGCGTGGGCGGCCGACGACCTGCCGGCCGACGAGCTCGCGGCTGTCGACGCGGCGGTCGCGGCGGCAGACCCCCAGGTGGAGCGGGACGGCGCGGCCGTGGCCCGCACGTTCGCCGCACTCGTCGCGACCCGCGCCGCCGCCCGCGCCTGACGCCGCAGGCCGAGCCGGACGCGCGACGGCCCGGCACCCTCACGGAGGGTGCCGGGCCGTCGTGCGTGCGGGGTCAGGCCTCGATCTGCGGCGTCACCGGGGTGGTGCCGAGCTGCTGCGGCTGGCCGCCGGACTTCAGCGCGGCGAGGCGCGCCTCGATCTCGATCTGCGCGCCGTCGGCCTCGAGCTCCGCGAACTGCGCGTCGAGCGACGACGCGGCGATCTCGGCCTGGCCCATCGCGAGGGCCTCCTCGCGGCGGACCTTCTCCTCGAAGCGGGCGAGCTCGCTCGTCGGGTCGAGGACGTTGATCGAGGAGATCGCGGTCTGCACGGTCTGCTGGGCCTGCGCGGACTTCTGGCGCGCGACGAGGGTGTCGCGGCGCTGCTTGAGCTGGCCGAGCTTGTCCTTCATCTGCGCGAGGCCGGCCTTGAGCTTCTCGACGGTCTCGCGCTGCGAGGCGATCAGCGGGGTGGCGTCGCGGACCTCGGTCTCGGCGGTGATCTGCTTGCCGAGCGCGACCTTGGCCAGGTTGTCGAACTTGTCGGCGTTGGCCGCGTCGCCCGCGGTGCGGTACTGGTCGGCGCGCGCGGACGCGGCGAGGGCCTTGCTGCCCCACTCGCGGGCGGCGGCGACGTCCTCGTTGTAGTCCTGCTCGGCCAGGCGCAGGTTGCCGATCGTCTGGGCGATGGCCTTCTCCGCCTCCGCGATGGAGTTGGTGTAGTCCCGCACCAGCTGGTCCAGCATCTTCTGCGGGTCCTCGGCCTGGTCGATCAGCGCGTTGATGTTCGCCCGCGCGAGCTGGGTGATGCGCCCGAAGATGCTCTGCTTCTCGGTCATGGCCTCGTGCCTCTCTCGTTTCCTGCGTCTGCCGAACATGTCTGTCAGAACCCGCCGCCGCGGCCTCCGCCGCCGAAGCCGCCGCCCCCGCCGCCGCCGAAGCCGCCCCCGCGGCCACCGCCGCCGAAGCCGCCTCCGC
>NZ_RFFI01000072.1 GCF_003696205.1 Cellulomonas triticagri
CCGCCGCGCCGGCCGCGCCCGTCGCCGCCGTCGCCGTCCCGGCCACCGCCCCGACGCCCTCGCCGGTGGTGCCGTCGCCGAACGGGCGCGGCAACGTCGTGGCGAACCTGTTCCAGTGGACCTGGGACTCCGTCGCCGCCGAGTGCACCAGCACCCTCGGGCCTGCCGGGTTCGGGTACGTGCAGGTCTCCCCGCCGCAGGAGCACATCCAGGGCCCGACGTGGTGGACCTCCTACCAGCCGGTGAGCTACCGGATCGAGTCCAAGCTCGGCACCCGGGCCGAGTTCGCCGCGATGGTCGCGACCTGCCGGACCGCCGGGGTCGGCGTCATCGCCGACGCCGTCATCAACCACACCACCGGCGCCGACATGGGCAGCGGCACCGGCGTCGCCGGGTCGTCGTTCGGCCTCGACTCGTTCCCCGGCATCTACGGCGCCGCCGACTTCAACGACTGCCGGTCGAACATCACGAACTACACCGACCGCTACCAGGTGCAGAACTGCCGCCTCGTCTCGCTGCAGGACCTGCGCACCGGCTCCGAGTACGTCCGCGACCGCATCGCCGCGTACCTCAACGACCTGCTGTCCCTCGGGGTCGCGGGCTTCCGGATCGACGCCGCCAAGCACATCCCCGCCGCCGACCTCGCCGCGATCAAGTCCCGGCTGACCGACCCGGACGTCTACTGGGTGCAGGAGGTCATCGGCGCCGCGGGCGAGCCCATCCAGGAGTCCGAGTACGTCGGCAGCGGCGACGTCCACGAGTTCGACTACGCCCGCACCCTCAAGGCCCGGTTCGACGGGCAGATCAAGGACCTCGCGGGCATCGCGAACGGGCTGCTGCCGTCCGCGCAGGCCGGGGTGTTCGTCGACAACCACGACACCGAGCGCAACGGCGAGACCATGACGTACCAGTGGGGCGCCAAGTACGTCCTCGCGAACGCGTTCCTGCTGTCCTACCCGTACGGCTCGCCGTCGGTGTACTCCGGTTACCGGTTCACGGACCACGACGCCGGTGCCCCCGGTGCCACCGCCACGAGCGTCCCCGACGCGAGCTGCACCTCCGGGCAGTGGACCTGCACGCAGCGCTGGACCGAGGTCGCCGGGATGGTCGGCTTCCACAACGCCGTCGAGGGCACGGCCGTGACGAACTGGTGGGACGACGGCTCGAACCACATCGCCTACGGCCGCGGGGCGAAGGGCTACGTGACCATCAACAACTCCGCGTCCGCCGTGACCCGGACCTACCAGACGTCGCTGCCCGCGGGCACGTACTGCGACGTCGTCGCCGCGTCCGACTGCTCCCGCACCTACGCCGTCAGCGCGTCCGGCACGTTCACCGCCACGGTCCCCGCGTACGGCGCCCTCGCGCTGCACGTCGGCAAGACCAGCACGGGCGGCGGCACCGAGCAGGGCGACGCGTCCTTCGCCGTCACCGCGACGACCGTCTGGGGCCAGAACGTCTTCGTCGTCGGCAACCACCCGGCACTCGGGTCCTGGTCGCCCGCGGCGGCGGTGCCGCTGTCGTCCGCGACCTACCCCGTGTGGCGCGGGACGGTCGACCTGCCCGCCGGGACGACGGTCGAGTACAAGTACATCAAGAAGGACGGCGCCGGGACCGTGACCTGGGAGAGCGGCGCGAACCGCACCGCCACCGTCGGACCGGACGGGACCGTCGTCCTCAACGACACCTGGCGGTGACGCCCGCGGCGGTGACGCCCACGCAGGGAGCGGGCGCCACCGCCGGGGCTGGTATTCACATCGGGTCCCGTTCCGTATACCGTCGTCCCGTGAGCACTCAGATCGCGGTCCGGCTCCCGGACGACATGGTGCGCGCGGTCGATGCCTTCGTGGCATCGGGACGGGCGCGGAGCAGGGCGTCCGTCGTCGAGCGCGCCCTCGCCCGCGAGATCCGCCGTTTCCAGGCGGAGCGTGACGTCGAGATCCTCCGTGCCGGCGTGCCGGGCGACGACCTCGACGCGCTCGCGGACTGGGCGGCCGAGCAGCCCGTGGACGGACTCGACTGATGCGGCCGATCCACCTCGCCGCGCTCGACAAGACGCGCCCGGTGCTCGTCCTGACGCGTGAGCTCGTGAGGCCGCACATGGGTCGCGTCACCGTCGCGCCGATCACCTCGACCGTCCGAGGTCTGTCGACCGAGGTGGCCGTCGGTCCGCCGAACGGGCTCGACCACGCGTGCGTCGTCTCGTGCGACAACGTCACGACGATCGCCGTCGACCGCCTCGGTCGTCAGGTCGGTCTGCTCCTGCCTGATCAGGAGCGCGACCTCGCTCACGCGCTCGCGGTGGCTTTCGACCTCGACACGGTCTGACCCCCGGTCACGTGGCGAGCCTGTCGGCGGCGTGCGGCAGCATCGGGGCATGACCTTCGACTTCGAGGCCCTGCTCTGGGAGTGGGACGCGCGCCGCACCGAGCGCTGGACGTTCGTGAGCGTGCCGGACGACGCGTCCGACGAGATCCTCGAGCGGGCCGGGGCGTTCGCGCGGGGGTTCGGGTCGCTGCGCGTCGAGGTGACGGTCGGCGGGACGACGTGGCGGACCTCGATCTTCCCAGACGGGAAGCGCCGGGCCTACTCGCTGCCGGTGAAGAAGGCCGTCCGCGTCGCGGAGGGACTGACCGTCGGCGGTCCCGTGCGGGTCAGCCTGCGCGTCCTCGACGTGTAGGGCGGGACGGTCAGGCGGCCAGCCCGACGACGCCCGCGGGCACGGGCTCGACCGTCGTGGGCGCGACCTCCGGGACCTCGACCCACCCGGCGCGCTCGCGGGCGCGCTGCCGGCGGGCGCGGAGGACCACGGCGACGGCGTGCGCGCCGACGACGGCCCACACGACGTTGGTGACCACAGAGGGCCACACGCCGCTGCTCGCGGCGACCAGGCCCATGAACAGGCCGGAGATCACGTTGGCGAGCTGGTAGCGCCCGGAGGTGGGCGCCCAGGTGCCGCGGGTGACCATGACGTAGGCGATGAGGCACGTGACCGCGCCGACCCAGCCGAGCGCGGTGACGAATGCGGACACGGGCGTGCTCCAGGAAGGCAAGAGGGTGGGTGAGGGTGCGTCGGTTCCCGGGTACCGGGTGCGCCGACAGCAGAATTCTGCGCCCGATCATGGTTCAGCACAATCGAATGATGTTCGGACCGGGGGTTAGCAGAACTGAACTAGTCTGGACGGGTGCCGACCGACCCGCGCCGCCTCGCCGTCCTTCTCGCAGTTCACCGCGCCGGAGGGGTCCTCGCGGCCGCCGACCTGCTGCACGTGACCCCCTCGGCCGTGTCGCAGCAGATCACCCGGTTGGAGGCGGAGGAGGGGGTCGCGGTGCTGGACCGCGGGCCGCGCGGGGCCACGCTGACCACCGCCGGGCGCATCCTCGCGGAGGCCGCGGAGCGCATCGAGTCCGAGCTCGTCGAGGCCCGCAAGTCGCTGTCGGCGCTCGGTGGCGAGCTGTCCGGTCGGGTCGTGCTGGCGGGCTTCCAGACGGCGATCCGGGCGGTCGTCGCGCCGACGCTCGGCGTCGTCGCGGAGCACCACCCGGGCGTCGAGCTCGTGGTGGAGGAGCGCGAGCCGGGGGAGTCGATGCGCCGCCTGCGCGAGGGCGACGCGGACATCGTGCTGCTGGAGCGCGACGAGGACGCCGACACCCACGTCCCGCGCGGCCAGCGCGACGTGGTCCTGCTGGAGGAGCCGTGGCGCCTCGTGCTGCCGAGCACGGTCGCGACCCCGACGCAGCTGTCCGACCTGGAGGGCGTCACCTGGATCGCCGCGGAGCCGAACACCGCCGCCGCGCGCGCGATGGGCCGGGTGACCGCCGCCCTCGGACCGGTCACGTCGCGGCACGTCTACTACGACTTCGACGTCGCCCTGGCCCTCATCGCGGCGGGGCAGGGCGTCGGGCTGCTCCCGGCGCTCGCGCTGCAGGGCGAGCTCCCCGACGCCGTGACGGTCGCGACGGTCCCCGGGCTCGGGTCCCGCCGCCTGGTCGCCCGGCACCGCGCGACCCGTCGGGAGCCCGGGCCAGCGGTGGTGGCGATCATCGACGAGCTGCTCGCGGGCGCGGCCGGGCTCGAGCTCGTCTGAGGGGCAGGGCGGGCCACGCGAACCTAGGCTCCCCGGCATGGACTGCGACGTGCTGGTGGTCGGGGCGGGCATCGCGGGGCTGACCTGCGCCCGCGCCCTGGTGGGGCGGGGCCTGGACGTCCGGGTGCTGGAGGCGGACGACGTCGTCGGCGGGCGGGTCCGCAGCGAGCGCGTGGACGGGTACACGGTCGACGTCGGGTTCCAGGTGCTCAACCCCGCGTACCCGGCGCTGCGGGACGTCGTCGACCTGGACGCCCTGGACCTGCGCCCGTTCGCGCCCGGGCTGGCCGTGCGCCGGGACGACGGTCTCGCGCTGCTCGCGGACCCCCGGCGCGCCCCGCACCTGCTGCGGTCGACGCTCGGCAGCGGCTACCTGCGCCCGGCGGAGCTGGTGGCGCTGGCCCGGTGGGCGGCGCCCGCGCTCGGCCCGGTGGGCGCGCTGGAGGCGGGCGACGACCGCACGCTCGCGGAGTCCTGGGACGCCGCGGGCGTCACGGGTCGGCTGCGGCACGAGGTCCTGGAGCCGTTCCTCGCCGGGGTGCTCGCCGACGAGGGCGGGTCGACGTCGGCGACGTTCGTCCGGCTGGTCGTGCGGTCCCTGCTGCGCGGCACCCCGGCGCTGCCCGCCGGCGGAATGGGCGCGCTGCCCGCAGCCCTCGCCCGCGGTCTCGCGGTGACCACCGGGACGCGGGTCGACGCGGTCGAGCCGGTGCCCGGCGGGCACGCCGTGCGCGTGGGCGGCGCCACGCTGCGCGCCCGGGCGGTCGTCGTCGCGGCGGACCCGGTGACCGGCGCGACGCTGACGGGCCTGCCGGAGCCGGAGGTGCGCGGGCTGGTGACGACCTGGTGGGCTGCCGAGGGCGTCGCCCGCACGGACGCCGTCGTCGTGGACGGCCGCCGCCGGGGTCCGGTGGTCGACGCCGCGCTGATCTCGGCGGTCGCGCCGACGTACGCGCCCGCCGGTGCCCAGCTCGTCCAGGCGACGTGCGTGCTGCCGCCGCACGGCACGGTTCCCGACGCGGAGGCGGTGCGGCGGCAGGCGGGGGAGATGCTCGGCGCCGACCCCCGGCCGTGGTCCGTCCTCGCCCGGCACGAGGTGCGCGCGGCCCTGCCCGCGACACCCCCGCCGCTGCGGGTGCGCCGGCCCGTCGACCTCGGTGACGGGCGCTTCGTCTGCGGCGACCACCGGGACACCCCGTCGCTGCAGGGCGCGGTGGTGTCGGGGCGCCGCACCGCGGCCGCGGTGGCGCGGCGGCTGCGGGGCTGAGCGTGTCCGGGCGCTAGCGCCCTGAGCGTGTCCGGGCGCTAGCGTCCGACGGTCCGCCGCTCCCGCGCGCGCGGGGCCGTGCGCGCCGGGTCCACCCGTCCGGCCGGGTCGGCGAACACGAACCGTCGCTGCACCTGGAAGCTCAGCAGGGACAGCGCCGTCTCGGTGGCGATCTTGGCGGGCAGCAGCGCGACCCCGAGCCCGGTGAGCGCCGCGAGCAGCAGGTAGTTCACCGCGAGCAGCGTCGTCGCGAGCGCGGCGTACCGGGCGGCGGACCGGCCGACGCGGGGGCCGGTCGTGCTGCGGCCGGGGAACACCAGGTTCCGGTTGATCGCGAAGTTCACGCCCGCGCTGAGCAGCCGCGCCCCGATGACCGAGCCGAGCAGCGTGCCGGTGGCGGCGTGCAGGACCAGGAGCGCGACGGTGTCGACGGCGGCCGCCGCGAGCGACGACGCGCAGAACGCCAGCAGCGGCGCCAGGACGCGCACGGAGTCCCGGACGGGTCGGAAGTGCGAGGACGCGTTGGCGTCGAGGTAGATCGTGGCGATCTCGAGCTCCTCGACGGGGCCCCTCCGCAGCGGCCCGCAGCAGCAGGTTCAGCTCGTACTCGAACCGGTCGCCCGGCACGGTCCGGAGCCAGGGCAGCAGCGTCGCGGGGTAGCCGCGCAGCCCGGTCTGGGTGTCGTGCAGCCGCAGGCCGGTGGCGAGGTGGAACGCACGGGCCGCGACCCGGTTGCCGACGACCGACCGCAGGGGCACCGGCCCGGTGAACGACCGCCAGCCCAGGACGGCGGCCGGGCGGTCGGCGGGCTGCGCGGCCACGGCGGCCGCGACGCGCAGGACGTCGGCGGCGGAGTGCTGCCCGTCGCTGTCGGCGCAGACCACGGGCTCGCCGGGGTGCGCCCGCTCGACGTGCGCGAACCCGGTGCGCAGCGCACGACCCTTGCCGTGGTTGCGGTCGTGGGTCAGCACGGTGCAGCGCGGTCCGCGCACCCCCTCGAAGGGCTGCTGGTGGGCGGGGCCGCTGCCGTCGTCCACGACGACCACCCGCACGTCGGGTGCGGCGCCCAGCAGGTCCGCGACGAGGTGCACCAGGCGCGCGTCGGGCTCGTAGGCGGGGATCAGCACGATCACGGCTCAGCCCCCGATGTAGAGGATGTCGGAGGTGCCGCGCTCGACGCCCTTGCCCAGCGGGTCGTTGACGAGCTCGCCGTCGAACACCATGGTCGAGGACCCGCCGCCGTCGATGTTGTACGCGGTGGTGGCGCCCAGGGACTGCATGATCTCGGCGAGGCCGGTCATCGTGACGCCCGCGGAGTAGCCGGGGGAGCGGCCGTCCACGACCACGAACACCAGGTGGTTGTCGTCGATCACGCCGACGGCGGTGCGCGGCTGCTCGCCCTGGATCGAGTGGTTGCCGACGTTCGTGTCGACCTCGACGTCCTCGATGCCGTCGACCACGGCCCCGTCCTCGACGATCGCGGGCCCGAACGACAGGGTGTTCCACACCCCGGCCGCGAGCAGCGCGTCAGCGGTGGTCGCGGTCTCGTCGTACACCTCCACGTGCCCGTCGGCGTAGAACGCGAGGCCCTCGCGGGCGCCCTCGTCGCGGTAGACGACGCCGTTGCGGATGACGATGCCGGTGCTCCGGAACCCGTAGTAGTCGCCGTTGACCGCGAAGACCGCGCCGACCTCCTCGGCGATCTCGGAGGTCGTCGCCGTGATGTTGGTGCCGAACTGGTTCTGCGCGAACGCCGAGCGCAGCACGGTCGCGTCGGACAACGTCACGTCGGCGACGTACGCCGTGACCTGGTCGTCACCGCTGCCGGTCACGACTGTGGAGATGCTGATCGACGCGTCGTCGGACTCGTACGTGGTCCCGGTGACGGTCCCGTCGGCCGGGGTCGCGTCGGCGGCGGTCCCGTTCGCGGCCTCGTACGCCTGCACGTCGGCGATCTCGACGTGGTCCACGACGTACCGGTCCAGCGCCCAGGCGGTGCCGCCGCCGAGGGCGAGCACCAGGACGAGCGCGGACGCGAGCAGGGTGCGTCGGGTTCGTCGGCCTCGTCGGCGTGGGGCGTGGGTGGGGGAGGTTCTTCTCATGCCGCCCACCCTCGGCAGCCGGGCGAGGCCCCGGCCGTGCTGCCGCTGTGCGGGGCGTGTGCACCCGCACACGCTCCCGCACACGCCCCGGGTGTCCGGTGGTGCGCACAGGGCGCCGGGGAGGCCGGCGCCCCCGCACCGCAGGGACGGGCGAGATGATGACAGTGATCGGCGGCGTCGACGCCGCGGGGGCCGGTCAGGCCCTGAAGGACAAGCACCGCGCCATGTGGGCGCTCGGCGACTACCCGGCGGTCGCCGCCGAGGTGGTCGGGGGGCTCGGCCCGGCGCTCGTCGCCGCGGCCGGTGTCCGCCCGGACGAGCGGGTGCTCGACGTCGCGGCCGGGTCGGGCAACGCGGCGATCCCGGCGGCGCTCGCGGGCGCCCGGGTGGTCGCGTCCGACCTCACGCCGCAGCTGCTCGACGCCGGGCGCCGCGCGGCGGCGGAGCAGGGCGCCGACCTGGACTGGCAGGAGGCCGACGCGGAGGCACTGCCGTTCGCGGACGACTCCTTCGACGCCGTGCTCTCCTGCGTCGGGGTGATGTTCGCCCCGCACCACCAGGTCGCGGCGGACGAGCTCGTGCGGGTCTGCCGCCCCGGCGGGCGGATCGCGCTGCTGTCCTGGACCCCCACGGGGTTCATCGGGCAGATGTTCGCGGCGATGCGGCCGTTCGCGCCGACGCCGCCCCCGGGCGTGCAGCCGCCGCCGCTGTGGGGCGACGAGGAGCACGTCCGGGCGCTGCTCGGCCACGCGGTCACCGACGTCGAGGTGCAGCGGCGCACGCTCGCCGTCGACCGGTTCGCGACCCCGGAGGAGTTCCGGGACTACTTCGCGAGCCGGTACGGCCCGACCATCGCGGTGTACCGGGCCGTCGCCGACGACCCCGCGCGGGTCGCCGCGCTCGACGCGGCGCTGCTCGACCTCGTCCGGCGGTTCGACACCGGACCGGCGGGCTGGCCGACCCGGACGGAGTGGGAGTACCTGCTCGTCACCGCGCGCGTCGCGGGGCCGCAGGGCTCTTGACGGTCGGTCGGGCGGGCGGCAGTGTGATCCGAGTCACACCGTCGCCCGTCCCTGCCGCACCAGGAGCCCGCTATGACCACGCGACTCAACCCCTACCTCGGCTTCCGCGACGAGGCCCGTGCGGCGATGGAGTTCTACCGGTCGGTGTTCGGCGGCGAGCTCGACGTCAGCACCTTCGCGGACTTCCACGCGAGCGAGGACCCCGCCGAGCAGGACAAGGTCATGCACTCCCAGCTCGAGACCCCCGGCGGCCTCGTGCTCATGGCCTCGGACACCCCCGCGTCGATGAGCTACACCCCCGGTGACAGCTTCTCGGTCTCGCTCAGCGGCGGCCCCGAGGACGACGCCGAGCTCCACGGGTTCTGGGACGGGCTCGCCGCCGGCGGCACCGTGGTCGAACCCCTGAGCACGGCGCCCTGGGGGGACTCGTTCGGCATGGTCAAGGACAAGTTCGGCGTCCTCTGGCTGGTCAACATCGCCGGCACCTCGGGCTGAGGGCCCGCGCCGCCCGAGGGCCGAGGTGGCCGTCGCGGTCACCCTCCTCGGCCCGCCCGGCATCGGGCGGGCGGGGGGTCGCCGCGCCGGGCGGGGCGGGCGTGGCCTGAGCGCGGGTCTCGCGCGGGTCCCGCGCCAGGAGCGGGTGCCGAGTCGTCCACAGCGTGTCCGTGCGGGTGCGGTCCCCAGGAGCCGGCCGGGGCGTGCCGACGTCGGCGGTCGGGCTCCGTAGCGTCGCGCTCCCGACCGAGGAGCGACGATGCGTGACAATGTGCGTGACATGTGGTGCGATGATCGGGAGATCACGTGGACCCCGGGCGCCGAGGCCCACATCGCCCGGCACGGTCTGCGGCCGCAGGACGCCGACGAGGCGGTGCACCGCCGCGTCGTGCGGTTCGGCGGTCGCGGGGGGACGACGGTCGTGGTCGGACGCACCACGTCGGGTCGCGCGCTGCTCGTCGTGGTCGCCCCGCGCCGGGACGGCACCGCGGGTGTCGTGACGGCGCGCGATCTCTCGCCCGGCGAACGTCGGGCGCTGCGACGGAAGGAGACCTGAGGATGACCGAGGACCAGCACCACGACCTCACCGGCCCCCGGGCCACGGAGGACGAGGCCCACGAGAGCGCCCGGCTCGCGGGCCTGCGCCGCCACTTCGACCGCACCGACCTGGGCCGGCAGATCGCGCGCGCCGAGCGCGTCGAGCCGACGGGCACGACCATGATGGTCGGCATCACGATCCGGCTGCCCACGGCGACGCTCGACGCCGCCCGCGCCATGGCCGCCGAGGACGGCGTGAAAGTCACGGCGCTGCTGCGCGAGTGGGTGGAGGAGCGCGTCGCCGGGCGGGTCGACGACGACGCCGTGGTGCCCGTGGCGGACCTGCGGCGCCTGATCGCGCAGGCCACCCGCGGCGACGCGGAGCGCCCCTGAGGCGGGGTGCCCGGATCAGAGTCCCGGGGTGCACGCCCCGCGACCGAGGGCCGCCAGGCCGGTGAGGTCACCCGCCTGGTAGGTCGGCACCCCGGTCACCGCGTTCATCAGCTGCGCCGGGTCCTCGACGTGGTCGAGCCCGATCACGTGCGCGAGCTCGTGCCGCAGCACCGCGTGGTACCCCGTCGGGCCGTACACGGGGTCGAGCAGGTCGGTGTCGAGGTGCACGGCCCCGCTGACCAGGGCCCGGTCGCCGGTGTACGGGTCGGTGACGGCGTGCACCTGCGCGAGGCCGAGGACGTCGCCCGCGAGACCCGGCACACCCGCCTCGTCCGACCAGGCCACGAGCACCGGCGCCCACCGGTCGCCGTACCGCTCGGGCTGGAACGCGGCCCGGTCCCCGCCGCCGCCCGGGTCCGGCTCGGCGACGACGCCGTCGTACGCCAGGACCAGGCCGGTCGCGGCGGCGAGCTCGTCCAGCGCCACCTCGACCTGGCCGGCGAAGTCGGCGGGCCCGTCGGCGGGGTCCACGACGACGTGCACCGGCCGGCACGGTGACCACGCCACCGGCACCTGCGCGCCGTCGACCTCGTGGGTCTGCTGGAACGCGTACGACGCGTCCGGTGCGGCGACCTCGACCGGCGGCGCGAGCCGCTCCTCGGCCTCCTCGTACCCGGCCTGCGGCCGGTCGCGCGCCTCGGGCGGGAGCAGGTCGGTCGCGGCCCAGGGCAGCCGGAGAGTGCCCCGGCCCGCGAACCAGTCGACGGCGTAGATGCTGCCGAGCACCCCGAGGACGAGGCACACGAGGATGCCGGTGGTGCTGGGGCGGCGACGCGTCACCCCGCGGACATCGGCACGCGCACGACTCGGGTTGAGCCGGCGCGCGTGTGCTCAGTCGTCCAGCGCCTCCAGCAGCCCGCCGCCGACCCAGTCGTCGATGGCGGCCTCGTCGGCCTCGGTGAGCTCCATGCGGGCACCCCGGCACAGCCCGACGACGTTGTCCGCCCACGCCTCGGCGACGTCCTCGGCGGTGACGGACTCGTCGAGCTCCAGCCCGACGTACAGCACCCCGTTGATGACGGCGTTGACCGACGCCTTGCCGACGGCGGCACCGGCCTCCTGGCAGGCGTCGCGGACCCGGCGGGCGGTGGCGGCACGCTCGAAGGGGTGCGCCTGCACGTCCTCGGCGAGCGCGGTGTGCAGCACCCGGTAGTTGTCCCGGCTGAGACCGGGGGTGTCGGTGACCGAGATGACCTGGCGCTGCAGCGCGGTCGCGTCGGTGTCCGGACCGGTCGCGGCGGCGCCCGGCAGGTCGGCCTCGCCGAACCGCTTCGGGTCCCACACGTAGCCGGGGGAGGGCCGGGCGGCCACGCCGAGCTCGGGGACGGCCTGGGCGAGCCACGGCAGGAACCCGCCCGTGCCCGCCCAGCGCGTCGTGGGGAGCGTGGGGTCGGCCTTCTGCGCGGCCTGCGCGACCGTGCCGGTGGGCACGGGTCGGTCCGCCGAGCGCACCCGCTGGAGCACGGCGCGGCGCGCGGCGAGCGAGCCGGGGGTGCTGGTGCCGCTCGGGGCGGTGGCCTCCCGGGTGGTCGCGGCGTCCGACCGGCCCGCGGTGCCGCCGGAGCGTCCGGTGCCGCCGGTGGTGCCCGCACCGTCGCCGGAGTCGGAGCCGCGGCCGTCCCGCTCGGGACCAGCGGCCTCGGCACCGCCGGCCTCGCCACGTCCGCCCGCGCCGCCGCGTCCGCCCCGGGAGGAGCGGGTGTCGTCGGTGCCCTCGGCGGGGTCCGCGCTCTCGGTGCCCTCGGCGAGCAGGGCGTCGGTCGCGCCGCCGTCGCCGCCGGTCACGAGCTCGGCGAGGTCGTTCGCGGTGATGACGGTGTCCGCGACGGCCCGGTACGCGCTCGCGGCGGGGCTCGCGGTGATGATCGTGACCCGGCGGTCGGCGGCGCGGCAGCGCTGCGCGAGCGGGGTGAAGTCGGCGTCCGCCGAGACGATGACGAACTCGTCGTACCGGGTGTCCGCGCCCAGAGCGTCCACGGCGTCGAGGACGAGGTTGATGTCCGCACTGGACTTGCCCTGCTGGGTGAGCGACGGGCAGTCGACCACCTGGAAGCCGGCGCGCGTGAAGTTCGGCCGGTACCGGGAGAACACCGACGGGTTGAGGTAGCAGGCCCGCACCAGGAACCGGCGCGTGAACTCGCCGTCGGCGTCGGACCCGGCCTCCAGCTCGGCGAGCCAGTGCCCGGGGTCGGTGGCGAACGCCTCGGCGGCCTCCGGGTCCAGGCGGCGCAGGCCGATGTAGACGTTGTCGAAGTCGACGAACATCGCGGCGCGCAGCCGGCGGGGGTCGGGGCGGTCGAGGGCGAGGTCGGACGTCACGGGCCCATCCTGCACCGTCCGGCGGCGCGGCGGGCAGGTCGGGGCCTGCGTGCGCCCACCGACAGGGCTCCTGCGTGGCTCCTCGTAGACTGTCGGGGTGCGGAGCAGGAGCAGGGCGGTGAACCGTGGACGTCCGTGACCTCCTGGCCGACCCCGACCTGGGGCTGAGCGTCGTCGCGGCCGAGCCCGACGCGCTGGACCGCCCCGTGACGGCGGCGTACATCACCGACCTGCCGGACCCGTCCCGGTTCCTGTCGACGGGCGACGTCGTCCTCACCAGCGGTCTGTGGCTGGACCGGGCCGACGGCGCCGCGACGTTCCTCGGCGCGCTGGCGCGGCAGGACGTCGCCGCGGTCGTCATCGGCCTCATCGAGATCGGCGTCATCCCCGACGACGTGATCGCGCTGTGCCGGGAGCGCGGCCTCACGCTGCTCACCGTCTCGCCCGGGGTGTCGTTCCGCCGGATCGCGGACGAGATCGCCGCCCGGCAGCCCGGCTCCGCGACCGGCCTCGCGACCCGGACGATGCGGTTCAGCCGCCGGATCGCCGACACCGTGTCCCGCGGCGGCGGCGTGGCCGAGCTGCTGGGGCAGTTCTCCGCGGAGTTCGCGATCGGCTGCTGGGTCATCGACGAGACCGGCATGCTGCTGGCCTCCGCCGGGGCCGCACCGGACCGTGCGCAGGTCGCCGAGCAGTGGAACGCCGTCATCGCCCGCGAGCACGACAAGCGCGTCATCGTGCCGGGAGCGCAGACCGGGCTGGGCCCGGCGACGATCATCCGGACGGGCGCGCGCGACCGCTCCGGGTTCTTCGGCTGCTGGGGCGATCACCGGTCGTTCTCCGACGAGGTCACGCTCGCCATGGACGCGCTCGTGGGTGCGCTGCGCGTCGAGATGGAGCTCGCCGGGCGCTGGCGGGAGACCCGGGACGCGCAGGTCGCCGCGCTCATCACGTCCATCCGCGACCAGGAGGCGTCGCCCGGCGCGATCTCCGCGCGGATGCGGCTGGAGGGCCTGGGCCCGCAGGACGAGACGACCATCGTCGCCGCCCGGGTCGACGACCCGCGGTTCCCGCGCGCGGCCGTGCTGGAGATGCTGCAGCGCACGCTGACCGCCCTCGGCCACCGCGTGATGGGCTGCCGCTCCGAGGACCTGGCGATCCTGCTGGTCAACGGCGCCGGGACCGAGGAGCGCCCGCTCGCCGAGCACCTCGCCGAGGAGTACCACGCCCTGCTCGCCGGGCGGCAGCTGCGGGTCGGCATGAGCGACCCGGTCAGCGGCGTCAGCCGGCTGAACTCCGCCATCGCGACCGCCGTCGAGCGGGTGCAGAACGCCACCGGAGCCGAGCCGGTCGTGGTGTCGACGTCGCTGCACGTCCAGACCCACCGGGCGCTGCTGCGGATGCTCGGGGAGAGCACCCGGTCCGGGTACGCCCGCGAGGTGCTGGCGCCGCTGCTGTCCTACGACGAGCGGCACAACGCCGACCTGGTGGGCACGCTGCGGGCGTTCCTGGACGGCGGCGGGGCGTGGCAGGAGACCGCGCGGCAGCTGCACCTGCACACCAACACGCTGCGGTACCGGATCGCCCGCATCGAGGAGCTCACCAACCGGGACATGAGCACCATGGCCGACCGGGTGGACCTGTTCCTCGCGATGACCTGCCTGGACGAGACCGAGGACTGAGTCCTACCCCCGCACCTCCGTCAGCGCGGGGGCGCTCACCACGTACACGTTCCGGCTCCACCCCCAGTCGTCCACCAGGGCGGACCCGTCGAACCACGCCCGGTCGCCGTCGGCGAGGTGCACGCCCGCCGCGTCGTCGGGGACGGCGTCGGGGTCGTCCACGCTGGCGACGAGCGCGAACTTGGTGCCGTTGGAGTAGTACAGGTAGTGCTTCGCCCCGTACATCGCCCGGCAGTCGTCCGCGGTCGCCGTGACGCCGTCGGGGTCGCGGGGGACCGCCTCGATGGCACCCTCGCGCTCGAGGTCGTGCAGGAACGCGATCTCGGCGTCGCTGTCGAACCGGCCGTCCGCGCAGGACCCGCTGCTCACCGGGTAGCCGCCGTGCCGGGCGTGGTACCGGTCGAGGGCCTCGGCCAGCCGGTCGAGGTCGGCCACACGCTTCGCGTCGCCCGTGGGCAGGGTGTCGGCGCCGCCGCGTCCGCTGAGCGTCGGGACGACGATCCCCGCCAGCGCGGCGAGGAGCGCGACGGCCATGGCGGCCACCAGCACCACGAACCGGGTGCGGTGCCGGCGGGCCTCGGTCACGACGCGACCTCGCTCAGCGCGCCGACGACCTCCACGGCGGGGGCTGTGCGCTGCGTCGGGAGCGCGGGTGCGGTGCCGGGGGCGCGCTTCGGGGTGGGCTTCCACGCCACCTCGCGGATGCCCGCGGTCCACTTGAGCACCGCGACCAGGGGTCCGGCGGTGTCGACGACGCCCGCGAACGGCGTTGCGAGCAGGACGAGGACGTGGTCACGGGCCTTCTGCAGCCGGGTCAGCCCGGAGTACCGGAGGTTGTAGAACAGGCCGAGCTGGTTGCTGCCGAGCCACAGCAGCAGACCCGCGGTGGTGAGGGCGCCGTAGACCGAGAGCTCGGGTGCGGCCAGGTCGAGGCCGCCCTCCGCGACCGCGCGCGTGCCGAGGACACCGAGGACGACCGCGTTGGAGCCCAGCGCGAGCAGCGACACGGCGAAGCCGAGCGCGTACGTGAGCACGCGCAGCCGGATGACGACCGAGATCTGCCACCGGTCGCGACGGGACAGCCGCGTCCAGTCGGGTTGCGCCTCGACGTGGGCGAGCGCCTGCAGCGACCCGAACACCCAGCGCTCGCGCTGCTTGTACGCGGCGCGCAGCGTGAACGGCGGCTGCTCGATCATCTCCGTGTGGTGCCAGCCGAAGACGTCCGGCCCGAACTTCACGTACGCGGCGAGCCCGAACACCAGGTCCTCGGCGATGAGCGCGGCACCGTCGAGGGTGCCGATGTCCCAGCCGATCGCGTTCTCCAGGTCCTGCCGGATCACCAGGTTGGACCCGTGCAGGTGCATCGGCGGCGGGCTGGTCATGACGCTGTAGCACTCGTGGCAGCCGAACGGGCGGCTGGACTCCATCGCCTTGTTCAGCAGCGTCGCCTGGTCCCAGTCGAGGCCGTAGGAGATCATCCCCTCGGAGATGCCGACGGGGTGCCGGGTGAGCCGGTGCACGAGGCGGGCGAGGTTGTCGGGCGTGAGCACGGACTCCTCGTCGAAGTGCACGACGTAGCAGTCGTCGGGGTCCGCGCGGTGCTGCTCGACCATGTACTCCAGGGCGCGGGCCTTGAGCCGGGTGCCCTTCGGGGTGGTGTAGTCGACGGGCAGCAGGAACGCCGCCACGGGGACGGCCGCGCGCCGGTACCGGCGGGTCAGCGCCTCGACCTCGGTGGCGTCCTCGGTGACGACCTCGACCCGGACGACGTCGCGCAGCGCCGGGTAGCGGGCGACGCCCGCGAGCACCTCGTCGATCCCGCGCAGGACGACGGGCAGGGCGCCGCCCTTGGTGGTGACCTGGACGAGGAACCGGTGGGTGCGCCCGGCGTGCTCCGCCTCGGTGCGGGCGGCGACGAGGTCGGCGTCCGTGATGCGCTCCCGGGACACGTGCCCGTGCGCGGTGGCGCGCACGACGTTCCACCAGAAGTACAGGTACGTGAGGACCAGGACGACCATCGCCGCGAACAGGAGCCAGCCGACGGGGGACAGCGGCGGCAGCAGGCGCGTCATGCGCGGTGCCGCGGGGGCGCGGGAGGGAGCATGGACACCCGTTCGGCCGCTCCGGGCGCGGATCGAGCCACCCGGGCGGGTGAACGGGTGACCCGGTCGCCCGCAGGGGTGGCAGCACCCAGGCGACCGGCGTGCGGCCGACGCCAGGCGCCCGGCGCCGGAGGTCAGGCGTCAGGCGAAGCGCATCGTGGGGATGCCGTACGCCCGCGGGTCGGGCACGCGCAGCAGGGCGGGCGCGACGACCTCCTCGATCAGCACCTCGACGGTGTAGTGCGTCTCCGCGCCGAGGACGTGACCGGCGAACCCCGCGGCGGCGGCGTTCTTGACGCCGACGGCGAGGTGCAGGTGCGGCGTCGGGGTCTGGGTGTCCGCGTCCCACAGGATCGTGCCGCTGCCGATGCCCTCGGTGTAGGTCACCGTGACCTCGTGGGGCAGGGGCGGCTCCTGGTCGTCCACCGGGACGTCCGCGGCGATGAACCGCGCGGTGCGGAACGCCCCGGAGAACACCGGGACGAACCCCTGCCGGATGCCGTGCGCCCGGCACGCCTCGGTGAGGCTGGCCAGCACCTCGTCGCCCGGCTCCAGGACGACGGCGACGCGGCGGCCCGTGGTGACCTCGCTGCTCTGCACGCTCAGACCGTCCCGGCGCCGAGCGTCTCGGTGACGAGGGCGGGCACGGCGGCGCCGGTGGCCTCCGCGTGCGCGCGCACCTCGGCGAGCAGCGCGGCCTTGGCGCCGTCGGGCAGGAACGACGAGACGATCGAGTTGGCCGCGAGCACCCCGAGCTGGTCCGGGGTGACGGTGCCGGCCGCCACGAGCGCGGTCACGGCGTCGTCGACGTAGCCGCCGAAGTACGCGGGGTCGTCGGAGTGCACCGAGGCCACCAGGCCCTCGTCGAGCATGACGGCGAGCGGGTGGTCCGCGAGGTCGGGCCCGGAGGTGCGCAGCGCGACGTTGGACAGCGGGCACACGGTCAGCGGGGTGCGGGTCTCGCGCAGGTGGGCGACGAGCTCGACGTCCTCCAGGGCGCGGTTGCCGTGGTCGATGCGCTCGGCGCCGAGGATGTCCAGGGCCTCCCACACGTAGTCGGGTCCGCCCTCCTCCCCGGCGTGCGCCACGCGGCGCAGGCCCTCGGCGGCGGCGCGCTCGTACACGTCGCGGAACAGCGCGGGCGGGTAGCCGACCTCGCTGGAGTCCAGGCCGACGCCGAGCAGCAGCTCGCGGTGCGGCAGCACCTCCTCCAGGGCGGCCATGGCCGCGTCGGGGCCGAGGTGCCGCAGGAAGCAGACGATGAGGCCGCCGGACATGCCGTGCTCGGCGCGGGCGTCGGCCAGGGCGGAGGACAGGCCGAGCAGGACGTCCTCGACCGGGACGCCGCGCTCGGTGTGCGACTGCGGGTCGACGAAGATCTCGGCGTGCCGGACCCCGGCGGCCGCGGCGCGCGCCAGGTAGCGGGCGCCGAGGTCGTGGAAGTCGGCCCGGGTGCGCAGCACCGCGAGGTTCGCGTAGTACAGGTCGAGGAAGTCCTGCAGGTCGCGGTAGGGCTCGGTGCGCGCCATGAGGGCGGCGCCCTCGGGGACGGGCAGCCCGTTGCGGGCCGCGAGCTCCTCGATGAGGTCGGCCTCGAGCGTGCCCTCGATGTGCACGTGCAGTTCAGCCGTCGGCCACACGTCTTGCTCCGCTCCTGGTGGTTCCTGGTACCCGGGCACCGGCGGCTACGGGTGCGGCCAGGCTCGTCCCGGAAGCCAACCACAGGGCGCCTGCCTGCATCTTCGTGCGATCCACCAACGCCCGCCGGGGGCGGTCCGGGGTGGCCCTGGGCGATCCGCCGGGCAGGGCGCCCGGACGCGCCCGGGTGTGACGTCCGCGTGACGTGACGGTGCGGTCGCACAACACACCGCACGGCTGAGGGCGGGGGAGTTCGGAGGATCCCACATGGCGAGCCGCCCGGGACGACCTGTCGAATGGAGCACGTCACCGGGGGACCGGTGACGACTTCCCCCAGGCACCGCGGCCCACCCAACGGACCGGGTGGCCGCACGACGTGATCGAGGTTGACGTGACCCGCACCATCACGACCCCGCGCCGGACGCGCGCCGCCGGCCTGCTGGCCGCCGTCGCCGCGACGGCCCTGCTGCTCTCCGCCTGCTCCTCGGACGAGGGCGCGACCGAGGCGGGTGCGACGTCCGGCGGTGCGGAGTCGTTCGACGCGGTGAGCGTCCAGCTCTCCTGGCTGAAGAACCAGCAGTTCGCGGGCGAGTACCTCGCGGTCGAGGACGGCCTCTACACGGACGCCGGGTTCCCCGAGGTCACGCTGACCGCCGGTGGCTCGTCCGCCACCAGCGCCGAGGCCGCCGTCGCGACGGGTCAGGCGTTCGTCGGCCTGTCCTCCCCGCTGATCACCGCCCCCGCCATCCAGGGCGGCGCGGAGCTGAAGATCGTCGGCGCCACCTACCAGCGCAACCCGTTCGCGCTGGTCTCGGCCGCCTCGGCGCCGATCGCGGGCCCGGAGGACCTGGCCGGCACGACCATCGCCGTGTCCGACTCGAACACGCTGGTGTGGAACGCGTTCCTCGCGGCGAACGACATCGACCCGACGTCGCTGACCACGGTCCCGCTGTCCGACACCTCGATGCTCACCACCGGCCAGGTGGACGGCCTCATCGGCTACACCACGACGGGCGCCGCCGCGCTGACCGCCGCGGGCTTCGAGGCGACCGAGTTCCTGCTCGCCGACGAGGGCCTGCCGATGGTCGGCGAGGTGCTCGTGACCTCGCAGGAGGCCATCGACACCAAGCCGGAGCAGGTCAAGGCGTTCCTGCTCGCCACCGCGCAGGGCTGGGCCGCCGCGCTCGCCGACCCGGCGCGCGCCGTCGACCTGACCGTGAACGAGTACGGCAAGGAGCAGCAGTACGACGCCGACGCGATCACGCTGTCCTTCGACCGCCAGGCCACCCTCGTCGAGTCCGACGAGACCGCCGCGAACGGTCTGCTGACCGTCTCGGACGAGCTGCAGCAGGGCACCATCGACTCCCTCGCGTTCGCGGGCGTCGACATCACCGCCGAGGAGCTGTTCGACCTCTCGCTCCTCGACGAGGTGTACGCCGAGAACCCGGACCTGCTCCAGTGACGTCCCCCCAGTCCACGCCCACCCCCGCGCAGCCGGCCCCCTCGGCCGCGGGGGTGGGCGTGCCCACGTCCGCCGACACCCGCCCCGGCATCGAGATCACCGGCCTGAGCAAGGAGTTCCGCTCCGGCCGCCGCTCGGTCACCGCGCTGGAGGACGTGAGCTTGTCCACCCCGCGCGGGTCGTTCCTGTCGCTGCTCGGCCCGTCCGGCTGCGGCAAGTCCACGATCCTGCGCATCCTCGCCGGCCTGGAGACCCCGACGTCCGGCACGGTCGCCGTCAACGGCACCCCGGTCGCGCCGGGCAAGCGCGCCGAGGGCATGGGCATCGCGTTCCAGGACCCCGCGCTGCTGCCGTGGCGCTCGGTGCAGAAGAACATCCGGCTGCCGCTGGAGATCCAGGGCCGCACGGACGACGGCATCGTGGACGAGCTCATCGACCTGGTCGGCCTGTCCGGGTTCGAGAAGGCCCGCCCCGCGCACCTGTCCGGCGGCATGCGCCAGCGCGCGTCCATCGCGCGGGCGCTCGCGGTGCGTCCCGACTTCCTGCTGCTGGACGAGCCGTTCGGCGCGCTGGACGACATGACCCGGCAGCGGCTGAACTTCGAGCTGCAGCGCATCTGGACCGAGCGCTCCGCGACCACGCTGATGGTCACGCACGGCATCGCCGAGGCGGCGCTGCTGTCCGACACCGTCGCCGTGATGTCGGCGCGCCCGGGCCGCATCGTCGAGGTCGTCGAGATCCCGTTCGAGCGTCCCCGCACGCCGGAGATGATGCGGACCAAGGAGTTCCACGAGGTCGTGGACCACCTGTCGGGCCTGCTGTTCGGCGACGGGACGCACTGATGCCGCTCCTCGCGCGGTTCCGCGGTGCCCTCGCGCGCCCGTGGGTCGGCGGCACCGTCGGCATCGTGCTGCTGCTCGTCCTGTGGTGGGCCATGACGGCCAACCTGGAGAACTCCACGTCGTTCCCGTCCCCGGTGGACGTCGCCCGCTCCGCGGTGCAGGACGGCTGGTCGTACTACGGGCCCAACGTGACGCCGACGCTCGGCCGCGCCGTGCAGGGCTACCTGTGGGGCAACCTCGCCGGGCTCGCGCTCGCGGCGGTCGTGCTGGTGGTGCCGCGGCTGGAGGACGTCATCACCCAGCTCGGCGTGATCTCGTCCTGCCTGCCCGTCGTCGCCATCGGCCCCATCGTCATGGTGATCTTCGGCGGCCGCGCCGCGGCGATCTTCCTCGGCGCCCTGCTCGTCTTCTTCACCACGCTGGTCGGCGCCATCCTCGGGATGCGCTCCGCCAGCCGCAGCTCGCTGGACCTCGTGGCCGCGTACGGCGGCGGCCGGTGGACGCAGATCCGCAAGGTCCAGCTCATGTCGGCGCTGCCGGCGATCGTCACCGCCCTGCAGGTGGCGGTCCCGGCAGCGCTGCTCGGCGCCGTCGTCGGGGAGTACCTCGGCGGCATCGACTCGGGGATCGGCGTGGCGCTGAACGCGGCGCAGCGCCAGATCCAGCCGGACCGGGTCTGGGCGATGAGCATCCTCGCCGGTCTGATCTCGCTGGCGGGCTACGGCCTGGTCGGCGCGCTCGGCCGGCTGCTGACCCCCTGGGCGAAGGAGCGGCGCGCATGAACCGCGGGACCGGGGCGTTCGTCGCCCGTCGCGTCGGGACGCTCGCGCTGGCCGTGCTGGTCGCGCTCGGCGTCTGGGTGGCCGTGCTGGCGGTGTTCGACGTCAGCCCGCTGATCGGCAAGCGCCCGTGGGACGTGTTCGCCTACGTCGTGACCGACGAGGGCGCGGCCGAGCACCGTGCGGCCATCGCCGCGGACCTCGCCGTGACCGTGAAGGACGCGGGCATCGGCTACCTGGTGGGTCTGGCGGCGGCGTTCGTGCTCGCGGTGCTGTTCGCGGTGTCGCCGGTGCTGGAGCGGATCGTCATGCCGACGGCCATGGTGCTGCGGTCGATCCCGCTGGTGGTGCTGACCCCGCTGATCACGCTGATCTTCGGCATCGGGCAGACCGGTGTGACGGCCATCGTCATCATCGTGGTGTTCCTGCCCGCGCTGGCGAACATCCTGTACGGCCTGCGCAGCGTCTCCGGGGAGCACCGCGACCTGGTGCTCGCCTACGGCGGCTCGGCGTGGACGGTGCTCCGCAAGGTGGCGCTGCCCGCGGCCGTGCCCTCGACGCTGGCGTCCGCCCGCATCGCGGTGCCCTCGGCGGTGACCGGCGCGATGATCGCCGAGTGGCTGTCCACCGGGCAGGGCCTCGGCGGCGCGATCTCCCGGGCGGCCGGGTCGTTCGGCTACGACGCGATGTGGGCCTCGGCCATCACCGTCGCGGCGGTGACGATGCTCGCCTACGCGGTCGTCAGCATCGCGGACTCCCTGGTCCAGGAGCGGATGGGGCAGCTCACGTGACCGGCGCTCCCGCTCTGGTGCTGCGCGGCGGCACCGTCGTCGACGGCACGGGCGCGGACCCGGTGCGGGCCGACGTCGTGCTCGTCGGCGACCGGGTCGCCGCGGTCGGCGCCGACCTGCCCGCCCCCGACGGCGCGCGCGTGCTCGACGTCGGCGGCCTCGTGGTCACCCCGGGGTTCATCGACGCGCACACGCACTCCGACGTGGTGCCGTTCATGCCCGAGCCGCAGCCGTTCAAGCTGCTGCAGGGCGTGACCACCGAGGTCGTCGGCAACTGCGGCAACTCCGCCGCCCCGCTGGTGGACCAGACCGCCGTGGACCTGCACCGGCCGATCTCCAGCACCGTCGCGGCGGGGGTCGACTCGTGGCCGCGCACGTTCGCGGGGTACCTGGACGCCGTCGAGGAGCACGGGCCGACGACGCACGTCGCGTCGCTGGTCGGGCACCACACGCTGCGGATCAGCGCGAACGGCATGGCGGAGGCCCTGGCGCCCGGCGCGCTCGCGCGGATGGTCGACCTCGCGGACGCCGCGTTCGCCGAGGGCGCCTTCGGGCTGAGCACCGGCCTGATCTACGCCCCGGGCGTGTACGCCGACGCCGACGAGGTGGCCGCGCTGGCCGCCGTCGCCGCGCGCTGGGGCCGCCCCTACGCCACGCACATGCGCGACGAGGGCGACGGCCTCGCGGACTCGCTCGCCGAGACCCTCGACGTCGCCCGCCGCACCGGCGTGCGCGTGCAGGTCTCGCACTGCAAGGCCGCCGGCCGCCGCAACCACGGTCGCGCGGGCGAGCTGCTGGCCGCGCTGCACGCCGCCCGGGCCGAGGGCCTGGACGTGCACGGCGACGCCTACCCGTACACGACGGGGGAGTCCTTCCTCACGGCGCTGCTGCCCGCCGAGGCGCAGATCGGCGGCCGCGCCGAGCTGGTGCGGCGGCTGTCCGACCCGGCCACGCGCGCGGCGCTCGCCGCCCGGTCGCTCGCGGGCGGACCGGGCTCCGGCTCGTGGACGCAGACCACGCCGTCCGGGGTGCTGCTCAGCATGCACACCGACACCGCGCTGCTCGGCCGCAGCGTCGCCGAGGTCGCCGCCGAGCGCGGCCTCGACCCGTGGGACGCGCTGTGCGACCTCGTGCTGGCCGACCCCGGCGCGATGATGGTCTACGAGCTCATGGCGGAGTCCGACGTCCGCGCGATCCTCGCCGACCCGCTCATCGCGATCGGCTCCGACAACTCCGTGCCCGTCGGCAACGCGCACCAGCGGGGCTGGGGATGCTTCCCGACCGTGCTCGGGCGCTACGTGCGGGACCTCGGCGTCCTCGACCTCCCGGAGGCGGTCCGCAAGATGACCTCGCTCACCGCCGACGCCCTCGGGCTGCCCGGGCGCGGCCGCCTCGTCGCGGGCGGCATCGCGGACGTCGCCGTGCTCGACCCGGACGCCGTCCGGCACGCCGGGTCGCCGCAGGCGCCCTGGACCCGCCCCGAGGGGATCGCGTTCACCGTGCTCGCCGGGCAGGTCGTCGTGGACGGCGGCGCCTTCACCGGCGCCCGCGCGGGCCGGGTGCTGCGCGCCGGGCGACCGGAGCCGGTGGACGCCCGCACGGCCGGGGTCGT
>NZ_RFFI01000073.1 GCF_003696205.1 Cellulomonas triticagri
GACGACGCCCCGGTCCCGGACGCACCCACCCCCACCGCGACGCGGCCGCAGGAGCAGCCCGCGCCGCGCGACCCCGAGCCCGCGCCGGTGACGGCGCCGCTCGCCACCGCGCAGCCCGCGACCGCCCCCTACGCCCCGGCTGCCAAGGCCGCGCGCGAGGCCGAGGAGTCCGTCCCGACGGGCACCGACGAGACGCAGCGCCTGCGCGGTCCGGCGGCGCGCGTGGTCACCAACATGGAGGCCAGCCTCGAGGTCCCGACGGCGACGTCGGTGCGCGCGATCCCGGCCAAGCTGCTGGTCGACAACCGCATCGTCATCAACAACCACCTGGCCCGCGGGCGCGGCGGAAAGATCTCGTTCACGCACCTGATCGGCTTCGCGCTGGTCGAGGCGGTCGGCGAGATGCCCGCGATGAACACCGCGTACACGCTGGTGGACGGCAAGCCCGGCTACGTCACCCCGGCGCACGTGAACCTGGGCCTGGCGATCGACCTGGCGAAGCCGGACGGCACCCGCCAGCTGCTCGTGCCGAGCATCAAGCAGGCCGAGACGCTGGACTTCGCACAGTTCTGGAACGCCTACGAGGACGTCGTGCGCCGTGCGCGCGGCGGCAAGCTCGGCGTGGACGACTTCGCGGGCACGACGCTGTCGCTGACCAACCCCGGCACCATCGGCACCGTGCACTCCGTGCCCCGCCTGATGCAGGGCCAGGGCACGATCATCGGCGTCGGCGCGATGGACTACCCCGCGGAGTTCCAGGGGACGTCCGACGAGCAGCTGAACAAGATGGGCGTGTCCAAGGTGCTGACGGTGACGTCCACCTACGACCACCGCGTCATCCAGGGCGCCCAGTCGGGCGACTTCCTGCGCATCCTGCACCGCAAGCTGCTCGGTGAGGACGGCTTCTACGACCGGGTGTTCGCGTCGCTGCGCGTCCCCTACGAGCCGATCCGCTGGGTCAAGGAGGCGGCCGACCCGGACGCCGAGGCCATCAAGCCCGCGCGGATCGCCGAGCTCATCCACTCCTACCGGTCGCGCGGCCACCTCATGGCCGACACCGACCCGCTGGCCTACCGGCTGCGCAAGCACCCCGACCTCGACGTGCAGACCCACGGCCTGTCGCTCTGGGACCTCGACCGCACGTTCCCGACCGGCGGGTTCACCGGCCGGCCGCGCGCGACGCTGCGTCAGGTGCTCGGTCTGCTGCGCGACTCCTACTGCCGCACCACCGGCTACGAGTACATGCACCTGCAGGACCCGCGGCAGCGCCGCTGGCTGCAGGAGCGCCTGGAGGCCGGGTACGCGCCCACGCCCCGCGAGGACCAGCTGCGCATCCTGCGGCGGCTGAACGGCGCCGAGGCGTTCGAGACGTTCCTGCAGACCAAGTACGTCGGGCAGAAGCGGTTCTCCCTGGAGGGCGGCGAGTCCGTCATCCCGCTGCTGGACGCGATCCTGTCCCGCGCCGCGGACAACGGGCTGGACGAGGTCGCCATCGGCATGGCGCACCGCGGCCGCCTCAACGTGCTGGCGAACATCGCGGGCAAGTCCTACGGGCAGATCTTCAGCGAGTTCGAGGGCAACCAGGACCCGAAGTCCGTCCAGGGCTCCGGCGACGTGAAGTACCACCTCGGCACCGAGGGCGTGTTCCACGCCGAGTCCGGCGCGTCCACCCGCGTGTACCTGGCGGCGAACCCGTCGCACCTGGAGGCCGTCGACCCGGTGCTCGAGGGCATCGTGCGCGCCAAGCAGGACCGGATCGACCTCGGCGGCGACGGGTTCTCCGTGCTGCCGATCCTCATCCACGGCGACGCGGCGTTCGCGGGGCAGGGCGTCGTGTTCGAGACGCTGAACCTCGCGCAGCTGCGCGGCTACCGCACCGGCGGCACCGTGCACGTCGTCATCAACAACCAGGTCGGCTTCACCACGGGCCCGTCGTCGTCGCGCTCCTCGCAGTACGCGACCGACGTCGCCAAGGGCCTGCAGGTCCCGATCTTCCACGTGAACGGCGACGACCCCGAGGCGTGCGTGCGGGTCGCGGAGCTCGCGTTCGAGTACCGCGAGCAGTTCGACCGCGACGTCATCATCGACATGGTCTGCTACCGCCGCCGCGGCCACAACGAGGGCGACGACCCCTCGATGACCCAGCCGCTGATGTACAACCTCATCGAGGCCAAGCGCTCGGTGCGCAAGCTCTACACCGAGGCGCTGGTGTCCCGCGGGGACATCACGCTGGAGGAGGCCGAGCACGTGCTGCGCGACTACCAGGCGCAGCTCGAGCGGGTGTTCGCGGAGACGCGCGAGGAGGGCTGGACGCCGCCGTCGCCCGACGCGGAGCCGGTCGCCGGCCTGGAGCGCCCCGAGTCCCAGCGCGAGGACGCGGGCGTCAGCATCGGCTGGCAGACCGCCGTGCCCGCCAAGGTGCTGGAGCGGATCGGGGCCGCGCACGTCCGGGCCCCCGAGGGCTTCACGATCCACCCCAAGCTCGCGCAGCTGCTCGCCAAGCGGCAGCAGATGTCCGTCGAGGGCGGCATCGACTGGGGCTTCGGCGAGCTGCTGGCGTTCGGCTCGCTGCTCATCGAGGGCACCCCGGTGCGCCTCGCCGGGCAGGACTCGCGGCGCGGCACCTTCGTGCAGCGGCACGCCGTCCTGCACGACCGGGAGACCGGCGCCGAGTGGACCCCGCTGCTGTACCTGTCGGCGGACCAGGCGAAGTTCTGGGTCTACGACTCCTCGCTGTCGGAGTACGCGGCCCTCGGGTTCGAGTACGGCTACTCCGTGGAGCGCCCCGACGCGCTGGTGCTGTGGGAGGCACAGTTCGGCGACTTCGTCAACGGCGCCCAGACGGTCATCGACGAGTTCATCTCGTCCGCCGAGCAGAAGTGGGGCCAGCACTCGTCCGTCGTGCTGCTGCTCCCCCACGGCTACGAAGGTCAGGGGCCGGACCACTCGTCGGCCCGCATCGAGCGGTTCCTGCAGATGTGCGCCGAGGGCAACATGACGGTCGCGCAGCCGACGACGCCCGCGTCGTACTTCCACCTGCTGCGGCACCAGGCGTACACCCGCCCGCGCCGCCCGCTCGTGGTGTTCACGCCGAAGTCGATGCTGCGGCTGAAGGCCGGCGCCTCGCCGGTCGAGGAGTTCACGTCGGGCACGTTCCGCCCGGTCATCGGCGACCCCGTGGCCGCGGAGCGCTCCGAGGGCGTGGACCGGGTGCTGCTCTGCTCCGGCAAGCTCTACTGGGACCTCGTCGCGCAGCGCGACAAGCTCCAGGACACCCGCACCGCGATCGTCCGGTTCGAGCAGCTGTACCCGCTGGACCACGACGGCATCCGGGCGGCGCTCGCGCCGTTCGACGGCGCCGAGCTGATGTGGGTGCAGGACGAGCCGCGCAACCAGGGCCCGTGGGGCTACGTCTCGCTCGCGCTGCCGCCCGTGGTCGGCGCCCCCGTGCGGGCGGTCTCCCGCCCGGCATCGGCGTCCACCGCCGCGGGCTCGGCGAAGGTGCACCAGGCCGAGCAGGCCGACATCCTGCGGACCGCCTTCGAGCGCTGACCCGCGCAGCGGGAGGCCGGTGACCCGTCCGGGTCACCGGCCTCCCGCGCACGCATGCCCCGTGCGCGCCTCAGCCCTCCCCCTGCGCGGCCAAGCAGCGCCGAATGCGGAGATACGCGCCCGTTTCGCGAAGGATGTCCCGCACGTTCTCCGCACTCGGCGATGGCTGCGGGCCGGGCGGCCCGGGACCGGACGGGCCCGTGCGCGGAGGGGTCAGGCCACGGACATCCGGTCGACCGCCGACTCGGCCTCGTCCGTGCACGCGAACTGGCGGCGGTACGCCCCCGGGCTGGTGCCGAGCACCCTCGCGAAGTGGTGCCGCAGGATCGCCGCGCTGCCGAACCCGCTGCGCCGGGCGATCTCGTCCACCCCGGCGGAGGTGCGCTCGAGCATCTCCTGCGCGCGGACGAGGCGCTGCCGGGTGACCCACGCGGCGGGTGTCGTCCCGGTCTCGGCGCGGAACCGGCGGGCGAACGTCCGCTCGGACATCAGGGCGCGCGCGGCGAGGTCGGGGACGGTCAGCTCGGCGTCCAGGTGCTCCCCCATCCAGGCGAGCAGGGGCGCGAGCGTGTCGGCGTCGCAGGGCAGCGGCGTCTCGACGTACTGCGCCTGCCCGCCGTCGCGGTGCGGCGGCACGACCATGCGGCGGGCCACGGCGGCGGCCTGCCGGGCGCCGAGCTCGCGGCGCAGCAGGTGCAGGCAGGCGTCGATCCCGGCGGCGGTCCCGGCGCTGCTGATCACCCCGCGGTCCTCGACGTAGAGCACGGCGGGGTCGACCTCGGCGGTCGGGAACCGGCGGGCGAGGTCGTCGGCGTACATCCAGTGCGTGGTGCAGCGGCGGCCGTCGAGCAGCCCGGCCTCCCCGAGCGCGAACGTGCCCGAGCAGATGCTCATCACCCACGCGCCGCGGTCGTGCGCGGCGCGCAGGGCGTCCGCGACGCCCTGGGGCAGGGTGTGCGGCGCCTTGTACGGCAGCGCGACGACGAGGTCCGCGTCGGCGGCTGCCTCCAACCCGGCGGTGACGTCCAGGGTGAGGCCCGGCTCCATGGCGACGGGCCCGGGCTCCGGCGTGCAGAGCGTGAAGTCGAAGACGGGTCCGCCGGTGTCGGAGCGGTCGATGCCGAACACCTCGCAGACGAGGCCGAGCTCGAAGGCGGAGACCCCGGGGACCGCGATGGCGGCGACGCGCTGCAGCATGCCCGCAGTCTGCCACGGAACTGGCGGGATCTCGATGGGATGCGGCATCTCTGCCACTCGTGGCGCGATGTCGACCGGAGCAGGATTTCTGCCATGGCTGCTCTCCTCATCACCTTGGCCCTGCTGACCCTCCTCGTGTGGCTCGCCACCCGCCTGGCCGACTGGATCCGGCACGACGGGCTCGGCCACCGACCCCCGCCCCCGTCCCGCCACGAATGGACCGACGGCGCCGACGCGCATCTACACTGAGCCCGCGCCCACCCCGGCACGCCCCCGCCGCGCGTCGCGCGAGCCCGCACCCGCCCCGGCTGCGAGACTGGCACCCGGCCCGCACGGGGCCGGACGAGGGACGGAGGACGAGGTGGGCGAGCTGCCGCTGCGCCTGGTGGTGGTCGGCGACGAGCTGGCGGCCGGCGCGGGAGACGCACGGGCGCTGGGCTGGGTCGGCCGCGTCGCCGCCCGGACCTCGACGTCGACGCCCCCCACGGTGCTGACCCTCGCGGTCCCCGGCGAGACCACCTCCGGCCTGTCCGCCCGCTGGGAGGACGAGGTCGCGCGACGCACCGCACCCGACACGGACACCCGCCTCGTCGTCGCGCTCGGCCGCGCCGACGCGCAGGCCGGGCTGTCGCTCGCGCGCAGCCGCCTCAACCTCGCGAACGTGCTCGACGCGGCCGAGCAGCGGCGCATCCCGGCGTTCGTCGTCGGCCCGCCGCCCGGCGCCGGGGTCGACCCCACGACGCTCGCCGACCTGTCCGCCGCGTTCGGCGACGTCACGACCCGCCGCCGAGTGCCCTACGTCGACACGTTCACCCCGCTGGTCGGGCACGAGCAGTGGCTCGCCGACCTCGCCGCGGGCGACGGCTCCCTGCCCGGCCAGGCCGGGTACGGCCTCATGGCGTGGCTCGTGCTGCACTCGCACTGGAACACCTGGCTCGGCCTCCCGGAGGACGTGGCCTGAACGCCAGAGGTCAGCGCGCGGAGCGCCGCGGCCACGCTCGCAGCGACGGCGACGCACCACGCACGTCGGGCCCGGCGTGCGTGGTGCGTACGCCGACGCGGCGCCAGGGCTCAACGTGGCGGCAGCGTCGCGCGGACGGCCTCCCGGGCGCTGGCGAGCACCGACCGGACCGTGTCCGCGGTGAGCGCGGTGAGCTCGCCGCGCGCGTCGGCATCCCGGACCATCGCGCGGACGTCCGCGCGGAACCGGGCGAGCTCCGCCTCGACGTCGACCCGCAGGGTCGCACCACCCCCACGCCCCGCACCGGGACCCGGCGACCCGGCCGGACGAGCGCCGTCGGCGGCCGCCGCGCGTGCCCGCTGCGCGGCCGAGGCGACCTCGGCCCGCAGGCCCGCCATGGCCCCGGTCGCCTCCGCCCGCACCCGGGAGGCGAGGTCGCGCACGGTGTCCGCGAGCTCGCGCTCCAGCGCCGCGAGGTCGTCCCGGTGCGCGTCGAGCTCGGCGCGCCCCCGCTCGGTGAGTGCGTACAGCGTGCGCCGACCGGCGGCGGTCCGGCTGACCAGCCCCTCGTCCTCCAGGCGTGCGAGTCGGGGGTACACCGTCCCGGCGCTGGGCCGGTAGGTGCCGCCGAACCGCTCGGACAGCGCGGTGATGAGCTCGTAGCCGTGCCGCGGCCCCGCCGCCAGCAGGGACAGCAGGTAGAGCCGCAGCTGGCCGTGCGCGAAGACCGGCGGCATCAGATGCCGGCGCCGGGTCCGTCCGTCGCGTTCACGACGGGGCCGTCGATCGGCGCGCCGTGCAGCACGGTCAGGTGCCCGGACACGGTCTGCGAGTAGACGTAGCAGGTCGCCTGCGGGTCGCGCAGGTCGACGCTGGTGCGCCCCGGCCGCCGGTCGCCGTGCTCGACGCCGTCCACCACGACCCGCCCCGAGACGCTGCGCGCCTCGACCCCGACGCCGTGCCCGGCGGGCAGCCGCACCGCGACGTCGCCGGACACCGTGCGCACCTGGCAGACCGACGTCGCCGCGAGGCAGTCGAGCGTGACCTCGCCGGAGACGGTGGTGACCGTGACGCGGTTCAGCGCACCCGAGGCGGTCGCGGCGCCCGAGACGGTGCCCATCGACAGGTCGCCGACGTGGTCGCGCACCACGACGTCGGAGGACACGCTCTTGACCGACAGCGCACCGCGGGTGCCGTCGACGACCACGCCGCCGCCGACGGTCGACACGGTCGCGTCCTGCCGGACGCCCGCGACCAGCAGGTCCGCGTTCACCGACCCGACCCACGCCGCCACCGCGGCGGGCACGGCGAGGTGCACGTCGACGCGGTCGCGCTGGTGCGGGCCGCGGAGCTTGTCGATGAGGCCGTCCAGCCCGTTCACCGAGCGGACGCCCGCCCACAGCGCGCCGTCGGCGAAGGTGACCTCCAGCGGGGAGCCGTCGACCCGGTGCACCTCGAGGCGCACGTCGGTGCGCGCCGGGTCCTCGTGCGCGACGACGTCCACCCGCCCGCCGTTGACCTGGACGCGCAGCGTGCGCACGTCCTCGACCTCGATCACCTGCGGGCCGATGACGACCCAGGACTCCGTGGCCATGCCGCACCTCCGTCACGTCGGGAAAACGCGATATATCGCGTCTGCCGCCACGATACGACCGCCACACGCCCACGCACAACCGCCCCGGCAACAGCGACGGCGCCGCACCCGCAGGGGGGTACGGCGCCGTCGCGGCACGCGCGGGGATCAGGCGATGAGGCCGACCGCCCGCAGCTCGACGGTGAGGTCGTGGGGGTTGGTCGCGACCGCCAGCGCCTCGTCGTAGGTGACGACGCCCTCGCCGACCAGGCGCACCAGGTGCTGGTCGAACGTCTGCATCTGGTAGTAGTCGCCGCCCCGGATCAGGTCGAGCAGCGGCTCGTTGCTCGCCGGGTCGATGATCGCCTCGGCCGTGCGACCCGTGTTGACCAGCACCTCCACGACCGCGACCCGGCCGCCGCCGTCCGCCCGGCGCGCGAGGCGCTGCGAGACGATGCCGCGCAGCGCCTGCGCCAGCGCGACGCGGACCTGCTGCTGCTCGTGCGGCGGGAAGAAGTCGACGATGCGGTTCACGGACTCGGCGGCGTCGATGGTGTGCAGCGTCGACAGCACCAGGTGCCCGGTCTCGGCCGCCGACATCGCGGCGCGGACCGTCTCGACGTCCCGCATCTCGCCGACCAGGATCACGTCCGGGTCCTGCCGCAGCGCGGCGCGCAGCGCGACCGTGAAGTCCGCGGTGTCCTGCCGCACCTCGCGCTGCGAGACGATGCCGCGCTTGTCCGGGTGCAGGACCTCGATCGGGTCCTCGATGGTCACGATGTTGGCCTCGCGGGTCGTGTTGATCAGGTCGATCATCGACGCCAGCGTGGTGGTCTTGCCCGAACCCGTCGGGCCCGTGACCAGCACCAGGCCGCGCGGCTCCAGCGCGAGCTCGCCCAGCACGGGCGGCAGGTTCAGCTCCGACAGCGACTGCGCGCCCATCGCGACGAGGCGGAACACCATGCCGTAGGTGCCGCGCGCCTGGTACGCGTTGACGCGGAACCGGCCGACGCCGGACAGCGAGAACGCGAAGTCCGCCTCGTGCGTGCGCACGAAGGTCTCCGTCAGGTCGTCGGGGAGCACCTCCCCCAGCATGTGCTCGGTGTCGCGCGGCGTCAGGCTCGGCACCTGGAGGCGGCGCAGGCGCCCGTCGACCCGCACGCGGGGCTCGGACCCGACCTTGACGTGCAGGTCGGAGCCGCCCGCCTGGGCGAGGGCGTGCAGCAGGGGGACGACGGACTGCGGCTGCTCGTTCACCTGTACCCCATCGGCCGGAACCCGTCCCGGCTTGAACGGTCGGTGCAGGCGAACCCGTGGGATGTGGGACGATGGGGGGTCACTGGGTCGCCGGAGACGCCCTCGGGCGCCGCACCGTCGGCCGGAAGTCCTGACCAGGGAGAGATCGATGAGCAAGCGTGGCCGCAAGCGCCGTTCCCGCGCCGGGAGCTCCGCCAACCACGGCAAGCGCCCCAACGCCTGAGCGTCGGGCGGCGTCCGCCGCTGGAGACGCACGAGGGCCCGGTGCAGCAGCACCGGGCCCTTCTGCGTACCCTCACCCGCTCCCGCGGGTCAGACCGTCCGGGTGATCCGGACCTCCGTGAGCCGCGCGTGGATCTTCAGCCGCAGGTCGGCGGGCGCCTGCTCCTGGCAGCAGCGCTTGACCAGCTCCTTGAGCATGGTCTCCACCGCCATCTCGTCCAGGCACGGCCGGCAGTCCTCGACGTGAGCGCGCACCTGCGCGGCGTCGTCCGCCGTCAGCTCCCGGTCCACGTAGGCGAACAGCCGCCCCAGCGCCTGCTCGCAGTTCGGGCCGCAGCCCTCCTCGACCGGCTCCCCCGCCGTCGCGCGCGGTCCCCCCGCGGCGTCCCAGCCCGTCATCGCGTCCTCCTCGGCGTCCCCGCCGTGCTCCCCGCACCGGCGTCGTCGCCGGCCGTCGTCGCCGGCACCAGCCCGCGCTCGCGCGCGTAGTCCTGCAGCATGTCCCGCAGCTGACCGCGCCCCCGGTGCAGCCGCGACATCACCGTGCCGATGGGCGTGCCCATGATCTCGGCGATCTCCTTGTAGGCGAAGCCCTCGACGTCCGCGAGGTACACCGCCATCCGGAAGTCCTCGGGCAGCCGCGCGAGCGCGTCCTTCACGTCCGAGTCCGGCAGGTGGTCCAGCGCCTCGACCTCCGCCGAGCGCAGGCCGGTCGACGTGTGCGACTCGGCCCGGGCGATCTGCCAGTCCTCGATCTCGTCGGCCTGGGACTGCTGCGGCTCGCGCTGCTTCTTGCGGTACGTGTTGATGAACGTGTTCGTGAGGATCCGGTACAGCCACGCCTTGAGGTTGGTCCCCGGGCGGTACTGGTGGAACGCCGCGAACGCCTTCGCGAACGTCTCCTGCACCAGGTCCTCGGCGTCGGAGGGGTTCCGGGTCATGCGCAGGGCGGCGCCGTACAGCTGGTCCAGGTAGACCAGCGCCTCGGCCTCGAACCGCTCGCTGCGCGCCGCCTCGTCCTCGGACTCGGGGGCGCGGGTGGTGTCCTCGCTCATCGGGACCGAGCCTAGTGCGCGCGGAGCGGGTGCGCCGACGTGGGCGCCGCCACCGACCCCGGCGCCCACGAGGACGCGGGCGGGGGCAGGACGCTCGAGGGTGGAACAGCTCATGGCCCGCACAACACCCACCGGGGTCCCGGACATTCCCCGGGGATCCACGCAGGTGCGGACCCAGCCGCGCCGCGGCGCGGGCTACAGTCCGCAGACAGCACCACCGGGGAGCGAGGGAGCCACGGATGACCAGGTCGCGGCGCAGCGGCGACGCAGCAACCCGCCCGACGATCGCCGACATCGCACGGCACGCCGGGGTCTCCCCCACGGCGGTGTCGTTCGCGCTCAACGACCGGCCCGGCGTCAGCGCCGAGACCCGCGCCCGCATCCTCGAGGCCGTCGCCGCCCTCAACTGGCGCCCCAGCGCGACGGCCCGCGCGCTCAGCGGCATGCGCTCCGACACCGTCGGGCTCGTGGTGGCCCGGCCCGCGCGGACGCTCGGCGTCGAGCCGTTCTTCGCCCAGCTCGCCTCCGGGCTGCAGGCGCGGCTGTCGGCGGATCTCGTGGCGCTGCACCAGCTCGTGGTCGAGGACGTCGCCGCCGAGGTCGAGGTCTACCACCGGTGGGCCGCCGAGCAGCGGGTCGACGGGCTCGTGGTCGTCGACCTGGAGACCGACGACCCCCGACCGGCGGTGCTGCGGGAGCTCGGGCTGCCCGCCGTCCTGCTCGGCGGCACCGGCGAGCCCGGACCGCTGCCCGCGGTGTGGGTGGACGACTACGCCGCGATGGCGCAGGTCGCCGAGCACCTCGCCGCCCTCGGGCACCGCCGGATCGGGCACGTCGGCGGCATCCCCGCGTACGAGCACTCGGTGCGGCGGGTCGACGCGCTGCGGGACGCCTCGCGCCGCCTCGGCCTGGAGGTCGTCCACGAGGCCACCGACTACTCCGAGTCCGCCAGCGCGGCCGCGACGCGGTCGCTGCTCGGCCGGGCGGAGCCGCCCACCGCCGTCGTCTACGACTCCGACGTGGCGGCGCTGGCCGGGCTCGGGGTCGCGTCGACGCTCGGCGTCCGCGTCCCCGAGGACCTGTCCGTGGTGTCGTTCGACGACTCGGCGCTCGCGCGGATGGTGCACCCGGCGCTCACCGCGCTCAGCCGGGACACCCACGCGCTCGGGATGCTCGTCGCGGACACGCTGCTCGACGTCGTCGCCGGGCGGGAGGTGGCGCCGGTGCTGGCCGCCCCGGGGCCGGTGCTGACGCCGCGCGCGAGCACGGCGCAGCCGGGTCGCTGACGGGCGACCGCTCGGTCTCTTGTGGGCCGGATCGGGTGCCGCTAGCGTCGACCTGAAGCGCTTTAGCCGCCTCCGTGAGCGCCGCACGCTGCATCACCGACGAAGGAGTCGCCGTGCGCCGTCCCCGTGCCCGCAGGTCCCCCACCCTGGTGGCCGTCGCCGCAGCCGCGCTGCTGGTGGCCGCGCCGCTCACGTCCGGGGCGGCACCGCCCGTCGACCGACCCCGGGTGGTCGCGTACTACCAGACCATCTACGAGACCGACGTCGACGGCCGGCACTACGTCGACCCCACCCCGCTGGTCGGTGCCGCGACCGACGTCAACGTGGGCGCGATCCACCTCAACGACGACGGGTCGCTGCACGTCAACGACATCACCGCCGACCACCCCGAGCTCGTCCCGATGTGGGCGGACCTCGCGGCGATGCAGGACGCCGGGGTGCGGGTGCACGCCTTCGTCGGCGGCGCCGCGCAGGGCACCTACCGGAACCTCGCCGAGGACTTCGACAGGTTCTACGCCCTGCTGCGGGACTTCCTGCTCGCGTACGACCTCGACGGCGTCGACCTCGACATCGAGGAGCCGTTCTCGCTGTCCGACACGATCCGGCTGGTCGAGGCGCTGCGCGCCGACCTCGGCCCCGACGCCACGATCACGCTCACCCCCGTCGCGACCGACCTCGCCGGGGAGACGGACTTCTCCGGCGGGTTCGCGTACGCGGACCTGGAGGCCGCCGTCGGCCACGAGATCGACTGGTACAACACCCAGTTCTACTGCGGCTGGGGCGACCTCGCGTCCACCGCGACGTTTGACGCAATCCTCGCCAACGGGTTCACCGCCGACCGGGTCGTCGCCGGGACCGTCACCCACCCCGACAACTGCCGCGGATGGGTCGAGCCGGACGTCCTCGACGCGACGCTGACCGAGATCGTCACCGCGCACCCGACGTTCGGCGGGGTGTTCGGCTGGGAGTACTTCAACGCCCTCGGGCACGACGGCGGCGGCCGCGAGACGTGGTTCTCGCACCTGCGGGACGTCCTCGCCGACCCCGCGCCGCCCGCACCGGTCGCGCCCGGGCGGCTCGCCGCGACCCACGCGCGGCTGGCGGCCGGGGACGAGCAGACCGTCACGGGCACCGGGTTCGTCCCGCACGAGGCGCTCGACGCGGCCGTCACCCTCGACGTCGACCTCGGCGTGGTCGCGGCCGACGCCGACGGCGCGGTGGACCTCACCTTCCGCCTGCCCGACGACGCGGCCCCCGGCGAGCACGCCGTCACCGTGCGCGGGGCCGGGGGCACGGCCGTCGCGGCGTTCACGGTGACCGCGGCCGTCGTCGGCCCCGACGAGGGCCCTGACACGAGCGGGCCGGTCGACCCGGGCGCCGGCGACCCGGTCGGTCCGGACGCCGACGGAGGCGCAGGCGCCGCAGCCGGTCCCGGGGCGCTCGCGCGCACCGGCGTTCAGGCCGGGCAGAACGTCGGGGTCGCCGCGGGGATGCTCGCCGCCGGGGCTGCTCTGCTGCTCGGCCGCCGGGCGGCCTGGTCGCCCGCCTGAGGCGCGGCCCGGACGCGCGCTGCGCTGACGCGCGTCCGGGCAGGCGTCCGGGCGACTAGCGCGCGTCCGGGGACGCTCCCCGGCGCGCGCCGGGCTCACCGTGGCGCGACCAGGAGCTCCACCTGGGCCAGCCACCCCGACCGGCCGGGGACGACCAGGCGGACCTCGGTGCCCGCGACCGGCGCGTCCAGGACGAACGGCCGCAGCTGACCCGGCCAGGGGAAGTCCTCGGCGGTGCGGGTGTCCACGGTGCGCCACCCGTCCGACCCGTCGCGCACCTCCAGCCGCCACGCAGACGGCGCGGGACGACCGTCGACGGCTGAGACCAGGGTGTACGCGACGACCTCGACGCCCGGGCCGGAGGACGAGCCGGAGGACCAGGTCACGGCGTCCACCGGGTCGAGCACCGCGTCGAGGTCGACCGCGTCGGCCAGGTCGTCGTCGCCCAGACCCGGCACGGACCCGTCCGCGCCCTGCCAAGGTCGGTCGGGGCCTGTGGCGTCCTGCCAGAGCGGCCCGGGCTGGTCCGGACCGGGCCGGGCGCGCGGGGCCGCGCCCCAGGACGAGGGCGTCGTCCCCGTCGTGAACCGCAGCGTCGTGCCGCCGAGCAGGTCCGCGTGCCGGACCTCCGGCGCCGTCACGGCCCGCCCGCCGAGGGTGAGGGCGTGCACGTACGGTGCCGCCGGTCCCGCGCCCGGCGCCTCGACCACGAGGTCCCCGGTGGGGTGGTGCAGCACGGCGCGTGGGAGCAGGGGCGTGCCGACCGCCCAGCGGTCGGTGCCCACCTCCAGGGGGTAGAGGCCGAGCGCGGACAGCACGTACCAGGCGGACATCTCGCCGTTGTCCTCGTCACCGTGGTAGCCCTGCCCGATCTCGCTGCCGGTCCAGAGCCGGTCCAGGATCTCGCGCACCACCTCCTGCGTCCGGTCGGGCCGCCCGGCGGCGAGCCACACGTACGGGATGTGGTGCGAGACCTGGTTGCTCTGGCCGAGCTGCCCGAGCCGGACGTCGCGCGCCTCGACCATCTCGTGGATCGTCTGCCCGTACCCGCCGGGGCGGTCGGCGCGCTCCGGCGTCGCGAAGAACCGGTCGAGCACCTCCGCGAGCGCCGCGCGCCCGCCGTGCAGGGCGGCGAGGCCGTCGGGGTCGTGCGGGGCGTGGAAGGCGAAGTTCCACGCGTCGGACTCGGTGTAGTCACCGCCCCAGTCGCGGGGGTCGAAGTCGCCGGACTCGCGGAACGCCCCGGTGCGGCCCCGGGCCCGGAAGAACCCGGTGCCGGGGTCGAACAGGTGCCGGTAGGCCCGCCCGCGCTGCGCCAGGTAGGCCGCCTCGTCGGCGAGCGCCCGGCGCCGCGCGTCGGGGGTGCGGGGGTCGTCGGCGAGCCGGAGCGCCATGCGCGCGAGCGCCGCGTCGTTGACGCAGCCCTCGAGGTGCCAGGACACGCTCTCCTCGACGTCGGCGGGGACGTAACCGTGCAGCAGGGCGAACTCCTGGCCCTTGCGCCCCACCCCGCCGGCGGTCGGCAGGGCCGTGGCGTTCCGCAGCCCGGCGTCGTAGGTGCCCAGCGGGTCGGGCAGGGGCACGCCACGGGCGTGCAGGTCCGCGAACGCCACGTCGGACGACGTGCCGGTCATGAGGTCCGCGTAGCCCGGCGAGGACCACCGGGCGACCCAGCCGCCCTCCCGCGCCTGCTGCACGAACCCGTCGGCGAGGTCGGCGGCGAGGTCCGGGTACAGCAGCGCGTACGCGGGCCAGCACGTGCGGTAGGTGTCCCAGAACCCGTGGTCCACGACCACCCGCCCGGGGAGGACAGCCGCTCCGGTGCGCGTCGCGGTGTCGGGGCCGGTGCGCGGCGCCACCGGTGAGGCGTGCCAGGGTTCGGGTGCGCCGGGGGTGCCGGCGTCCTCCCAGCCCGACGACGGGTAGAGGTTGAGCCGGTACAGCCCGCCGTAGAGGGTGGCGCGCTGCTCCTCGGAGGCGCCCTCGACCTCCAGCACGCCGAGGCGGTCCTCCCACGCGGAGCGCGCCGCCCCCTCCACCTCGGCGAACGTCCGGCCGTCGACCTCCAGCCGGGCGCTGTGCCGGGCCTGGTCGAGGCCGATGAACGACGTCGCGACGCGCACCTCCACGACCGGGTCGTCCCCGAGGTCGAACGTCGCGGCACGCGCGTGCGGCCGGTCCCCCGCGGCCGGGCCGACGTCCCGTGGCACCCGGGAGCACCTACCGGCGACGTACATGCGGCTGCGGCCGACGGACAGCCCGCTGCCCGTGTCGACCCACCCGGTCAGCGTCCCGTCGGGGTGGAACGCCAGGTCGGCGGGCCCGTCCGGCCCCGCGCCGTCGGTGCTCACCACGTCGAGGAGCACGTGCCCGGTTCGCGCCCCGGCGGGGAAGGTGAACCGCAGCACCCCGCCGTGGTCGGTGGGCGTGACGTCGACGCGCGCGCCGTCGTCGAGGGTGACGCCGTAGTGGTGCGGGCGCGCGAGCTCGTCGTCGTGGGTGAAGGCGGCGGCCCGTGCGCGCAGGTCCGCGTCGGGCGGGCCGTCCCCGCCGTCCCCCGCGACGAGGTGGAACGCGACCTGGTTCCGGTCGCCCATCCACGGGCTCGGCTGGTGGGAGACGGCGACGCCGTGCAGGCGCGGCCGCGCGTCCGGCCCCGAGTGCCCCGCCCAGGAGTACAGCCACCGGTCGCTCGCCCCGTCGGTCAGCGGGGTCCACGAGCCGAACCCGTTCGGCACCGCCGTCGCCGGGTAGGTGTTGCCCCGCGAGTAGGCGCCGCTGCTGTGCGAGCCGCGCCGGGTGTCGACGTGGTCCACCAGGCCCCGGCGGTGCGGCACGGCGCGCAGCCCGAGCGCGACGTGGTCGAGCCACACCTCGACGGGCGCACCCGACGCGGGCGGGTCGAGGGTGACCGCGAGCGCCCGCACCCGGCGCCCGGCCAGCGGTGCGAGGTCGACCCGCACGAGGTTCCAGTGGTCGGGCAGCAGGATGCGCGACTCCCCCTGCCCGCGCGCCGACGCGGGCATCCCGTACCGGTCGAGGAGTCCGTGGTCACCGGACCAGGTGCCGTCGTCCAGCAGCGCCTCGACGGCGACGGCGGTCGATGCGTACGTCAGCCCGGCATCGAGCACGGGGCACACGACCCAGCGGAGCTCGGACAGCGGCTCGACCGGGACGTCCAGGCCGTCGACCAGCACCCTGCGGGACGCGACGGCGCCCGTGAGGCGCACCGCGTCGGGGCCCGTGAGGCCGGTACCGGGCCGCCCCGCGGGGACGTGCGCCGGGCCGCCGCCGACCTCGACCCGGATGCCGGAGCCGACGGGTGCGGTGCCGGCGCGTGCGGCGCCGACGGTCGTGGCGTCCACCCGGGCGTCCACCCGGGCGAGCGCGTACCCGTGCCCGGCGTCGTCGCAGGGCGACCCCGCGCCCGTCACGGGGTACCGCCCCCGACCCGCAGGGTGACGACCTGGAACGGGCGCAGCACCAGGTCGACCTCGTCCCCGGCGCGGGGGCCGACCAGCGCCGACCGCTCGGCCAGGGGCCGTTCCAGCAGGTCGCACTCCTGCACCGGGCCGGCGGGCAGGGCGAGCCGCGCCGGTCCGCGTCGCCCCTCGGCCTCGTGCAGCCGGACGACGACGTCGCCCGAGCGGTCGTCGGCGAGCTTCACGGCGGAGAGCACCGCCGAGCCGGTCAGGACGCGGGCGAGCGGCTCGACCACCACCGGCGCCGTCGGCGACCCCGCGCTTGACGCGGCCCCGGTCATGGTGCGCAGCGGGACGTTCAGCCCCCAGCCCTCGCGCACCGCGTCCGCGATCTCGGCGCCCGGCGCGACGGCGTAGGCGAACTCGTGCCGCCCCCGGTCGGTGTCCGGTTGCGGGAACTGCGGCCCCCGCACGAGCGACAGCCGGACGGTGGTCGTCGTGCCGCCGCCGTCGCGGGCCTCGCGCCGCACGTCGTGGCCGTAGGTGTCCCGGTTGACCACGGCGACGCCGTACCCGGGCTCGCCGACGTGCACGAACCGGTGCGCCGCGACCTCGAACCGCATCGCGTCCCAGGAGGTGTTCTCGTGCACCGCGCGCCGGTGGTGGCCGAACTGGGTCTCGAAGGCCGCGTCCAGCGCGTGCACGTCGACCGGCAGGGCGACCTTGAGCAGCCGCTCCCGCTCCTGCCAGTCCACCTCCGTGCGCAGGTCGAGGCGACGCTCGCCGGGGCGCAGCGTCACGTCCTGGACCGCGGTCGACGCCCCGAACGCCCGGTGCGTGCGCACGGTCGCGGCACCGTCGGGCTCGGCGCGGACCTCGACGCGCTCGGCGGCGTCGAGGTCGGTCACGACGTTGCGGTAGTACCGGTCCACGTCCCACGCGTCCCACATCACCGGCAGGTCCGGGTGCACCTGCAGCAGGTTCCCACGGGCGCCCGGCGGCAGCACCTCACGGTCCGCGACGAGGTCGCGCAGCCCCGCGACGAGGCCGTCCGCGTCCACCTCGACCCGGAGCAGGCCGTTGTCGAGCACCGTGCCGCCCCCGGGCGTGGACGTGACGTCGACCGTGCCGGCGTCCGACGCCGGGCCTGCGCCGAGCGGCGGGACGCCGGCACGCGCGTGCGGCGCGGCGTTGAACACGACCGGTCCGGGTGCGGCCCCGGCGAGCGCCCCCGTCGCCCGGTCCACGATCGCGGTCAGCCGCTCCCGCATCGCCGCGTACTGCGCCGCCGCCTCCCGGTGCACCCAGCCGATGGACGTCCCCGGGAGGATGTCGTGGAACTGCAGCAGCAGGTGCTGCTTCCAGAGCGCGTCGAGGTCGTCGTACGGGTACTCGACCAGACCGCGCGCGGCGGCGGTCGCGGACCAGAGCTCCGCCTGGAACAGCAGGTGCTCGCCGCGCCGGTTCCCCTGCTTCGTGTCGACCTGCGAGGTCAGCGTCCCGCGGTGCAGCTCCAGGTAGAGCTCGCCGGCCCAGACCGGGGCGTCCGGGTACTCGGCCTCGGCGGCCTCGAAGAACGCCGTGGGGCTCTCCACCACCACCCGCGGCGAGCCCTCCAGGTCGGCGGTCCGGCGGGCGCGGGCGAGCATCTCGCGGGTGGGACCGCCGCCGCCGTCGCCCCAGCCGAACGGGGCGAGGGACCGGGTCGCCCGCCCCTTGTCCCGGAAGTTGCGCGACGCGTGCGCGAGCTGGCTGCCCGAGAGCTCGGCGGAGTAGGTGTCGATCGGCGGGAAGTGCGTGAACACCCGGCTGCCGTCGATCCCTTCCCAGCGGAAGGTGTGGTGCGGGAACGGGTTGACCTGGTTCCAGGAGATCTTCTGGGTGAGGAACCACCGGGAGCCCGACAGGTGGACGAGCTGCGGCAGGGCGGGCGAGTAGCCGAACGAGTCGGGCAGCCAGACCTCGCGGGTCTCGATGCCGAACCGGTCGAGGAAGTACCGCTTGCCGTGCACGAGCTGCCGGGCCAGCGCCTCGGAGCCGGGCATGACCGTGTCCGACTCGACCCACATGCCGCCGACCGGGACGAACCGGCCGGACGCGACGTGCTCCCGGACCCGGGCGAACACCTCGGGGCGGTGCTCCTCGATCCACGCGAACTGCTGCGCGGACGACATCGCGAACACGAGGTCCGGGTCGCTGTCCAGCAGGTTGACGACGTTGGCGGCGGTGCGCGCGACCTTGCGGACGGTCTCGCGCACCGGCCACAGCCAGGCGGAGTCGATGTGCGCGTGCCCGACCGCGGAGATGCGGTGGGCCGAGGGGACGGCGGGCCGGGACGTCACCTCGACCAGCTCGGCGCGAGCCGCCGCGGCGGTGCCCGCGACGTCCCCGAGGTCGAGCGCGTCGAGGGCCCGCTCCAGCGCCCGCACCACCTCGTGCCGCCGCGGGTCGCCGAGCGCGAGCTCGCGGGCCATGCCGTCGAGGACCTCCAGGTCCTGCACGAGCTCCCAGACGTCCTCCTCGACCACGCACACGTCGGCGCGGGCGAGCCGGTACAGGGGCGCCGTGCCCGCGGTGCTCTTCTCCCCCAGCGGCGTCGGCCGGAACGGGTCCGGCGGCAGGACCAGCGGGTTCGCCGCCGCCTCGACGTACAGGTCGATCTCCTCCCCGCCGACGGGGACCCAGGTGTTGCGCGGGTTGAGGCCCTTCACCACGGAGCCGTCCGGCCGGTAGACCAGGCCCTCGGCCTGGAACCCCGGCGAGTGGTCCTCCCAGCCGAGGTCCACCACGAGCTCGACGCGCCGTCCCTCGCACCCGGGCGGCACCGTCCCGGTGAGGCGGAACCAGGTGGTGCCCCAGGCCGGGCCCCAGGGCTCGCCGACCGCGAACGGCCGGAAGTCGACGTCGGGGCCCCGCCCCGGGCCGGGCAGCGCGTGCGCCGGGGGCACGGGCTCGCCCTGCCCGCCGTCGACGTGCCACGCCTCGACGTCGAGGGTGGCGACGGTGCGCAGCGCGGCGGGGCGCAGGCGGTGGGCGAGGACGCGGTCGAGGCGGCCCTCCACGAGGGTGCGGTCGTCGTGCACGGGGGTCCTTCCGGTCGGGGGCAGGCAGGCGGGAGGGCGGGCGGGCGTGCGTCAGCCCTTGATGGCGCCCTGGTCGACCCCGCGGAAGAAGTACCGCTGCAGGACCGCGAAGAAGATCACGATCGGGATGAACGCGATCATGGTCCCGGCGGCGATCACGCGGGGGTTGGCGGAGAAGGTGCCGGACAGGTACTGCAGGCCCACGGTGAGCGTGAACTTGTCCGGTGTGGTCAGCACGATCAGCGGCCACAGGAAGTCGTCCCAGGCGCCGATGAACGCGAAGATCGTGACGACGGCGAGCATGCCCTTGGCGTTGGGCATCCCGATCCGCCAGAACCGGTGCCAGACGTTCGCGCCGTCCACGATGGCGGCCTCGTCGAGCTCCTTCGGGATCGCCAGGAACGCCGTGCGCATGAGCAGCACGTTGAGCATCCCCACGGCGCCGGGCAGCGCCACCCCGAGCAGGCTGTCGGCCAGCCCGATCTGCCGGATCGTCAGGTACTGCGCGACGATCGTCGCCTCGCCGGGCAGCAGCATCGTGGCGAGGATCGCGCCCAGCATCAGCCTGCGGCCGCGGAACTGCAGCCGGGCCAGCGCGTAGCCCGCCATCGTCGTGCCGATCGCGTTGCCGAGGACGACGATCCCGGCCACCACGAGCGAGTTGCGCATGAACCCGAGGATCGGGACCGTCTGCGCGGCCTTGACGTAGTTGTCGAGCGTCGGCTCCTGCGGGAGCAGCACCGGGGTCGCGGTGTAGATGTCCTCCCCCGGGCCCTTGAGCGAGGTCGACAGCTGCCACACGAACGGGCCGACGGTGATGACGAGGACGAGCAGCAGCAGGACGTAGCGGACGACCAGCTCGCGCGGGCCGATGGAGGAGAACCCGTGCCCGCCCCGCCGCCGCGGGGGCGCGGACGGTCGGGTCGCGGTGGTCGTGGTCGGTGCGGCCGTCATCGCCCTCACCCCGCCTTCTTGTTGATGCGGGCGATGAGCAGCAGCGGCCCGAGCGTGATGAGGAACAGCAGGATCGACAGCGCCGAGGCGTAGCCGAGGTTCCCGTTGAAGCCCCGGGCGTACATCTGGATGAGCATGACCACCGAGACGTTCGCGCCGCCGACGCCGCCGGTGCCGTTGGTGAGGATGAACAGCTCGGAGAACACCCGCAGCGCCGACACGGTGATGAGCACCGACACCAGCAGCATCGTGTTCCGCACGCCGGGGACCGTGACCGTCCAGAACCGGCGCCAGGCCGACGCCCCGTCCACCGCGGCGGCCTCGTGCAGCTCGCGGCCCACCCCGCCGAGGGCGGAGAGGTAGATGATCATGTAGTAGCCGAGCCCCTTCCAGATGGTGAGGCTGATGGCGCTGAACAGGATCAGCCACCGGTCCGTGAGGAACGGGATCGACTCGGTGATGAACCCCAGCGACTTCGCCATCCCGTTGATGACGCCGCGGTCGTCGAGCATCCAGCCCCACATGAGCGCGACGACCACGGCGGACGCCACGACCGGCGTGTAGAAGGCCGTCCGGAAGAACGCGATGCCCGGGATCTTCTTCTCGACCAGCAGCGCCAGCGCCAGGGGCACGAGCAGCAGGAACGGGACGCAGACGAGCATGTAGACGATGGAGTTGAGCAGCGCGGTCGCCAGCTGCGCGTCGCTGAGCATCCGCTCGAAGTTCGCCAGGCCGACGATCTCCCCGCCGCTCAGCGGCTTGACGTTGGTGAACGCGAGGAACACGCCGTTGACGGACGGCCACAGGTTGAACGCCAGCAGGAACACGACCGCCGGCAGGCAGAGCAGCCAGGGGGCGTACCAGGCGTGGGTGCGGACCGTCCCCGTCGTGGTGGTCACGGTGGACACGTGCGGCCCGGTCAGTCGGCGAGCAGCCGGTTGCACCGTTCGACCGCCGTGTCGAGCGCCTGCTGCGCCGGGACCTGGCCGGCGATGGCCGCGGCGACCTGCTGGTCGAAGACGGTCGACATCGCCTCGGTGACCTCGACGGGCTGCAGCACCTCGGCGTCGGGCAGGCCGGTGAACGCGATGGCCTTGGCGTCGCCCTCGGCGGTGCCGTCGCTCTCGGCGAGCTCCGGGTTGTCCTGCGACGCGACGGTCGACGGGAAGATCCCGGGGACGAGCTCGGCGAACGCCTCCTGGTTCTGCGCGTCGGTGAGGAACCGGGCGAGCGCGAGCGCCGCGGGCAGGTTGCCGGAGTCCGCCGGGACGGACACGCCCTGCACGTACATCGGGGTGATGCCCATGTACGGCGACGGCACGATCTTCCCCTCGAGCGACGGGTTGTTCTCCAGCACCCCGGCGATGAAGTTGCCGCCGCCCGTCGACCACGCCGCCTCGCCCTTGGTGAACAGCTCGCTGTTGCCGAGGTAGGCGTCGGTCAGCACGTCCTGCGGCAGCAGGCCCTCCGCGTAGGCGTCGACGTACCGCTGCACGAGCGCGACCGCCTCCGGGCTGTTGAACACGAACTCGTCGCCGTCGTCCGACAGCACGGGGATGCCGGCCGACACCAGGTCGTTCATGCCGGGCTTGCGGCTCATCAGGTAGGCACCGGTCGCGTCCTTCAGCGTGCGCGCCTGGTCGATCAGCGAGTCGAGGTCGGTCGGCGGGTCGGCGGCGTCCAGACCGCCGGCCGCGAGCATGTCGGCGTTCCAGTAGTTGAGGTCCGTCGTCAGGTACCAGGGGTACCCGTACGTCCCCTCCAGCCCGGCGAACGCGTAGGCGCCGAGTCCGCCCTCCACGTAGGTGCCCGCCAGGTCGTCCTCGACCTGGTCGAGGTCGAGCAGCACGCCCTCCCGCGCCAGCGGCAGCGCCATGTCCGGCGGCAGGTTCGTCACGTCCGGCAGCTCGCCCGCCGTGGCCTGGGACAGCACCTTCTCCGCGTAGCCCTCGCCGGGCTGGTCGAGCCAGGTCACCGACGTGCCGGGGTACTCGTCCTCGAAGGCGGCGATCACGCCCTCGACGTAGGCGGTGAACCGGGGCTTGAGCGCCCACGTCTGCAGGGACACCTCCCCCGTGATCTCGCCCTCGGCGTCGAGGGGGTCGCGCGTCTCGGTGCTGGTGCCGGAGAGCGCGCACGAGGAGAGCAGGAGCGCGGCGGCCGTCGCCGCCACGGCCGTCCGGGTGGTGAGCCTCATGGGGGGTACCTCTTTCGGTGTGCGTCGTTGCATCACGGTCAAGGCGAACTAAAGCGCTTTAGCAGCGTGGCAACCCGCAGCGGGCGTGTCAAGGGTCGTTTCGCGGACCTGGGGACGACGCGGGGGCGCGGCGCGGCCGTCCCGGATAGGTTGGTCACCAGGCACCCCGCGCGTCGCGGGACGCCGGGAGGAGGACGTCATGCTGCTGCGCCGCATCGCCCGACCGCTGCTCGCGTCGTGGTTCCTGGGCGAGGGGGTGGACGCCCTGCGCCGTCCCGCCCCGCACGTCGTCGTCGCGCGCGGCGCGGTCGACCGGCTGACCGCCAAGGTGCCCGTCGGCGCGCTCGGCGGGGCCCTGGACACCTACCGGCACCCGAGCGACGCCCAGCTCACCGCCGTCGTGCGCGTGCACGGCGGCGCCACCGCGCTCGCCGCGCTGCTGCTGGCCACCGGCCGGG
>NZ_RFFI01000074.1 GCF_003696205.1 Cellulomonas triticagri
CGCCGTGCCGCGCGCTGGACGGCGCGCGAGCACGCCCCGCCAGGGTGCGCGGGCCGCCGCCACTCAGCGCCGCGCGTCGACCACCCACACCGCTGCGGGTCAGCCGGGCCGCGAGGCGTGCCCCGGCAGGCCGGGCGTGCGGTTGCGCTCCTTCAGCTGCGACTCGTGCACGTGCCGGCGCCCGGCCACCAGCCGGTCCCGGACCAGGCGCTCCGCGTCGCCGAACGCCCGGTAGTACCCGTCGTCGAACTCCTCGACGACCTGGAACGTCCACCGGCCGGGCAGGACGTTGCGCCCGACGACCTCCGCGCGCACGGCGTCGGCGAGGTCCGGGTGCCCGGCGTCCGCCAGCCGGTCGAGGGCCTCGGCGAGCTCCGCGTCGGCCCGGCCGACGAGCCGGTGGAACGCGTACAGCATCCCGCGCGCGTGCTCGACCACCTCGAACGCCGCGGTGACCCCGCCGACCGCCGCCACGACGTCGTCCGGCACCCCCGCGGGCGGCAGGTGCGCGGGGTCGGGCCGGTCGGTGCCGGTGCCGTCGGGGCTGTCGCGGTGGTCGGGGTGGTCCGCGTCGGGAGCAGTCATGCGCCCATGCTGGCGCGCGGGGACCGGCGCCGCCCGGTGGGGAGGTCAGCCGCGCTCGGCGAGCACCCGTCCCGCCCCGACGACGAGCTCGCGCGGCGGGGTGCGCACGAGGGCGTCCATGGGGTTCTCGGCGTCGAGCAGCACCAGGTCGGCCCGGGCGCCCACGACGAGGTCGTGCCGCTCGCGCCCGACGGCCCAGGCGCCGTCGCTGGTGGCGTGCCGCACCACGGCGAGCAGGTCCTCGTCGCGCACCAGGCTCCCGGCGCGCGCGTACTGCCAGGCGATGCCGAGGGTGTCCCCGGTGCCGTAGGGGCTCCACAGGTCCCGGATGCCGTCGGTGCCCAGCCCGAGCCGGACCCCGGCGGCGGCGAGCTCCCGCACCGGCAGCTGCGGCAGCCGCAGCGGCGCGACGGTGGTCATGGCGATCCCGGCCGCACCCATCCGGGCGAGCAGGTCGGCGCGGCGCTCGTCGGGCAGCTGGGCGACGGCGAACCCGTGCGCGATGGTCACGCGGCCCTGCAGGCCGAGGCGCTCGGTGCGCTCGGCGACGAGCTCGATCTGGAACGCGCCGAGGTCCGCGGGGTCGTGCAGGTGCAGGTCGACGCCGATCCCGTGCTCGGCGGCGAGGCCGAGCACGGCGTCCACCTGGCCGACGGGGTCGCGGTCGATGGTGGCGGGGTCGAGGCCGCCCACGTGCTGCACGCCCGCGCGGGCCGCCGCGTGCAGCAGGTCGAGCACGCCGGGGCGGCGCAGCACGCCGTCCTGCGGGAACGCCACGACGTCGACCTGGAGCGCGCCCTCGTACGCGGCGGCGGCCTCGCGCACGGCCTCGACGCCGCGCAGCCCGACGCCGAGGTCCACGTCCACGTGGGTGCGGATCGCGGTGGTGCCGTGCCGGACCATCTCGGCCAGCACGGCGGCGGTGGGGCGGACGCCGGGGATGCCGAGGTCGTCGCGCCGGGCGCGCTCGTGCCGGATGCGGCCGTCCGTGCCGCCCTCGCCGCCGTAGGACTGCCAGGGCAGCCCCCACCAGGACTTGTCGACGTGCGCGTGCGCGTTGACGATCCCGGGCAGCGCGAGCAGGCCCCGCCCGTCGACCACCCCGGGGTCGGTCGTACCGGTCGGGGTGTCCTCGGGGCGTCGGTCGGCCACGGGCGTGAGCGCGGTGATCACGCCGTCGGCGACGTGCACGTCCACGGCCGGGCCGCCCCAGGGCCGGACGTCGCGGACCAGCCGGACGGGACGCGGGGACGGGACGGGGACGGCGTCGGTGCTCGTGCTCATCGCCCCATCCTCTCCCCTCGTGCCCGTGCCGCCGGACGGCCGCCGTGTCAGACCCTCGGTCGAACATGTGTTCTATGAATCCCGCCCCCGCCGGTCGTGCCACCGTGCTGCACGCCGACCTCGACGCCTTCTACGCGTCGGTCGAGCAGCGCGACGACCCCCGGCTGCGCGGCCGCCCGGTCGCGGTGGGCGGCGGGGTGGTGCTCGCGGCCTCGTACGAGGCGAAGCGCCGGGGCGTCCGCACCGCGATGAGCGCACGGCAGGCGCGGTCGCTGTGCCCGGGTCTGGTGGTGGTCCGCCCGCGGTTCGACGCGTACACGGCGGCGAGCCGCGCGGTGTTCGCGATCTTCGCGGACACGACGCCGCGGGTGCAGGGCGTCTCGATCGACGAGGCGTTCCTCGACGTGCACGGCCTGCACCGGATCGACGCGCCGCCGGTCGAGATCGGCGCGCGCCTGCGTCGACGCGTCCGGGCGGAGGTCGGGCTGACCATCACGGTCGGGGTGGCGCGCACCCCGTTCCTGGCGAAGGTCGCCAGCCGCGTCGCGAAGCCGGACGGCCTGCTGCTCGTCGAGCCGGAGCGCGAGCGCGCGTTCCTGCACCCCCTGCCGCTGGAGGTGCTGTGGGGCGTCGGCGAGGTCACCGCCCGCCGCCTGCACGCCTACGGTCTGACGACCGCCGGGGACGTCGCGGCGCTGCCCCGCGAGGTGCTCGTCGCCGCGCTGGGCCCCGCCATGGGTCGCCACCTGCACGCCGTCGTGCACGGCCGCACCCCGGAGCGGGTGCAGACCGGGCGCCGACGGTCCTCGGTCGGCGCGCAGCGGGCGCTCGGCCCCGGACCGCACCGGCCCGAGCAGGTGCACGCGGCCCTGCTCGGCCTGGTGGACCGGGTCGCGCGGCGGCTGCGCGGCGCGCACCGCACCGCCCGCACGGTGGTGCTGCGCCTGCGGTTCGCCGACTACACCCGGGCGACGCGGTCCCGGACGCTCCCGCACGCGACGGCCTCGGGCGACCTGCTCGCCGCGACCGCCGCCGCGCTGCTCGCCGAGGCCGCACCCCTGGTGCGGGAGCGCGGGATCACGCTGGTCGGCGTCGCGCTCACCGGCCTGGAGGCGGACACCTGGGTGCAGCCGCAGCTCGACCTCGACGGTCCCGACCGGTCGGGCCTGGACGCGGCGGTCGACGCCGTCGCGGAGCAGTTCGGCACCGGGGCGCTCGTGCGGGGGACGCTGCTGCGCACCGGGAGCGGCCTCGAGGTGCCCCGGCTGCCGGACTGACGGCGGCACCGACCTCGGGGCGCGGCGCCCGTGCTCCCGCTGGTCGGGCGGGCCGCGCGCCCGTGCGGCACGATGGCGCCACCCGGGCGGACCCACCCCCGGCCGACCCGCCGGGAGGGCCTCGCGATGCCGCAGACCGTGCGCCGCGCGACCGGCCTCGTCCGGGCCGCCCACGCGCCCCCCGCGGCGGCGGTGACGCTGTTCGCGGGCGCCTACGCCCTGGGCGCCGTCGGGCTGGGCGCGGGGCGTGCCGCGCTGGTCACGCTCGTGGTCCTCGCGGGGCAGCTGTCCGTGGGGTGGTCGAACGACTGGCTGGACGCCGCCCGCGACGTCACCGTCGGGCGCACCGACAAGCCCGTCGTCCGGGGCGAGGTCTCCCCCACGACGCTGCGGGTCGCGGCGCTCGCGGCGGTGGCGGCGAGCGTGCTCCTCGCGGTGCCCCTGGGCGGCGCGGTGGTCGCCCTGCACACCGCGCTCGTCGCCGCGGCGTGGGCGTACAACGCGCGCCTCAAGTCCACCGCCTGGTCCTGGGCGCCCTACGCCCTGGCGTTCGGTGGGCTGCCGTCCGTCGCGACGCTCGCGGCACCGGACCCGCACCTGGCACCCGGGTGGACCACGGCGGGCGCGGCGCTGCTCGGCGTGGGCGCGCACCTGGCGAACACGCTGCCCGACCTGGAGGACGACGCCGCCACGGGCGTCCGGGGACTGCCGCACCGGCTGGGTCGGCGCGGGACCGCGCTCGCGGCCGCGGCGACCCTGCTGGTGGCCGTGCTCGTCGTCGTGCTCGGACCGGCCGGTGCACCGGAAGCGCTCGGGTGGCTGGTCATCGCCGGAGCTGCGGCCCTCGCAGCCTCCGCGGTCGCGGTCGCGCTCGCCCGGCCCCGCAGCCGGTGGCCGTTCACCGGGGCGATGCTCGTGGCGGCGCTCGCGGTCGTCGCGCTCGTCACGGCCTGAGCGCTCGCGTCCCCGCGCCCGGTCGCGGGCGGCGAGGCCGCGCGAGAGGATCCCCGCATGTCGCGCGTCGTGCAGGTAGCACCGGTGCTCCCCGAGCACGCCTACCCGCAGGCGGACATCACCGCCGAGATCGCCGGGCTGGTGACCTCCGACCCCCGCCGCCGGGCCCTGCTGGAGCGGGTGCACGCGTCGTCGGGCGTCCGCACGCGGCAACTGGTCCTCCCGCTGGAGAAGTACGCGGCCCTCGGCTCGTTCGGCGAGGCGAACGACGTCTACCTGCGCGAGGGCCTGGACCTCGCCGCGACGGCCGTGGACCGGGCGCTGCGGGCGGTCGGCCTGCGGCCGACGGACGTGGACCACCTGTTCTTCACGACGGTGACGGGCGTCTCGGCGCCGTCGCTGGACGCGCTGCTGGTCGAGCGGGTGGGCCTGCGGCCCGACGTGCGGCGCGTGCCGAGCTTCGGGCTGGGCTGCGCGGGCGGGGCCGCGGGCCTCGCCCGGGTGCACGAGCACCTGGCGGGCCACCCGGACGAGGTCGCGGTGCTGCTGTCGGTGGAGCTGTGCTCGCTGACGCTGCAGTCCGACGACGACGCGACGGCCAACCTCGTGGCGAGCGGGCTGTTCGGGGACGGCGCGGCGGCGGTGGTGCTGCTCGGCGACCGCCGCGCGGCGGCGCTCGGGCTCGACGGCCCGGAGGTGGTGGGGACGCGCAGCGTGCTCTACCCGGGCACCGCCGGGGACCTCGGCTGGCGGGTCGGCGCGTCGGGGCTGCGGATCGTGCTGTCGGGCGGGCTGGCGGAGACCGTCGCGCAGCACGCCGCGCAGGACGTGGCCGCGCTGCTCGACCCGCTGGGCCGCACGGCCGCCGACGTCGACCGCTGGGTGGTGCACCCGGGCGGTCCCCGGATCCTCGACGCCGTGCAGGACGCGGTCGGCGCGCCCCCGGACGCCCTGGCGGCGAGCCGCGACGTGCTCGCGCGCACCGGGAACCTGTCGTCCGCGGCGGTGCTGCACGTGCTCGCCGCGACCCTGGACGACCCGCCCCCGCCGGGCGCGCTGGGGGTGCTGCTGGCGTTCGGCCCCGGCGTCGGGGCCGAGCTGGTCGCGCTGCGCTGGCCCGGCGGCGGGGACGACGCCGAGGGGGCGCGGTGACCGCGCTCGCCTGGTTCGACGTGCTCGTCGCCCTCACCGCCGGGGAGCGGCTGGCCGAGCTCGTGGTGTCCGCGCGGCACGCCCGGTGGTCGGCCGCCCGTGGCGGCGTCGAGTCCGGCCGGGGCCACTTCCCGCCGATGGTCGCCCTGCACACCGGGCTGCTGGTGGCCTGCGTGGTGGAGGCGCACGTCGCGGACCGGCCGTTCCTGCCGTGGCTCGGCTGGCCGATGCTCGCCCTGGTGCTCGCCAGCCAGGCCCTGCGGTGGTGGTGCATCGCGACGCTCGGCCCGCGCTGGAACACCCGGGTGATCGTCGTCCCCGGGCTGCCACTCGTCACCGGTGGTCCGTACCGGTGGCTCGCGCACCCCAACTACGTGGCCGTGGTCGTGGAGGGCATCGCGCTGCCGCTGGTGCACACCGCCTGGGTCACGGCGGTCGCGTTCACCGTCCTGAACGCCGTGCTGCTGCTCGGCTTCCGCATCCCCGCCGAGGAGCGTGCGCTGCGGGCCGCCCTCGCGCGCGGCGCCGCCGCACCGTGACCGGGTCCGACGCGGACGTCCTCGTCGTCGGCGGCGGACCGGTCGGCCTGGCCGCCGCGATCGAGGCGCGCCTGGCCGGGCTGACGGTCGTGGTCGCCGAGCCCCGGCCCGGCCCGGTGGACAAGGCCTGCGGCGAGGGGCTGATGCCGCGCGCCGTCACCGCCCTGGACCGGCTGGGCGTCGACCCGCCGGGACGGCCGCTCGCCGGCATCGCCTACGTCCGGGGACCGCAGCGCGCGGAGCACCGGTTCGCCGGACCCCCCGGCCGCGGGGTGCGCCGCACCGCCCTGCACGCGGCGCTGGCCGACCGCGCTGCCGCGCTCGGGGTGGAGCGGGTCGCCGCGCGGGTGCGGGCGCTGCACCAGGACGCCGACGGCGTCGAGGCCGCCGGGGTGCGCGCCCGGTGGCTGCTCGGCTGCGACGGGCTGCACTCCACGGTCCGGCGCCTCGCCGGTCTGGAGGCACCCGCACCGCGCCGCACCCGGCGGTACGGGGTGCGGCGGCACCTGCGGGTCGCACCGTGGACCGACCTCGTCGAGGTGCACTGGGGCCCGCGCACGGAGGCCTACGTCACGCCGGTGGGCCCCGACCTCGTCGGGGTCGCGCTGCTCGGACCCGCGCCCATCGACGTGGATGCCGAGCTGGCCGCCCACCCGGCGCTCGCCGGACGCCTGGCGGACGCCGAGCCCGACGGCCCCGACCGCGGCGCGGGGCCGCTGCGTCAGCGCACCCGGGCCCGGACGGCGGGGCGGGTGCGGCTGGTCGGGGACGCGAGCGGCTACGTCGACGCGCTGACGGGCGAGGGCCTGCGGCTCGGGTTCGCGCAGGCGCGCGCGGCGGTGACGCTGCTGGACGACGCCGCCGGGTACGAGCGGGCCTGGCGCGCGGCCACCCGGGACTACCGGCTGCTGACGTCCACGCTGGTCGCCGCCGCGACCTCGCCGCTGCGCCCCGCGCTGGTGCCCGCGGCGGTGCGGCTGCCCCGGGTGTTCGCGGGTGCCGTGGAGGTGCTGGCGCGCTAGAGGTTGCCCGCGTACGTGCGGCGCGCGTCCTTGGCGGCGAACAGGTCGGCGTCGGCCCGGTCCAGCAGGCTGCGCACGGAGTCGTCGGGCCGCAGCGTGGCGACGCCCGCGCTGGACGACAGCACGCCCCACGAGGACGCCAGCGCCGCCCAGCGCCGCGCGTCGACCTCGAGCACGCCCGGCAGCAGCACGAGGAACTCGTCGCCGCCGACCCGGCCGAGGACGGCCCCGGGCGGCAGCTCGGCACGCCACGCCGCGGTGAGCGCGGCCATGAGGTCGTCGGCGCCGAGGTGCCCGTGCCGGTCGTTGACGACCTTGAAGTCGTCGATGTCGAACGCGACCGCGCTCAGCGGCGTCCCGGTGCGCAGGGCCCGCGGGACGAGGTCCACCGCCCGGTCGTAGAAGGCCCCGCGGTTCAGGGCGCCGGTCAAGTGGTCGGTGCGGGCCTGCTGGCGCAGCTGGTCGGACTGGGACGCCATCAGCCAGCACGACAGCAGGGCGAGCACGCACGCCACCAGGACGATCACGGGGTGCACGGAGGCGGGGGCGAACGTCGCGGACAGCGCGATGGCGGCCACGACGACCCCGGCGACCACCGCCGCGCGGCGCCGCTCCAGCGCGTACGCCGCGAACTGCCCGGCGACGACGAACCCGAGGGCGAAGACGAGGACCCCCTGCGCGGTGTGGCAGGTCGAGACGAGCGCCGCCGAGACCACGACGCCCGCGATGACGACCGCCTGGGTGCTGCGCTGGTGCGGCGGCAGGGTCAGCAGCAGGCCGCACAGCACGAGGTCGACGGCGGAGACCACCAGCCACCACTGCACGGGCGACTGCGGGTCCGCGGGCCACACGCCGCCGAGCGTCGTGACGACCGCCATGACGAGCAGGCCGATGGCCAGGTGGTCGCGCGTGGCGACGTCACGGTCGCCCCCCGGCCCCTCCTGCATCCCGCCCATGCCTGGCCATCGGAAAGCGCTGCCCTTGACTCAACCGCTGAATCGGGTGAAAACAGGTCACAAGGGGCACTGTGACTCCGCTCGCGAGGGACCGCCAGGTGGTCCAGGACGACGGCGCGCGGCCCGGTCGGTTAGCGTCACCCGGTGACCGACGCACCCCCCAGCACGCCGACCCCCGCGGCCGCGGTGCACGCGCCCGACCGCCGGTCCGCGCGCGCCGACGACGGGATCACGCTGCTCTGGCAGGAGGAGGGCTCCGGTCCCCCGGTGCTGCTGCTCCAGGGCCAGGCCACCCCCGCCGCCGGGTGGGACCGGGTCGCCGCGGACCTCGCCACCGAGTTCCGGGTCCTGCGCGGCGAGCAGCGCGGCGTCGGCGGCTCCGGCCCGGTCGCGGGCACCAACCGCCCCGTCGACCCCGCGTCCGACGCCGAGGACCGCTGGACCACCCGCGCGCTCGCCCAGGACGTCCGCGCCGTGCTCGACGCCGCGGGGGTGGACCGGGTCCAGGTCGTCGGGCACTCCATGGGCGGGAAGATCGCGCAGTGGCTCGCCGTCGACCACCCCGAGCGGGTCGCGTCGCTCACCCTGCTCGCCACCAGCGCCGGGACCGCCGACGGGGTGCCCCGCGACGAGGCCGCGCACCGGCTGCTGATCGGCCGGGACGCCGAGGCGCGCACCGCCCTGTTCTTCGACGCCGGCTGGGTCGCCGCGCACGCCGACGAGGTCCGGACGTTCTTCACGCTCGACGCCCCCCGGCGCGTGCTGCGCGGGCTCTACCGGGCGAGCACGGAGCACGACACCGTCGCCGTGCTGCCGCGGATCACCGCGCCGACCCTCGTCGTGCACGGCGGGCGCGACCGGCTCGCCGCCCCCGACTCCGCGAGACGCCTCGCGGCGGGCATCCCCGGGGCGCGGCTAGTGCTGCTGCCCGACGCGGGGCACGGCCTGCACCTGGACAGCCCCGAGGCGGCGACCGCCGTCCGGGACTTCCTCCGGGAGCACGCGGGGCGCTGAGCCCGGGTCAGCGCGCGGGCGTCCGCGCGACCAGCAGCCGCGCCGCGACGCGGAACCGGTAGCCGCCGTCCGGCGCCCGGAACGGCTCCGCCGCCGCCCGGACCACCGGTCCGCGCTCGGCGACGCCCGCCGCGTCCTCCCCCAGCAGCACGCCCCGGACCACCGCGTCCACGTCGCGCACCGCCCACGGCACCTCGACGACCTCCACGTGCTCCACCGTGAGCCCGGCGTCGGTGAGGACGCCGCGCACCGGGGCCTCCTCGTGCCACGGGTCCTCGGGCTCGTCCGGGTCGACGGGCTCCCCGTCGTCCGCGGCCAGCGCCGCGTGCACCACGGCGAGGTCGTTGGTCTCCCGCTCCGCCCACCCGCAGACCGCGAGCAGCCCGCCCGGGCGGAGCACGCGCACCGCCTCGGCGAGCGCGGCCTCGTGGTCGTCGGTGAGGGCCAGGACGTTGACGAACGTCACGACGTCCACCGAGCCGTCCGGCCACGGCAGCGCCTCGGCCGGGGCGACCCGCACGTCCGCGCCCGGTGCGGCCGCCCGCGCCCGGTCCACCATCCCCGGCGACGCGTCGGCCCCGGACACCGCCGCACCCGCGGACGCCGCGAGGGCCAGCAGCTCGCCGGTGCCGCAGCCGACATCGAGCAGCCGGGTGCCCGGACCGGTGCCCGTGGCCGCGAGCAGGGCGCGACGGGCAGGGTCGGTGAACGTCCCCCACAGGTCGGCCCAGTCCTGCGCGACGGCGGACCAGTGGTCGTCGGCGGGGTCCGGTGCGTGCGTCATGACCCGATCCTCTCGCGGCGCCGGACCGGTGCGCGCTCATGCCGACCGGCGTGGCTGCCGATCACCCAGGAGGACCGCAGGTGGGAGGAGGGACGTCGTGACCGGCACGCGTTCGAGGTCGGCGCCGTCCGTCGTGCGCTCGGTGACGGCGCGCCCGCCGCGATGGGCGTTCCTCGTGCTGGGCGGCCTGCTGCTCGTCCTCCCCGGCCGTCGCGGCGGCGCCACCAGCGTGAGCGTGGAGATCCTCTCGGCGGGCCCGTGGACCCGGCAGGCGCTCGCCCTGTACGCCCTGTGGCTCGTCGTGGGCGTGCTCCTGGTGCGCGGTACGGTCCGCGCGCGCAGCCGGCTCGCGCTCGGCGCCGACGGCGCCCTGCTGCTCGACGTGCGCGGCGTGCTCGTCGACCGGTCGTGGGACCTGTCCGGAGCCGCGCGCCTGGTCGTGGTGCGCATGAAGCAGCGGGGCCAGAGCAGGTACCTGCTCCTCGCCGAGGACGGCACGGTGCGGGCGGCGCTCGTGGCGCACCACGGGCTGTGGGACCGGGCCGACACGCAGGCGCTGCTGCGGGAGTGCGGGGTGGAGGTGCGGTACGACACCCGCCGTCCCGACGCTCACGAGCTCGACACGCTCTACCCCGGGGCCAGCCTGTGGACCGACCGGCATCCGGTCCTGCTCGCGCTCCTCGTCGTCGCGGTCACCATCGCCGGCATCGCGACCGCCATCGCGGTGTTCGCGACCTGAGTCCTCTCAGGAGCGGGGGTCAGGCCCGCCCCGGCCCCCGCAGCAGCCGCGACCGGACCTGGTGCATGGTGCGCTGCCCCGCCCACCGGGCGGAGAGGCTGCGCATGTCCGGGTACCCGGCCGCCTGGGCGTGCTGGTCGAACAGCCGTCGCCACCCGAGCATCCGCGGCAGCGCGGCCAGCGAGAACGACGTGACGTGCAGCAGGTCCCACGGGGTGTCGTCGCCGGGACCGGGGACGACGTCGTGCAGCACCTCGACGCCGACGAACCGCTGCACGAGGCCGCCCTGCCACAGGTCCCGCATGGCGGGGCCGGAGACCGCGCCCTGGCTGCCGTAGTAGCCCTCGCGGTGCGTGGGGTCGGAGGTGATGTACTCCGTCACGTGCACCGCAGGGCCGCGCGCGGCGCCGGGAGCCCACAGGTCGAGCCCGGGCTGGACGCGACCGAGCGCGGCGCGCTCCGGGCGGACGCCGAGGGCGTCCACGAGGTCGAGGACGCCCTCCGCTCCCGCGTCCGGGCCGATCGGGACGGCGACGAGCCCCGTCCACGCGGGACCGTCCGGGCGGGCCCGGTGCCGGAGCACGAGCGCGCCGGACGGGAGCCCGGCGACCGCGACGGCGGGCAGCGGGTGGGCGGTGGTGATCAGGGCGACGTGCGGCACGACTCTCCTGGCGGTGGTGCTAGCGGCGGGCGGTGGCGCGCATCCGCCACAGCAGCCAGAGGAAGTACGGCGTCCCGACGACGGCGGTGACCAGCCCGGCGGGCAGCTGCGCGGGGGCGATGGCGGTGCGCCCGACGACGTCGGCGACGCAGACCAGCGCGGCACCGAGCAGCACGGTCATCGGGATCTGCCACCGGTGCCGCTTGCCGATGAGCATGCGCGCGGCGTGCGGGGCGACCAGCCCCACGAACGCGATCGGCCCGATGGCGGCCGAGGCCGCGGCGGTGAGCAGCACGGCCACGGCGATGTGCAGGTGCCGGGACCGGCCGAGGTCGACGCCGAGCACGCGCGGCGTGACGTCGTCGACCTGCACGAGGTCCAGGTCCCGGTGCGTGCGGGCGACGACCACCAGGCCGACGACGAGCACGACCGCCATCGGCACGAGCTGCGGGGTGCCCGCCCCGAACGTGGAGCCGCCGAGCCAGGTGATCGCCCGGTTCTGGTTCCACGGGTCGGTGCGGACCAGGAGCAGCGTCGTGAGCGCGCTGGCGGCGGCGCCGGTGCCGAGGCCGACGAGCACCATGCGTCCGGCGGACGCGCCCGTGCCGGCGCTGAAGCCGAACACGAGCAGCCCGGCGAGCACGGCCCCGGCGAGCGCACCGCCGAAGACGGCGGCGAACGACGGCCCCGTGGTGAGGACGATGACGAGGACGGCGCCGAGTCCGGCGGCGTGGCTGATGCCCAGCACCCCGGGGTCGGCGAGCGGGTTGCGGCTGACGGTCTGCACGAGCGCGCCCGCGAGGGCGAGGCACGCGCCGGCGAGCGCGGCGGCGGCGACGCGCGGCACCCGGGAGTCGAAGATGATGTCGAGCCGCACCGAGGCGCGGCCGGAGAGCCAGTTCGCGACGTCGCCGAGCAGCACGGTGGAGTCGCCGAGCAGCACCCCGGCGACCAGCGCGACGACCAGCACCAGCACCCCGGAGCCGAGGACGACCCACGGCAGCCGGCGGGCCAGCGCGTTGCCCGCGCGCAGGGTGATGAGGGTGTCCGGCTCGAGCGCGGCACGGGCGCGCCGCGCCAGGACCACCAGGGCGGTCGCGCCGATCAGGCTGGTGACGACGCCGGTCGGGACGGTCACGCCGCTGACCGGGCCGAACACGGCCCGCAGGGCGACGTCGGCGGTGAGCACGAGGGCGGTCCCGGCGACGGCCGCGGCGGGGATGAGCACCCGGTGCCGGGCCAGGGACCGGACGCGGGTCGCGAGCAGCCGCACGATCAGCGGGGCGCACAGCCCGACGAAGCCGATGGGGCCGGTGACGGCGACGGCGCTGGTCGCGAGGAGGACGGCGAGGACGACCGTGACGAGGCGGGTGCGGGCGACGTCGACGCCGAGCGCGCGCGCGGAGTCGTCGCCGAGCTGGAGCAGGTCGAGCCGCCGGGCGACGAGCAGCAGGCCGAGGAACCCGACGGCCACCAGCGGCGCGACGGTGCGGACGGTGCCCATGCCGTTCTGGGCGAGCGAGCCCGCGCCCCAGGCGAACAGGCCCTGGGTCTCCCAGGGGAACAGCACGAGCAGGGCCTGGGTCATGGACGCCAGGCCGAGGGTGATCGCGGAGCCCGCCAGCACGAGCCGCACGGGCGACGCGGCCGCACCGCCGGACAGCCCGATCACCACGCCCGCCGCGGCGAGGCCGCCGACGAACGCGACCGCCACGCCGGGCAGGGTGCCGAGCGAGCCGCCGAGGACGGCGACGACGGTCATCGCGAGGTACGCGCCCTGGTTCACCGCCAGGGTGTCCGGGGCGGCCAGGGGGTTGCGGGCGACGCCCTGCAGCGCGACGCCGGACGCGCCGAGCGCGCAGCCGACGAGCACGCCCGCGGCGAGACGCGGCAACCGCGAGGCCGTGACGATGGCGGCGGCCTGGTCCAGGCCGTCCTGCCCGGTCGCGGCCCGCCACAGCTCGCCGACGGTGACGTCGGCGGTGCCCTGGGTGAGGTGCCAGACGGCCGCGGCGACGAGCCACAGCACCAGCAGCGCGAGCAGGGCGGTGGTGCGCAGCGGCTGCCGGGGTGCGGGAGCCCCGGGCACGCCGCCGCCGGCGGCCGGCACCGCGGGGGTGCCGGGCCGCCGGGCGGTGGTGGTGGGCGTGGTGGTCACGCGCTCACTCGGCGGCGAGCTGGGCCACCAGGTCGTCCGACCAGCCCGCGAGCGACTCGGGGCCGCCGTAGGCCCAGATGCCGACGCCCGCACGGTAGACGTGGCCCTCCTGCACGAACGGCAGCGACTGCCAGACCGGGTTGGACGCGAGCGTGGTCTCCACGACGTCGTCCTCGCTGTCGTTGCCCCAGTAGAGGAAGCGGGTCTCGGCGGGCAGGGCGGTCAGGCCCTCGACGTCGACGTAGGACAGGCCGTAGCCGTCGTCGCCCGGGTCGGTCCACGCGTCGGTCAGGCCCATCGCGACCGCGACGGCCTGGAACGCCGAGCGCGGGCCGTGCATGCGCACGGTGACGTTGGCGCCCTCGGCGTACGGCGAGGCGAACACGACGGGCGTGCCGTCGAGGCCGGCCTCGGCCAGGGCCGCGGCGTTCTCCTGGACCTTCGCCTCGGACGCGGCGACGACCTCGTCGGCGGTCTCGTCCGCGCCGACCAGGGTGGCGACGGAGCGGAACGTCTCCTCGACGTAGCCGATCGGGTCCTCGGCGGACGCGCCGTCGAACAGGGCGACGGGCGCGATGCGCTCCATCTGCTCCATGGCGCCCTCGGGGATGGACGAGGTCACGCCGATGATGAGGTCGGGCTCCAGCCCGGCGATGGCCTCGACGGACGGCTCGCCGCGCGTGCCGACGTCCTCGGGCTCGCCGAGCAGCGGGACGACGGTGCCGACCCAGGAGGTGTAGCCCTCGACGTCGGCGGCGCCGACCGGGGTCACGCCGAGCGACGTGAGCATCTCGGTCTGCATCCACTCCAGCGACACCACGCGGGTGGCCGGGGCGTCGAGCTCGACGGTCTCGCCGCGGTCGTCCGTGATGGAGACGGGCCCGGCGTCCGAGGCGGGCGCGGAGGTCGCGTCCGTCGTCGGCTCGTCGGTGGTGCCGCACGCGGCCAGGGCGGCCAGCGCGCCGACGGCCACCAGGGCCGTGAGCGTCCGTCGCGTGGTCATGGTTCCTCGAGTCTGCGCGGGAGAGGGAGGGGCGCCCGCGCGTCGCGCCCAGGACGCCGCACCGGTGGCGCGGCGGTGGTCGGGTGGGGCCTCAGGCCCCGACGGCCGCGGGTTCGGCGGCGGTCAGGCGGCGCAGCAGCAGCCGCGGTGCGTGCACGTCGAGGTGCCCGGTGCCCGGGTCGGCGCGCACGACGATGTCGATCTCGTAGACCTCGCTGAGCAGCGCGGAGGTGAGGGCCTCCTGCGGGGGGCCGTCGGCGACGACGCGCCCGGCGCTGAGCACGAGCACCCGGTCAGCGACGGCGGCGGCCTGCTCCAGGTCGTGCAGCACGACGCCGACGGCGACGCCGTGGTCGTCGGCCAGCGCCCGCACGAGCTCCAGCACCTCGACCTGGTACCGCAGGTCCAGGTGGTTGGTGGGCTCGTCGAGCAGCAGCACGCCGGTGTCCTGCGCGAGCGCGGACGCGAACCAGACCCGCTGCACCTGGCCGCCGGACAACGCGTCCACGTCCGTCCCGGCGAGGTCGGCGATCCCGGCGAGCACCAGGGCGCGGTCGATGGCGTCGCGGCCCTGCGGGTCGGTCCCCCGCCAGCCCTGGCGGTGCGGGTGGCGCCCGAACTCCACGGCGTCCCGGACGGTGATGCCCGCCGGGGTGGGCCGGGACTGCGCGAGCAGCGTGACGCGCCGGGCGAACTCCCGGGACGACAGCGCGGCGGCGTCGGCACCCGCGACCTCGACCCGCCCGGAGGACACCCGCTGCAGCCGGGCCATGCCGCGCAGCAGCGTCGACTTGCCCGAGCCGTTGGGGCCGACGAGCGCGGTCACCCGGCCGGCGGCGAGCTCGACGTCGGCGCCGACGACGACGGGGTCGCCGCCGTAGCCGATCGTGACGTCGGCGGCGGCCATGGCGGAGGTGGCATCGGGCACGAACGGGACATTAGCCAAGCCTTACCTCAGGTGGCAATCCGCGTCCGGGGAGCGGTTGCCCCGGCGGCCACGGACCGCGCCCGGCCACCTGCTAGCGTGCCGGACGTAGCACGGGAGTCCGGTGAGCCGGGCTGAGAGGGAGTACTCGAACTCCGACCGTTGAACCTGATCTGGATCATGCCAGCGCAGGAAGCGAAACCGCAGGGCGCCGGGCACCCGTCCGCCGTCCTCCCGTGCTGCGGACCGCGCACCGGAGGACGCCGATGACCACCCCGCCCGCACCCCTGCCCGTCACCACCGCCCCGGACCCCACCGCTGCCCCGGACCTCACCGCCGACCCCCTGCGGTTCGGCGTCGGCGCCCGCGTCACCGTCGCCGTGATGGCCGACCGGTACGCCGAGGTGCTGCTCGGCGCGCTCGCCGGGCTGGACCGCTCCGGCCTCGTGGTGGAGACCGGCGACGTCAGCACCTACCTGGGCGGGCACGAGGCCGACCTGCTGCGGTACCTCACCGACCTCGGCGAGGCCGTCGCCCGCACCGGCGAGCACGCGTCGCTCACCGTGCACCTGTCCCGCGGCTGCCCGGGCGAGGTGGTGTGCGACCTGCCGGGCGGCGCCGGCCCCCGCGGCGTCGAGCCGCCCGCCGGACGCACCACCGGCTACCGGGTGACCGGTGAGTGGGCCCTCTACCCGCTGGCCGACGACGTGCGCGCCGGCGTCGAGCCCGACCACATGCGGGACATCGAGGCGGCCATCGCCCTGGCGCGCGCCACCGGCGTGGTCCGCGGGTCGGAGCACTTCGTCACCCGGCTCGACGGCGACCTCGGCACCGTGCTCGCCGCCGTCGTCGGCGCGTGGACCACGGTCGGCCGCGGCGTGCAGCACGTCACCAGCCACCTGACCCTGTCCCTGCACAGCCCGTCCCACGCCCGTGCCTGAGCGCGGCGGTGGGGCCGAGCGAGCCGGGCGGGTGACGCAGGTCCGGCGCGCGCGCCTCGACCTCAAGGAGATCGTGCTGCTGGTCGGCCTGGGGGTGGCGTTCGGGTTCCTCTACTGGGCGCTGGTGCAGGCGTGGAACGGCCTCGCGGTGCTCATGGGCCCGGCGGGCGACCTCGCGCAGCACGTCCTGCTCGGCGGGTGGCTGATCGTCGCGCCCGTCGCGGTCGCGATCGTGCGGCGCCCCGGCGTCGGGGTGGTCGCCGAGGTCATCGCGTCGGTGGTCGAGGTGGTGTTCCTCGGCTCCCCCGTCGGGCCGCTGCTGCTGGTCGCCGCGCTCATCCAGGGGGTCGGCAGCGAGCTGCCGTTCGCCCTCGGTCGGTACCGCCGGTTCGGCTGGGCCCGGTACGCGGCCTCCGGGGCGCTCGGCGCGGGGCTGGTGTTCGTCTGGTCGGCGTTCCGGTTCGGCTGGTTCGGGCAGGACGTGCTGGCGCTGCGGTTCGGGCTGCAGGTGGCCTCCGGGGTGCTGCTCGGGGGCCTGCTGGCGCGGGTGCTGGTGGACGCCCTGCGCCGCACCGGCGTGCTGGACGGGTTCGCGATCGTCACCGACGAGCGCGTGGCGACGCCGGTGGTGCGCCGTGCGGGCTGATCCCGCGCCTGATCCGCTGGACGTCCGCGGGCTGGAGGTCGTGCTCCCGTCCGGCGCGGGCGTCGGCCCCGTGGACCTCGCGCTCGCGCCGGGCGAGGAGGTGCTGCTGCTCGGCCCGTCGGGCGCGGGCAAGTCGACGCTGCTGCACGCCCTGCACGGCGCGGTCCCGCAGGTGCTGCCCGCCGACGTCACCGGGTGCGTGCGCGTCGCGGGCCGCACGGTCGGCACCACCCGGGGCGCGGACGGCTCGTGGGCCGGTGCGGCGGTCGCCGACCTCGCCGACGCGGTCGGGGTGCTCGCCCAGGACCCCGAGACCGGCGTCTGCCTGCCGCACGCGGCCGAGGAGGTCGCGTTCCCCCTGGAGAACGTCGGGGTCCCGCCGCACGTCATCGGCCCGGCGGTCGCGGCGGCGCTCGACGCGACCGGCGCCGGGCACCTCGCCGGGCGGCGCACGGACGCGCTGTCCGGGGGCGAGCTGCAACGGGTGGCGCTGGCGGCGGCCCTCGCCCCCGGTCCGGCGCTGCTGCTGCTGGACGAGCCCACCTCGATGCTCGACGGTGCGGGCGTCACGGCCGTGCGGGCGGCCCTCGCGACCGCCCGCACGGCCTCCGGTGCCGCCTGCGTCCTCGTGGAGCACCGCCTCGACGACCTCGCCGGCGAGGACGGCCTCGCCGGGCTGCCCGCCCGCTGGGTGGTGCTCGACCGGGGCGGCCGGGTCCGGTACGACGGACCCGCGCGCGACCTGCCCGCCGCCCGCGCCCGCGAGCTCGTCGCGCTGGGCTGCTGGCTCCCCCACGACGTGGAGGAGACCGCCCTGCTCGGCCCGGACGGCGACCTGCCCGCCCACGCCGCCCGGATCGCGCCCGCGGCGCGGCGCGTCCTGCGGGACGGCGACGCGCTCGTCGCGGCCGGCCTCGCCGTCGGTCCCCCGCCCGCACCGGTGCTGCGGGACGTCGACCTCGTGCTGCGCCGCGGCGAGGTGGTCGCGCTGGTGGGGCCGAACGGCAGCGGGAAGTCCACCCTGCTGACCTGCCTCGCCCGGCTGGCCCCACCCCGCGCGGGCACCGTGACCGGACCGCGTGCGGGGTTCGTGCCGCAGCGTCCGGACGCCGGGTGGACGCGGGTCACCGTGCGCGCGGAGGTCGCCGCCGGGCTGCCGCGCGGGCCCGGGACGGACGCCCGGGTCGCCGCGGCGCTCGACCGGTTCGACCTGACCCCGCTCGCCGGGCAGCACCCGCACCGGCTGTCCGTCGGTGAGCAGCGCCGCCTCGGCCTCGCCGCCGCCCTGGTGCACGACCGGGCGCACCTGCTCGCCGACGAGCCCACCGCCGGCCTGGACCGGCACGGCACCACGACGACCCTGCGGGCGCTCGCCGCGGCAGCCGCCGAGGGGCGCGGGGTGCTGCTCAGCAGCCACGACCTGCGCGCCGTGGCGACGTGCGCGGACCGGGTGCTCGTCGTCGCGGACGGGCGGGTGCTCGCCGACCTCGATCCCCTCGCGCTGCTCCGGGACGACGTCCTGCTCGCGGCTGCCCGGCTGCGGGTGCCGCCGCTGCTGCGCCGGGTCGCCGCCGCCGTGCACGACGCCGCGCACCTGCGCGGCGCGCTCACCGCGCTGGACGACCTCGCGCTGGGTCTGGCAGGCGACCTCGCCGGGGCGGGTGGTGCGGACGACGTCCGTCATGCCGAGGAGCCGGTCGGCAGCACCGGGCCCGGGTCCGTGGCGGTGGCCCGGTGACGGCGCTGGCGGAGCGGAACCCGACCGTGAAGGCCGGGCTGCTGCTGGCGGTCTCGCTGGCGACGGTCGTGCTGCTCGACCCGGTCACGCTCGCGGCGCTCTACCTCGCCGGGGTCGCCGTCGCGCGGTTCGGCGCGGGGGTGCGCGGGCGGGCCCTGCTGCTCGCCCAGGTGCCGTTCTGGTCGTTCGCCCTCGGGGTGCTGGCCGTCAACGCGCTGAGCCGACCCGGGACCGTGCTGCTCGACTCCCCGGTGCGGGTCACCCAGGAGGGGCTGGTCGTCGGGCTCGGTCTCGCGCTGCGCGGGCTGGTGATCGGCGCCCTGACCGTCGCGTTCCTGGCCAGCACCCCGCCGCGCGCGCTCATGGTCAGCCTCACCCAGCATGCCCGGCTCAGCCCCCGGTACGCGTACGCGCTGCTCGCCGGGCACCGGATGCTCGCCGGTCTCCCCCGGCACTGGGCCGACGTGCGCGCCGCGCAGGCCGTCCGGGCACCACTGCGGCGCGACGGGACCCCACGCACCGGGGTCGCGGCGCTGGGACGCGCCGCGTTCGCGCTGCTCGTGCACCAGGTGCGGGCCTCCGAGCGGGTCGCGCTCGCCCTGGAGTCACGGGGGCTGTCCGACCGGCCACGGACCCTGTGGCGCCCCGTGCCGCTGGACCGCCGCGACGCGCTCCTGGCGGTCGGCGTCGTCGTCGCCGTCGCGGCCGTCGTCGTCGCGGGCGTGCTGGTCGCGCCGCTGCTCCCGCCCTGGCTCCGCGTCTGACGGGCCGGGTGTAGCGTCGCGACCATGGAGCTCGCCGACATCCCCGTCCGGACCCTGCGCGGGCAGGACACCACCTTCGGCGAGGTGGTCGACGGCCGCGTCGCCCTCGTGGTCAACGTCGCCTCCCGGTGCGGCCTGGCGCCGCAGTACGAGCAGCTCGAAGCCCTGCACACCCGGTACGGGCCGCGCGGCTTCACCGTCGTCGGCGTGCCGTCGAACCAGTTCCTCCAGGAGCTCGGCTCCGCCGACGCCATCGCCGAGTACTGCTCGGTGACCTGGGGCGCGACGTTCCCGATGCTGGAGAAGGCCAAGCTCAACGGTCGGCACGCGCACCCGCTCTACCAGTCGCTGACCGAGATCCCCGACGACGAGGGCAAGGCCGGGCGGATCACCTGGAACTTCGAGAAGTTCCTGCTCCCCACGCAGGGCACCGCCCGGCGGTTCCGGCCCCGCACCGTCCCGGACGCGCCCGAGGTCGTCGAGGCGATCGAGGCCGCCCTGGCCTGACGGGCCCGGGGCCCAGGGCCCCTCGGGGCGCACGGGCTCAGGACGAGGTGGTGGTCGCGACCGTCGCGGCGGTCACCCCCGCCATGACGGCGGCCATCGCGGCGGCGACGGCGTCCTGCACGGCCTTCGCCGCCCAGGAGCCCTCCGCGACCTCCTTCGCGCGCCGCCGCACCTCCCGCGCGGGGACGCCCCCGAGATCCACCGCCGACGGGGCCTTGTCCACCGACGACAGCAGCGCGACCAGCGCCCCGGTCCGGGCGTCGGGCTGCAGGCCCTGCACCAGCACCGCCGTCAGCGCCCGGCGCACCTCGGCCTCGTGCGCCGTGTCGGCGGCGAGCCAGCGCGTACGGGGGAACAGCCCCAGCACCCGGTCCTCCTGCCGGACCAGCAGGCCGCGCTCCACCAGGCGGTCGCCGAGCGCGTCGCGCGCTCCCTTGCCGAGCCGGTTCACCAGGTCGGAGGCCGCCCGCTCCCGCTCGGCGACCCGCCGCAGCGCCTCGGCGAGCACCGGGTCCGCCACCGACGCCCCGGGGTCGACGACGACCTTCGCGCTCGACCACACGCTGGTGCGCTCCCGGACGTGCACGGCGCCCGCGAGGGCGAGCTCCAGCAGCAGCGCGCCACCGAGCGCCGTGTCCAGCGACGACGAGGTGGGCGTGCCCTTCTCGTCGTCCAGCAGCAGGAGCAGCAGGTCCTCGGCGATCAGCGTGGTCATCTGCCGACCCTAGCGACGGACCGTCAGCGCGTCGCGAAGAACAGCACCACGGCCACGAGCGCGAGGAACGGCACGACCTCCAGCACGAGCGTGCCCCACGACGCGGGGTGCCGCCGGGGGCCGTCGCGGAGCGCCGGGGCCAGCGGGTTCTGGTCGAGCCCGAGCGTCGGCGGGACGACCGGTGCACCACCCGGGGCGGCGAGGTCGCCGGACGTGCGGTGCTCCGCCGACGCCGCTCGCGTGCCGGACCCCGGGCGGTCGACGGGCACCGGGCGGTCGACGGGCACCGGGCGGTCGACGGCCGCGTGGTCGGGAGGAACGGCGTCGTCGTCCGACCGTCCGGTGCTGCCCGTCAGGTCGTCGTGCGGCATCGCGCTCCCCCGCCGTCGCCGGTGTGGTCCCGGCACTGTGCTGTCCCGTGCGGCGAGCCTAGCGTCGGGGGCGGCGGGCCGGGGCGGGTTCGTCCCGCCCCGGCCGGTCAGCCCGCGAGGTGCCCCCAGCGCGGGGCGAGGTCGGCCCACGGCCCGACGGCGGCCACGGCACCGTCCTCCAGCACGACCACCCGGTCCGCGCGGGACAGCGCCGCGCGCTTGGAGGTCGACCCGATGACGGTCGTGCCCCGCGACCGCAGGGACTGCCAGAGCTCGATCTCCGTGCTCGCGTCGAGCGCCGAGGACACGTCGTCGGCGAGCAGCAGCTCGGCGTCGGTCGCGAGCGCGCGGGCGAGCGCGAGACGCTGCACCTGCCCGCCGGACAGCCGCACGCCGCGGTGCCCGACGAGCGCGTCCGGTCCCCCGGCCTCGGCGACGTCCTCGGCCATGCGCGCGGCCGCGAGCGGGCCGTCGACCTCGCGCGGGTGGTCGAGCCGGACGTTGTCCGCGAACGTCCCCGACAGCACGCGCGGCACCTGCGCGACGTGCGCGACCCGCCCGGGCCGCAGGAACGCCTGCGGGTCGGTGACGGGGTCCCCGTTCCAGGTCAGCGTCCCGATGTGCTCGACCAGCCCCGCCAGGGACGCGAGCAGGCTCGACTTGCCGGACCCGACGCGCCCGAGCAGCAGCACGAGCTCGCCGCGCCGCACCGTGAGGTCGACGTCCGCGACGCCGATCGTCCCGTCGTCGTGCACGGCGGACAGCCCGCGGAGCTCGACCTGGTCGAGCCGGTCGCGCGCGTCCGGTGCGGGCAGCGGGGCGGTCCCCGCGCGCAGGTCGACGCCGCGCGGCAGGTGCACGAGGTCGGCGCCGCCCGCGAACGTCGCGGTGGCCTTCTGCCACGCGCGGGTGCCGGGCGCCTCGGTGAAGACGGCGCCCGCGACGAGACCGAACCAGCCGAGCCCCGCGACGGCCCCCGTGACGAGCAGCGTCGTGGCGAGGTCCCAGACGCCGGCGAGCAGCGCGCCCCAGGCCACGACGGTGCCGATCTGCACCATGACGACCGGCACGCCGTCCAGCACCGCCTGGACGCGGTGCTCGAAGATCGCGGCCCGCACCCGACCGGAGTCGACCCGGTCCAGGTGGGCGTGCACCTGCGGGGTGCGCGCGGCGAGCTTGACGGTGCGCGCCGCGTCCAGCGCGGACACGAGCGACCGGCCGAAGCCCGCCCGGGCCGCCGCCGACCGCGTCGCCGAGCGACCCGCGATGGGCCGCCCGATCAGCGCGCACGCCGCGCTGACCACGAGGACCGCGAGCAGCACCGCCCCGGCGAGCAGCGACCAGCTCAGCAGCGCCGTCACCGCGACGACCACGAGCCCGTTGACGAGGTCCACCCAGCGGTCGGCGTAGAGCACGAACCGGTCGCCGTCGAGGGCACGCGCGACGACCTCCCCGGGCGGGGTGCGGCGCAGCCGGTGCTGCCGCGTCTGGCCGACCAGCACGGACATCCGCACCCGCAGCAGGTTCTCGATCCACCACTTCGGGTACAGCCGGAACGCCAGCGAGTTCGCGGGCGCGACCAGCAGCAGCACCACGACCAGGGCGACCACGAGGGCCACCACACCCGCACCGGAGCGCAGGCCGTCGACGGTCCGCCCCCACAGGAACCCGGTCAGGGCGCCCTGCGCGGCGAACAGGCTGGACAGCAGGTAGAGCGACCCGCCGAGGATGCCCCAGCGGGGCGCGACGACGAGGGCGTGCGCGATGCCGCGCGCGAGGCTCGGACCGTGGCCCGGGTCGGCGAGGTCGGGCGCGGGACCGGTGCGGCGCCGCGCGCCGAGCCCACCCTCGTCCGACGCGTCCGCGGGACCCGCGGCGTCGGGCTGGGTGTTGCTGGGTCCGGTGCCGTCGAACCCTGCGCCGACGGCACCGCCGCC